>JBEEFT010000106.1:0-23298 GCA_041166225.1 Actinomycetota bacterium | reverse complement strand
CCGGCAACATCGACTCGGGCAGCGCGTGCGGCAAACCGTCGACGTCGTAGACAATCGGAAACGGCTCGCCCCAGTAGCGCTGACGGCTGAACAACCAGTCGCGCAGCTTCGTGGTGACGGAACCCTCGCCCAGGCCGCGCTCTTCGAGCCACGCGATCATCGCCGCCTTCGCTTCGGGCATGGGCATGCCGTTCAGGAAGTCGCTGTTAATAGCGACACCCTCACCCGTGTAGGCCTCGTCGTCGGGATGATCAGGCGGCGGCTGCACCGTGCGGATCACGGGCAGCCCGAACTTCGCCGCGAAGGCCCAGTCACGCTCGTCTTCGGCGGGCACCGCCATGATCGCCCCGGTGCCGTATCCGGCCAGGACGTAGTCGGCGATGTAAATCGGGATCTGCGCGCCGTTGACCGGGTTCGTGGCGTACGCCCCGATGAACACGCCGGTCTTGTCGCGCGAGTCGGCTGTGCGGTCTTGCTCGCTGACGTTCTCGATCGCAGCGCGATACGCGTCGACCTCGGCGCGCGCGTCCGCGGTGACCAACTTGTCGACGATGTCGTGCTCGGGCGCGACGACCATGAACGTCGCGCCGAACAGCGTGTCGGGACGTGTCGTGAATACCTCGAGCTCACCGGCGTCGGTCGCGAAGCGGACGCGTGCACCCGTGGACCGACCGATCCAGTTGCGTTGCATCAGCTTCACCGGCTCGGGCCAGTCGAGCCCGTCGAGGTCGTCGAGCAGGCGATCGGCGAACGCAGTGATGCGCATCATCCACTGCGTCAAGGGCCGCTTGTAGACCGGGAAGTTGCCGCGATCGCTGCGCCCCTCGGCCGTGACCTCTTCGTTGGCCAGCACCGTGCCCAACCCTGGGCACCAGTTGACCATCGCCTCGGTGCGGTACACCAAGCGGAAGCTGTCGACGATTGCCGCGCGCTCGGTCTTCGACAGGCTTCCCCAGTCGTCGCGCTGCTCAACTTCGCTGATCTTCTCTGCGATCGGACGCGCCTTGCCGTTGTCGTCGCAGTAGGAGTTGTAGATCTGCAAAAAGATCCACTGCGTCCAACGAACGAACGCCGGATCTGTCGTCGACACCGCGCGGCGTTCGTCGTGGGCCAAGCCCAGCCGCTGCAGTTGACGCCGCATGTTGTTGACGTTGTTCTCGGTGGTGATGCGCGGGTGCTGACCGGTCTCAACCGCGTACTGCTCGGCCGGCAGCCCGAACGCGTCGTACCCGATGGTGTGGACGACGTTGAAGCCCTTCATCCGCAGGTAGCGCCCGTAGACGTCGGTGCCGATGTAGCCGAGCGGGTGGCCGACGTGCAGGCCCGAGCCCGACGGGTACGGGAACATGTCGAGGATGTAGCGCTTGGGCTTGGTGGCGATGTCGTCCCAGCCGTCGGCTAGCGGGCCAGCCGGGTTGGCGACCTCCCACGTGTGTTGGTCGGTCCAGTACGACTGCCACTTCTGCTCGAAGAGCTCAGCGGCGCGCGCGTCGTACCGGAAGGGCCGCTCGTCTACCGCGTTGTGGTCCGCCATCGGTCAATCGTAGATGGACGACTGCGGCGATCTCGAAGCAGTTTCCTGGGGCGGACGGGCGACCCGCTCTTTCAGCCGTAGGAAGGGCTGCTCGATCACGTAAAACGACAGCGCTGCGAGAGCAACCGCGAGCACAGCCTCGACGACGACGAGGCGCGCTCCGGTCAGACCGGTCTTGTGCAGCCCGATGAACACTGGGTAGTGGATGAGATACAGGCCGTAGGAGATGCGCCCGAACCACCGCAGCACGGGAAACCGCAGCGCGGCGCCGACGGGACCGTCGACGCCCAGCACACACGCGCCGATCACTGTCGCGGTCGCGATCGGCACGACGGTGAACCCTGCTGCTAGCGCGTAGCGATAGCCCAACCCGGTAACGAACAGGTGGCCGGCGAGGACGAGGGCGGCGGCGGTCGACGCGATGCGCAGCCGTCGCTGCGCCTCTGCCCCGACGTCGCGTGACCAGTACACGACGGCCACGGCCACCGCGCACCCGATCAGCATCTCGCCCGCCCGGGTGTCGGGGCCGAATTCCACCCGCAGGCTACGAACGTGCGCTGCCGTCAACCACGCCCGCCACCCGGCCGAAACCACGAAGCCCGCGAGCAGCAGCCACAAAATGTGGGCGGCATCGACGCCGCGCCGCAACGCCCACACGAGCAGCGGCGGCCAGAGCACGTAGAACTGCTCCTCCTGTGCGAGTGACCACACGTGGTTCAGCGGCGAGCCGAAGTGCGAGAACGCGACGACGAAGTTGGCGACATAACTGAGCGAGACTCCCGCAGCGGCCAACGCGTGGCGCAGCCCGTCGCTCCATCCGTCGGCGAGGGCCACGACCAGGACGTAAGCGGCGACTGTGGCCATCAACGCGGGCAACAACCGCAACCCACGCCGGACATAGAACCGGCGGAACGACACGTTGTGCGTGGCTTCGAACTCGCGCAACAACAGGTTCGTGATGAGGAAGCCGCTGAGCGTGAAGAAAATGCTCAGCCCGTAGAAACCCGACGCGGATCCGACGACGCCGAGGTGATAAGCAACGACGGACAACACCGCGACGCCGCGCAACCCGTCGAGCGATGGGACGCGAACGCCGGTCTTGGCGCCGGCCGTCTCCATGGCGACACGTTACGGCAGCGTTCTTAGGGGTCACCCCTACCTCGTTCGAGCCGGTAATGCTCCGCCCATCGGATGCCTATCGACTGTGAGCTTTTCGTCGCGTCCACGCGCAGCCGAGCCTGCCGAGTCGGTAGATCATGGGCGGGGATCAAGAACACGGCATCGAGTTCAGGCGAGTAGAGACCGAAGTCGTCGACCTGACCGACGTACGTTTCGCGTCGGCCACCGGTATTGCTGCACGTCCAGAAGGACACGAACCCGTCGGTGAATCGGCCGGTCTTGCACTGCACGCGTCGAACTGCGCCCGACCGATCGAGATAGACGAGGTCGGTCCGCTCGTGACCGCCGAAGAAGGGAAGGAAGACCGCGAATCCGCAGTCGTGCAGCGCGTTTGCGACAGCGCGTTCGCTACGCGCGCCGATTTCGGAAGGAGTGCCGCTGTTGGAGCCATCCACGAAGCCACCTCGTTTGAGACGGGGGGTTTGTAGGCATCCGTCAGAGCGGCTGCGATACGGCAAAACTACTCGAACGCTTGTTCGTCGGCAAGCAAAACTCGAACTAGCGGTTATCGATCGCCGTGGGCCTTGCGCTACCGTGACGCACCCACAAGGGCCTGTAACTCAGTCCGGTAGAGTGTCACACTGGCAGTGTGAAAGTCAGGGGTTCAAGTCCCCTCAGGTCCACAACGCACGCGTGCTCGCCCGCGGATTCCGGCGTCACAGGAAGGCCTTCGACCCGGGTGCAACACTGACCGGCGATGTGGCGCATCACCTGGCGTGGCTCGTCTAGTTCGACAGCGAATACAGCTGCCACTCCCCCGGTACGCCCTTGAGGGCGTGACTGCCCGCATCGGTGAAAGTCAAGCCCGACCCGACCACGAGATCGACCACCGTGCGCGACACCATCACCTGTCCGGCGTCAGCGAGCGCCGACACTCGAGCACCGATGTGCACGCCGACGCCGCCGACGTCGTCGCCGCGCAACTCGACCTCGCCCGTGTGCACCCCCGCCCGCACGTCGATGCCGAGCGACCGGACGCCTTTCACGATCGCGTCCGCGGCACGAACGGCGCGCGCCGGCCCGTCGAAGGTCGCGAGCGCGCCATCGCCGGTGGTCTTCACGAGGCGACCGCGGGCGCGCGCGACCTCAGCGCGCACGAGCCGGTCGTGATCATCGAGCAACGTCGTCCACTTGCGATCCCCCATCGCCACCGCGGTGGCAGTGGAACTCACGATGTCGGTGAACATCACGGTGGCGAGCACGCGATCCAGGTCGGTCCCGCCATCGTCTGCGTTCCCGGTAAGAAAGCTGCGGGTTTGGCGCAGCACTTCGTCGGCGTCGCCGGCGGCGACGTAGTGGTCGGGCCCTTCGAGTTCGACGTAGGTGGCCCCCGGGATGTGCGAGGCCATGTATCGGCCTTGCCCGACACCGACCATCAAGTCGCCCACGCGATGCATCACCAACGTCGGCACCGTGATCGTGGGCAGCACGGGGCGAATGTCGATCTTGGTGTTCGCGTCCATCAGCGCCCGGAACGCACCGGGCGTGAGCGCGAGGCGCTCGAACTTCGACCCGAGGTCGGCTGAGCCGGGGTCATTCATACGACTCGGCGCTGCGACGTTCATCGCCTGGCCGGTGCCCCAGCTGTCTTCCATCGTCACCATGATTTCCTTGAACGCGTCGAGGTCCCAGCCCTCTTGAAAATCGCCTTCGTTGGTCATTCGGACCAGCGGCCCGTAGAGCACGAGGTGCGAAACCTTGTCGGGGTACGTCGCCGCGAACAGGCACGACATCGGCGCGCCCTCGGACTCGCCGAACAACACGGCGCGGGTCACCCCCACCTTTTCCATCACGATGCGGACGTCGTCCATGCGTTCTTCGAGCGTCGGGTTTTGCTGCACCCGGTCGGACAGACCAGTACCGCGCTTGTCGAACTGCACCACCCGAGCGAAGCGACCAAGGCCTTCGAGAAAGCGCGCCATGGGCGGGTCGTCCCAGAACAGTTCACAGTGCGACAGGGTTCCCCACACCAACACCAGATCGATCGGACCGTCGCCCCACACTTGATACGCGATATGCACATCTCCGTCTCGCGCATAGGAGATCGTGGGCATCGCCATGCGCCATGTTCTACCGCTTAATCAGTTGTGGCCACCGGGGGCCATCCGTACGGTGCAGCTGATGACCTGTGACGAGTTGGTCCGGTCGCTCGATACGCGGAACAAAGCCGAATGGCGCGCGACTGTCCACGAACTGCTGACTTCGCTTCCCAAGTCGCGTGACGCGTTGCTGCGCGGTTTGCTCGACGACAAGCCGATGGTGCGTGCTGGTTGTGCGGCGGCGCTTGATCCCCGCGACCACGGCGACGTCGTCGCCGACGCACTGCGGCTATCGACGCGCGACAACTGAGCTACGCCCGCGTCGTCTTACGATCGGCGGATGCAGCGGCGCACGTTTCTTCAAGCCACAGGTGCGATGGCGCTGCTGGCGTTCGCCCCGCCCCGGCGTGTCGAAGCGCTGCTGCAGGCGACGGCGGCTGACGGTGCCGGACGTTTTCTCAACGCGCACGAGATGACGACGCTGCGCGCGCTCGTCGGCACGCTCCTGCCCGGTCCGCCGCTCGACCGCGACCCCGGCGGAGTCGAGGCCGGCGCGCCCGAGGCCATCGACTTGTTGCTCGCCGCATTCACCTTCGACCCACCGCTGATTCATGCGGGTGGACCGTTCTCCAACCGCAACGGCGCGACCCACGACGACTTCGCCGACTTCGTCCCGCTCGACCGCATGGCCGAACTGGCGTGGCGAATCCGGCTCGAAGGCTCGCTCGGTCGTAAGGAACGCGAGTTCGCGGGCCCGGTCCGCGGGTTGCAGCAGATCTATCGCGACGGGTTGGCTTACCTCGACGCCCATGCGGGACCGACCGGGTTCGCGGCGCTGCCCGCACCCGCACAAATCGTCATCCTCGAAAACCAAGCCGACGCCACCACGCAGGAACTCGTCGGTGTGGCGTTGGCGAACGCGATCGACGCGATGTACGGGCCACCCGAGTACGGGGGCAACCGCAACCTCGTCGGCTGGACCACCACGAACTGGCGCGGTGACGTGCAACCGCGCGGCTACACCGACGCCGAGGTGAGCGGCCCCGACCCAACCGCGGGCGGTGCCGCTCCGGCTTCGACGGCGACGGCACGCGCAACGTTCGACCGCTTCCTGCCGGCAGCAGTCGGCACGCACACACCGCGCGCGCTGTGGTGGTTGGCGTGAAGCCGTCGGTCATCGTCGTCGGCTCGGGCGCGGGAGGCAGCGTGGCTGCGTGGGAGTTCGCCCGCAACGGCCACCCTGTTGTCGTGTTCGAGAAGGGCCGCAACCTGTTGCCCGGTCTCGGATCGAAAGAAGGCCTGGGTCGGTCGCGATTCAGCAACGACGAGGTGAAGGCCAGCCGGTCGTTCGAAAACCCCGACCCGATACTCGAACCTCGCACGGGGCGCTCGCAACGCGAGGCCCAACAAGGCAAAGACCGCACGTTCGTCGGCGACATCAACGGCCTGCCTACAACGGTGGGGGGCGGCACCGTGCACTGGGACGCCAAGGTGCCGCGCTTCTGGCGCCAGGACTTCAAGGGCCTGTCGACGCACGGACCGATTGCTAACGCGAACGTCGCAGATTGGCCGCTGACGTACGACGACCTCGCGCCGTACTACGACGAGGTCGAGGCCCGTCTGGGCGTGCAGGGCGACCTCACGAAAATGCCCGCCGCCACCCTCGCGCAGGCACCGCGCGCCCGGCCGTTCGTGATGCCGCCCAACCCGCCGATGTACGTCGGCACGCTGTTGGCCGAAGGCGCGCGTCGCCTCGGTTACGAGGCGTATCCGTTCCCGATGGCCGTGAACTCGCAGACCTTCGACGGGCGCCCGCGCTGCAACTCGTGCGGGTTCTGCGACGGCTACGGCTGCGCAATCAACGCGCGCGGCGGGGCGGCCGTGTCGTTCCTGCATCACGCGCTGCAAGACGGCGTCGAACTGCGCACGCGCTGCTTCGTGCACCGGGTCGAATTGTCGCCGGACAAGAAGCGTGCGATCGGCGTTGCGTACTTCGACGCCGACGGCGTCGAACGTCACGAGCGCGCCGACATCGTCGTGCTTGCTCCGTCGGCGATCGAAACGGCGCGCCTCGCGCTGTTGTCGGGAGTGCCGGATCGGTCGAGCCAGCTTGGCCGCAACGTGATGTTCCACTTCTTCACCGTCGCGGGCGCGTTGTTCACCGATCCGCCGCACGGCTGGCGCGGCCCAAGCTCGACGCTCACCCTCGACGATTTCGTCGGGCCCGTGAAAACACCAGCCGCGAAAGCTGCCGGAATCGCCTACCTCAAAGGCGGGATCTGCGAGGTCGGCGGCAGCATCGCACCCGGGCCGATTTCCGAGGCCGACTTCTACACGTCGGTGCCGGGAACGTGGGGGGCGCCGCTGAAAGAGTTGATGCGCACCGCGGTGTGGCGCACGCGCGTCGCGGGTTTGTCGATGGTCGGCGAAGACATGCCGCAACTCGCCAACCGTGTCGACCTCGACCCGGCGATCCGCGACGTCTATGGCATGCCGGTCCCCCGCATCACCTACTCCGCGCATTTGTTCGAACAGCTCGCATCCGCGTACTTCGGGCCGCTCGCTGCTGCGCTGTGCGCGGCGGCGCCCGGTGCGGTCGGAGCCGGTTTCATCCCCATCGCGACCGCGGGCGAACTCACCGGCGGGTTCGGGTCGGCCCTGGCCGGGCCGTCGTCGACTGCGCACATCATGGGCACCGCCCGCATGGGCGACGACCCCGCGACCTCCGTCGTCGATGCATGGGGTCGCTTCCACGGTCTTGAGAACGTGTACGCCATGGACGGTTCGGTGTTCACGTCGTCGGGCGGGTTCAACCCGACGAACACGATCATGTCGCTGGCGCTGCGGGCGACCCGTCACATCACCGGCGGCGCGTCCACGCTGCCCGCCGCTGGCGCCCCTGCGGGCACCATCGCAGCGACGGGCGGGTCGCGCGCCACAGCTATCGCCGGCGCCGCTGCGGCGACAGCCGCGATCACGCTCAGCGCGACCCGTCGGACTGCTTCGCATGATCCTGGTTGACGCCGCCGGCGTCTCGATGAGCCGCCCCGGCCGTCCTCTCTTCACAGACCTGTCGGTCACGGTGTCGACGGTCGACCGCATCGCGATCGTCGGCCTGAACGGCACCGGCAAGTCGACGCTGCTCAACGTGTTGACGGGACGAGTCGAGCCCGAATCGGGCAGCGTGCGGCGCGGCCGTGACGTGCGTATCGGGTACCTCGACCAGCGCCCGCACCTGCCGCCCGGGACGGTCCGCGACGCGGTGGGCGACAACTGGGAAGCGGCGTCGGTGCTCGACAAGCTCGGCATGACTCCGCTGCTCGACGCGCCCGTCGACCGCCTGTCGGGCGGCCAAGCCAAACGCACCGCGCTGGCGCGACTGCTCGTAACCGAGAGCGACCTGCTCGTGCTCGACGAGCCAACCAACCACCTCGACGTCGGGGCCATCGCATGGCTCGAGGAGCGCTTGGCCAAGCACCGCGGCGGGTTGCTCCTGGTGACTCACGATCGCCACGTCCTTGACCGTGTGACCACCCGCATCCTCGAACTTGACCGCGGCCGCGGCTACCTCCACGAAGGCGGCTACGCGGGATACCTCGAAGGACAGGCGATGCGCGCCGAGCACGCGGCGTCGGCAGAATCGACCCGCCGCAACCTCGCCCGCACCGAACTGGCCTGGCTGCGCCGCGGCGCCCCGGCCCGCACCCGCAAACCCAAAGCCCGCATCGAAGCGGCGACGAAAATCGTGGAAGGCCGCGCCCAAGCCGCGGCGCGCACCGACGGGCTCAACCTCCACATGGGCACGCCCCGCCTCGGCGACAAGGTGGTCGAACTCGAAGGCGTCGGCCACGCCTACGGCGACGGCCCCCTGCTGTTCTCGGACCTCGATCTTCTGTTGGATCGTCGCGACCGCATCGGCATCGTCGGGCCGAACGGCACCGGCAAATCGACGCTGCTCGACATCATCGGGGGCCGGCGCGCGCCGTCGGCCGGCACGGTCGAGGTAGGCCCCACCGTGCGCCTCGGCTACTACGACCAGGTCGGCGCGGCCCTCGACCCGTCGCAGCGCGTGCGCGAAGCCGTCTCAGGTTCGCGCGAGCCGGACTGGACCGACGGCGCGCTCCTCGAACGGTTCTGGTTCGACAAGGACGCGCAGTGGGCCGAGATCGGCACGCTCAGCGGCGGCGAACGACGACGGCTGCAACTGCTGTTGGTGCTGGCGCAAAAGCCAAACGTGTTGCTGCTCGACGAGCCCACCAACGACCTCGACCTCGACACGCTGCGCGTGCTCGAGGACTTTCTCGAAGATTGGCCCGGCGCGCTCGTGGTGGTCAGTCACGACCGCGCGTTCATGGAGCGCACCATCGAAGACGCGCTCGTGCTCGACGGCCGCGGCACGATCGGCCGCCTCCCCGGCGGCTACGCCGAGTGGGAGAAAACCTGGCGGCAGACGACGGGGACGGCGCCGTCCAGACAATCCTCGGGCGACACGCGCGCGGCCAAGCCCGCAGCGAAGCGATCGCCGAGCACGCTGCACCGGTTGATGCGCGAGGCCGAAAAAGCGATCGCCGCGGCGGAACGAACGCGCACGAAACTCGTCGCCGACCTTGAGACCGCGGGCTCGGACCACGAAGCGCTGCGCCGCATCGGCCTCGAGCTCGCGGACACCGAGAAGGCGATCGCCGCGCGCGAGGAAGAGTGGCTCGCGCTCGCTGCGGAGGCCGAGAACAACTAATCGGGATTGAATCCGGCGCTTCCCCTACACTCCTGGCTACTGGGGCCGGAGCGATCCGGGGAATGGGGCGTTATGAAGAACGTGCTGCGCTGCGTGTTTCTCGCTGCCGTGTTTATGGTTGCGTTGCCGACGTTGACAGCGCGTGCTGCCCTGCCCATCCGGCCGCTGCAGATGCTCAAACCGAGCACTACGACGACGGCCGCGCCTCCGTCGACGACGTCAACCACAGCGCCTGCGAGCGATGGCCGCTTCCACGTCGTCGGACGCAACGTGGTGGACCCCGACGGGAAGACCGTGGTGCTGCGCGGCGTGAACAAGAGCGGCCTGGAATACACGCCCTACGGTTACGACAACGATTTCGTCACGTTCCAGCGAATGAAGAGCTGGGGCGCGAACATCGTGCGGCTGCCTCTCGCCGACGCCTTCGGCACCCAAGGCATGTGCAAGTACGACAAAACTTACCTGCCGACCATCGATCGGATCGTGTCTTACGCCGAGCAGTTGAAGATGGTGATCGTGCTCGACGACCACTTCGCCACCCAAGGGCTCCCGTGCGGAGTGGGGACGTGGATCGGGAACCAAAAGGCTCCCGACACCTACAACCTGACCTTCGTGAAAGCGCTGGCGACTCGGTACAAAAACCACCCGTACGTCGCAATCGACCTCTACAACGAGCCGCACGACACGAACTGGGATATCTGGCGCAACGGCGGGCGCGTCGATAACTACACCGCCGTCGGCATGCAGCAATTGCTCGACGGGGTGCGCAGTACCGGCTTCAAAAACCTCTTGTTCGCCACTGGCGCCCAATGGGGCAACGACCTGCGCGTGCTGGCCAACACGCCCCTGCGCAACGACACAGACGTCATCTATGGGGCGCACGCATATCCCTACACATGCGGAGCCCGGACGGTGCCGCCGAACGAGCCCTACATGTGCGAGGGGAAGCAGTACGCACCATTCCTCGACACGCAGGTCGCGCCGGCCATCGCCACACGGCCGGTCATGCTCACCGAGTTCGGCACGCAGCGACCGATCGACGGTGAGAATCGCGCTGTTCTGCAGTGGAGCGAAGATCACGGGATCGGCTGGATGGCGTGGCTGTGGTGCAACGGAAAGATGACCGACTACTGCTTGCTTACGCCAGACGGGCAGAACACCCCCTCCGACATTGGCAAGCCGGTACAGGACTTCTTGTTCCAGGCGAACGGCTGGACCACGCTCGGCGGACTGTAAGGAGTTGAGCGCGCCGTAGCCTGGGGCTCATGTGCCGCAACATCACCACCCTGCGCGGACTCGAACCGTCGGCCACGCCGACCGAGATCGAAGCCGCCGCCCGCCAGTACGTGCGCAAGATCAGCGGCGTGGCCAAAACCTCCGAAGCCACTGAAGCCGCGTTCGAGAAGGCTGTCCGTCTCATCACCGAAGCCAGCGCCGAGTTGCTCGCCGAGTTGCCGCCCCGCAAGACGCCGCCACCCACGCTCCCGCCGCTGCGCCGCATCACTGCCAAGAACGCGGCCGCGCACGAGCACGCGCACGCCCACGGCATTCCCCACGAGCACTAGTCGTCGACGACGACCACCCCGAGTGCTACGGCCAGGCTGCGCGCCACCGAGAGCACTTGCGCGCTGTCGATCGTCGCCCCTCGCAACGCGTCGGCACCGATGACGTCTTCGAGTGCGCACGAGCGCAAGTCGACCGAACTCAGCGTGGCTTTCGACAGCGTGACGCCGCGCAGGTCGCAGCGCCGCATGCGCACGCCCTCCATCACCGCGCCGTAAAAGTCGGCGGCCACGAGCGAGCACCCGTCGAACGACACCCGTCCGAGGCGCGCCATGCGGAAATTGCCTTCGTCGAGAGCGCAGTCGGTGAAGGACACGTCGTGCAGTTGCGCACCGGCGAACACGGCGCCCGACAGGCGGCAATCGCTGAACGACACCCGGCGCAGTGAAGCGTCGTCTTCGAGCACGAACCCGCTCAGGTCGCAGTTCGTGAAGAAAACGTCGTTCGCTCGCAACGTTTGCAGCGTCACGCCACTCCAGCGCCCGCCCGACACCGCGACGTCTGACAGCTCGAGCCCGTTCGCCCGTTGACCCACGTAGTCGACCGTCGCAACAACGCCGATCCATTCGTCGGCGTCGACCACCTCGACGGGCGCCGGAGCGGGATCGGCGGACAACCGCGGCGCGGCAACCGACCATGCGTCGCCCGCCGGCTTCGACCTCGCCACCTCCGCAACGTATCTTCGGCTCCTCATGCCGACCACCACCACGCCCGACGGCGTCGCCGTCGCCTACACCGATCACGGCGGTAATGGCCCTGATCTGTTGATGGCCCACGCCACCGGCTTCTGCGCGGGTGTGTGGCGGCCCATGGTCGACCCGCTCAAGGAGCATTTTCGTGTCGTCACCTTCGACGAGCGCGGACATGGCGCGTCGGGCGAGGCGCCCGAAGGCGTGTACGCCTGGGACGGGTTTGCGACCGACGCGCTTTCGGTGATCGACGAACTGCAACTCGACAACCCGTTCGGCGTGGGCCACTCGTGCGGCGGGGCGCTGCTGTTGCTCGCCGAGATGCGCAGACCCGGCACATTTCGCGCCATCTGGGCCTTCGAACCGATCGTGTTTCCCTCGGAGCACCCGATGACGACCGAGACGCCGAACAACAACCGGCTCGCGATCGGCGCCCGCAAACGCCGAGCGGTGTTCGCGTCGCGCGACGAAGCCCGCGCCAACTACGCGTCGAAGCCACCGCTTGGTTGGCTCGACCCCCGCGTGCTCGACGGCTACATCGACTGCGGGCTGCGCGACCTGCCCGACGGCACCGTGACCCTGGCGTGCGCGCCCGAGAACGAGGCGCGCACCTACGAGATGGGCGGCTCTCACGGCGCGTACGGCCGCCTCGGTGAAGTGCAGTGCCCGGTCGCGATGGCGTGCGGCGAAACGACCGACGCCATCGGACCCGCGGTGCTCCCGCTGCTCGCCGCTCGTCTGCCCAACGCCACTACCGACGTGTGGGAAGGCCACGGCCACTTCGGCTGCCTCGTGGACCCCGAACGCACGGTGGCCGCGATCCTCGCTGCGTTCGACGGGACCTAACCGATCGACATCGGCATCGCTATCGCGGTAGTCGCGACCGCACTCGCTGCCGCTGGACAGGCGGTGACCGCGATCGGCTTCTCGCTGGTGGCGGTCCCCTTCGTATCGATCGCGACCGGGCCCGCCGCCGCTGTGCCCACGATGAACTTGATCGCGGGCGGGCTCAACCTGATCATGCTGATCTCCGAACGCGAACACGCGCGCTGGCGCGACGCGCTGCGCCTGTTCATTCCCGCCGCAATCGTGATCCCGTTCGTCGGCCTCGCGATCAAGCGACTCCCGACCGACGCGCTCTCGATCATCAACGGTGTCGCGATCATCGCCGCAACCGCGCTCCTCGCCACGGGCGCCCGCGCCCACAGCCTCAAAGGCCGCCGCGGCGCCGTGCTCGCCGGCGCGACGTCGGGCGCCATGAACGTGGCCACCAGCGTCGGCGGCCCGCCCGTCGCCATGTACGCCATTAACGCCGAGTGGCCGGCCAAGAACTATCGGCCCACGCTCCAGGCGTACTTTCTCGGCATCAACATCGTGAGCTTCGCGGTACGGGGTGTGCCCCACCTGCACCACTCGGGCCTGCTGTTCGAGATGGCCGCCGCGACGCTCGTGGGCTGGCTCGTCGGCCGTCACTTCGCGCGCCAAGTTGACGACGTGTTCGTGCGCAAGTTGCTGCTGACGACCGCGGCGGCAGGCGGAATCGTCGCCATCGTTCGAGGCGTGTTCTAAAGCACGGGCCGCGGGGTCATGCCGCGACTCGTTTTCGAGGAGGCGACTCCGACCCCGGCGCAGACGCGGGCGCAGGCGGATATGTCGACAGCGTGCGCCCGTTCGGCATCGTGATCACCAATTCGCCGTCGGGTTTGAGCTTTGCGTCCCAGCCCTTCAGGTGCAGCTTGTGGTGGTGCCGCGAACACATCATCACGAGGTTGGCCAGCCTCGTGGGCCCACGCCGGGAGAACCATTGAACGTGGTGGCCCTCACACCAGGTGGCGGGCCGGTCGCATCCGGCGAACCGGCAGTGAACGTCACGATCGACGATCGCCCGCCAAAGATTCGCCGGGATCGTCTGCGAGCCAGTGCCGTAGTCGAGCAGTGCGCCTTTTTGCCCGCGCACTACGCGGTGCAGCGTGCAGTCGCACAGCAGCCGCTCGAGGGTGGGCGAGTCGAACGGCAACTGGTGCTCGGCCAGCGAACCTTCGACGCCGTCGTGGGTGATGGAGGCAATCGACACGTGCAGGTGCGGTCGGTTGCGCCGTCCGGTGCTGGTGCGCTGCTGGTTGTCGAGGAAGTGCCGACAGACGTCGACCAGTGCGTTGCCGCGTTGCTCGGGCACACACAGCAGCCACTCCTCCTCGCTGGCCATGTCCATCGCGAGCCGTAGCGCCGCGTCGATGACCGCGCCGCCTTCGGCGTCGTACGAGCCGTGTTGGTCCCACCGGCCGTCGAGGGTTTTGGACATGTACGCCTCGCGCTTGGGCATCTCGGGCAGATCGGGGTCGTCGAGCGACTCGGCCATCTGTTTCCACGCGTTCATCGCCGCCTGCGTGTCCGCGACCGACAGCCCGGCGAACGCGGTCACCAGGTCTGCCTCGTGTTCCGCGAACAGATCGACGCGCCGGTTGTGGACGTTGGCGAGGATCGCCTTGACCTGGCCCTCGCTGAGCCGGCCCGCGGCCCACGCGTCCCGCGTGACCGGCAGTGACCGCAGCCGCTTGGCCGCCGACGCGAACCATGCGGCGTCTTGCACGACGAGGCCGCGCGTGCGCAACCATGCCGTCATCGACGCCGAGCCGTCGGCGTCCCACATTTGCAGCCCGTCGAACGTGCCGAACGCGGCAACCAACTGCGCGTCGAACCGCGACCGCAACTCGAGCGCACGCGTAAGAAGACCGTCGTCGACCGGCATCTCTACCGACTCGAAAAGATCAGCCCATTCTTGGAACTGCATGACGCGGCCTCGATTGAGTGGCCGAGCGACAAAGGCAAGGTCATCACGTTGACCTTCGAACGTTTGTTCACCTTACGGCGCCTATGGCGATGAGGCAAGGGAAAGTTCGAACAATTGCGCCGTGTTCTGACAGTGACCTAACACTTCCCTAACAGTTGCCTCACGCGGGCTTCACGGTGGCGGTCAACAATCTGCATATGCGCTACCCGTGCCGCCAGTTGGCCGTCGTCGCCGCGCTCATTGCCGGCGCGACCGCGGCGTGCGCCGACCGCACCGTTACCACGCACCCCGCGGCAACATCGAACGTGTCCACGCCGAGCACGGCGGTGGAATCGGCGGGCACCAGCCCGGCCGTCGACGCCGCTGACGACGCCGACCTCGCCGAGGTCGAGCAGCTTTTGCGCGACACCGACGCCGACTTGACCGCCGCTGATCAAGACATCGCCACTCCTGAAGGAGATCCCGCTCAATGAGAACCAAATTTGTCGCGACTGCACTGTTCGCACTCGCGCTCACGGCCTCGCCCATAGCTGCACACGCGCAGGTGCGTGAGGGCGGCGCGTCGAGCGACCAACGCATGGACCGAGTGCGCACGCGTTGCTTGGCCCAGATCGATCGGCGCCAACGCGCGCTCGACGCGGGCGACACTCGTCTCGATGGCGCTCGGGCGCTGACCGACGCGCACCGCGCCGCCCTCAAGCAGATCGACGCGCAAACCAGCGACGGCTTGTCGCAGTTGGCCACACGCATCCAGTCGGACTCCACCGTCGACCAGATGCGCACCGATTGCCGCAGCATCGTCGAGGACTACCGCGTGTTCGCGCTCGTCCGGCCGCGAGCGCGTGTCGTCGCTGCGAGCGACCGTGTCGCTGCGGCCGTTACACGGCTCGGCAAGGTCGCAGACCGTCTGCAGCAGGCGATCGACAAAGCGAAGGCCGAGGGCCGTGACACCACAACTGCGTCGCAACACTTGGCCGCGATGCGCGCCGACACAAGCGACGCCGCCGGTCACGTGGATGGCGTGTACGACAGCGTGATCCACGTCACGCCCGCCGAATACAACGCGAACCACGACGTGTTGAAAACCGCAATCGCGAACGTCCGCGCCGGGCGCAGCAGCGCACGCGACGCGGTCAGTGAAGCTCGCCAGGCGCGGACTGCGCTTCGGTCGCCGCCCGCCTAGGCAGCGTCACCGCTAGCCGCGTGCCGGCGCGGCCGTCGGGACGGGGCGACGCGACGCTTACGTTTCCGCCCATCGCGGCGACGAGTTCGCCCACGATCGCGAGGCCCAACCCCGTGCCGACGTGGCGGCCGCGGTCGGAGCGGTAGTGACGCCCGAACACCGCGGTTTGTTCGTCGGCCGCGATGCCAGGGCCGTCGTCGTCCACCACAAATCCGGCCTGCGCGTCACCTGCGGTGATCGCGACCTCGACCGTGGTCGCCGCGTACGAGATCGCGTTCTCGATCAGGTTCGCGACAACTTGCGCGAGGCGGTCGGGATCGGCGAACACGACCTCGTCGCTCGGTGCGCGCACCGAGAGCGCGACGCCCGCACCGCGCGCCGCCACCTGGAGCGCTTCGGCGGTGCCGCCCACCACGTCGTCGAGGTGCACCGCGACGGGGTTGAGCGAGAACGAACCCGCACCGAGACGGGCCAGGTCCAACAGATCGCCCACGAGGCGCTCGAGGCGACGAGATTCGGTAGTGATGACACCGGCGACGCGCACCGGGTCGTCGATCGCGCCGTCGGCGAGCGCTTCGCCGTAGCCGCGGATCGCGGTAAGCGGTGTGCGCAGGTCGTGCGACACCGACAACAAAAAGTCGCGTTCGATTGCGCGGCTGCGCTGCAGGTTCGTAGCAAGCGCGCCGATCGACTCGGCGAGCGACGTCACTTCCGGATCTGCGTTGTCGGGCAACACGATGCGCGCCGACAGGTCGCCCGCCGCCATAGCCCGCGTGGCGGATTCCGCGACTTCCAACGGGCGCGCGAAGCGTCGTCCGAGCCGGCTTCCGACAACGGCCGCGAGCGCGAGGCTGATCGTCGCCGCCAAGACAAAGAACTTGATGCCGCGATTGAGCGACCGCAGGTGGCGCGTGAACAGCACACCCACGAGCGCACCGGTTTGGGTGGGGACGGGCGCGACTGCGTAGACCAGGGTTCCCCGCGTGCCCGAAACCGTGGCGCCCGCAGCGAGGTCGCGGGGCCGAAGGTCGCCCGCAGACAAACGCGGCGGCAAGGCCGTGAGGAGGCGACCCGACGGAGCGAAGCGCACCAGGTCGGCACCGTCGAGGCGCAGTGCACGACGAAGTGCGGCGAGTAGTGCGGGCCGACGCAGGTCGTCGCTCGCACGCGCGAATTGCTCGGCTTGCAGCACGAGATCTTTGCGGGCCTCGCCAAGGCTGGCGCGCCGCACGAGAAGTTGGCTCCCGGCACCGGCAACGAGCAGGCTCGCAGCGACGAGCAGCAATATGGCGACCACAAGGCGACGGCGCATCTTCAGCCCAGCCGGTACCCCACGCCCCATACGGTCGTGAGGTCGAAGGTCGGGCCGAGCTTGCGCCGCAGCTGCCGAACGTGAACGTCAACGGTGCGCTCGTCGCCGTACCAACCCATGCCCCATACGCCGTCGAGCAGTTGTTGGCGACTGAGCACGGCGCCATCGTGACGCAGGAAGTACGCGACCAGATCGAACTCGCGTGTCGTAAGGCTCACAATTTGGTCTGCCACCGTGACTTCGCGGCGCGTGAGATCCACGGCGATCCCGGCGTGCGTGAGCGTCGTCGTCGTGTCGGGCTTCGCGCCGCTGCGCCGCAGGATCGCCTTGACGCGGGCGACAACCTCGCGGGGCGAGAACGGTTTCGTCACGTAGTCGTCGGCTCCGAGTTCGAGCCCGACGATGCGGTCGACCTCGGCGTCGCGCGCCGTGAGCAGCATCACCGGAGTGGTGCCGGTTTCGCGGATGTGGCGACACAGGCCGAGTCCGTCGGTGGATCCCGGCAGGCCGACGTCGAGGATCACCAGACGGGGACGCTCCGCCGCGAAAAGCTCGGCGCCGCGGTCGCTGTTGTCGGCGAGTAGCACGCGGAACCCTTCGCGGCGCAGATAGAGCTCGAGCAATTCGGCGATCGCGGGCTCGTCTTCGACCACCAGGATCGTTCCGCCGTTGGCCACGCGCCAGTTTCGCGCCCGACCTCCGCGAACGCGTCACACCCCGGGCGTAACGTCGCTCCCGTGAGTCTGCAACTGCCCACAGCGCTGTCGCCGTCGAAGGTGGCGAGCTTCACGCATTGCGGCCTCGCGTTCCGGTTCTCGTCGATCGACCGTATTTACGAGCCACCGTCGATCCACACCAGCAAGGGCACGATCGTGCACCGTTGCCTCGAGCGGCTGTTCTGGCACTTCGACCCGCCGCACCGCACGCAAACCAACGCGCTGGCCCAGATCCCAATCGTGCGGGCCGAATACGCCGAGCACCCCGAGTATGTCGAACTGCAACTCAGCGCGGCCGACGAGTCGCTGTTCTGGGACGACGTGGCGGTGCTCGTGCTCAATCTGTTCCGCCTGGAAGACCCGAACGACGTGAACATCCTCGGCACCGAACTACGCCTCGAAGCCGACATCGGCGGCGTGGTGGTGCGCGGCATCATCGACCGCCTCGAACTGGCGCCCGACGGCGCGCTCGTGGTCACCGACTACAAAACCGGCGCCTCGCCCAAGGTGCAGTACGAGGGCAAGCGCCTTGCGGGCGTGCACTTCTACGCCGCTTTGTGCGAGGCCACGTTGGGCCGCCGGCCCGACCGGATCCAGCTGCTGCACCTACGCGAGCCCGAAGCCATCACCACGGTGCCAAGCGACCAGTCGGCCCGGGGCCTGAAGATCCGCGCCGCGGCGGTATGGAAGGCCATCGAAACCGCGTGTGAACGCGACGATTTCCGCCCCAACCCCGGGCCTCTGTGCAGTTGGTGTTCGTTCCAGCAGTGGTGTCCCACCTTCGGCGGCAACCCGGCCGATGCACCCCGGAAAACGCGTGACGAGTTCGGCGAACTGCCCGCCCCCGAGGCCGCCCTAACGTGAAACGGTGCCTCTCGCCGCAGACGTAGATCGCTTCGACGAACGCTTCGACCGGCGTGTCGACGCGCTGCGCGGCAACCCCGTCCTCGATCGGCTCTTCTATACCGCGTCGTTCGCTGCCGACCACGGCGTGTTGTGGATCGTGTTGGCCGTCGTGCGGTTCTTCACAAACGTCGGGGGGGCTGACGCCGCACACGTTGCGGGTATTCGCGCCGTGTGCACCGAATGGGGTCAGGCCGCCTTCATCAACCTCGGGGTGAAGTCGCTGTTCCGCCGCGAGCGCCCTGTCGTCCAGGAACCCCGACCGTTTTACCTGCGCACGCCGCGCACCACCAGTTTTCCCAGCGGCCACTCGACGGCGAGCTTTTCCGCCGCGGTTTTACTCAGCCAGGGAACACCGTGGGCCTGGTTCCTGTTTCCGTTGGCGGCGATCGTGTCGTTCAGCCGGATCTACGTGCGCATCCATCACGCGTCCGACGTGATCGGCGGCGTCATCGTCGGTTTGGCCATCGGCGTCGCGGTGGCCCACTTCGTCCCCCTACCCTGAGGTCCACATGAGCGCCCTTCCTCCCTTCGCTGTCACCTACGACTACCGCTGCCCATGGGCTCGCAACATGCACGAGCAGCTGATCGCCGGCCTGCGGGGCGGCGCCGACTGGGACGTCACGTTCCTGCCCTTCTCGCTGAACCAGGCCCACGTCGAAGAGGGCGGCACGCCGGTATGGGACAACCCAGAGTCGGGGCCGACGCTTCTGGCCGCGCTCGTGTCGCTGGTGGTGCGCGACGAGTACCCCGACAAATTCCTCGACGCCCACGAGGCGTTGTTCCAGGCCCGCCACGACCAGCAGCTCGACACCCGCGAGCCGGCGGTGCTGTCGCAGGTGCTGCTCGGCGTCGGCCTCGACGACGACAAGATCCTCGCCGCGGCGGGCGAACCCGAGCGCAACGAGCAGTTCCGTGAAATCCATACGGCCGCGGTGCGCGATCACAAAGTGTTCGGCGTGCCCACCTTCATTGTCGGCGAGGCGGCGACGTTCGTGCGCCTACGCAACCGACCCGGCAATGATCACGAAGGCGCGATCCGTCGTGTGGAGCGCGTCGTAAACCTGATGACCGAGTGGGACGAGTTGAACGAGTTCAAATGGACATCGATTCCGCAATAACGCCATGAGCACACCGACCCGACTAACCGACGCCGAAGCAGTGATGTGGGCCGCCGAGAGCGACCCCGCGCTTGCGTCCGCCTTCATGAGCGTCACCTTCCTCGACGGAGCGGTCGACATCGACCGTTTCACCCGCCGCATCGCGGGCGCCGTGGCCGGTGTCGACCGCATGCGCCAGCGCATCGAGTCGGCCCCCCTCGGCGGACGGGCATCGTGGAAGGAAGACCCCGAGTTCGACCTCGGCCGCCACATCCGCCGCGAAGAGTTGATGGGCGCCGACGACCGCGCCCTGCTCGACCACGCCGGAGAGGTGCTCAGTCGCCAGTTCGACCACACGCATCCGATGTGGGAACTCACGATCGTCGAAGGACTGTCTGAAGGCCGATCGGCATTGCTGGCGAAGTTCCACCACACCGTCACCGACGGGGTCGGCGGCGTGCGGCTGTCGGCGTCGTTCCTCGACCTGTCGCCCGACGACGAGCCCATGCGCGCCGCACCCGACCCGACGATCGACGAATCCACCGCCGCGGGCGCCGGCGGTGTAGTGGGTTTCGTGAACGACATGACCGACTCGGCCCGCGAGGCGTTGCGCCGTCCGATCAAGATCGGCCAAGCCGTGTTCGATCAGTTCCGCGGCGACCCGATCGGCAATGTGCGCGCGACGGTCGAACAACTCGTCGTCACCGACAAGGGCCGGTCGCCGATCTGGGTCGGTAAGCGCAGCGCCGAGCGCCACCTCGAGGTGCACCGCACCTCGCTCGACGAGGTGAAGTCGTCGGCCAAGAAACTCGGCGGCACCGTCAACGACCTGTTTGTCACCGCCATCGTCGGCGCCGTCGGTCGTTACCACCGCGCCCGCGATATCGAGGTCGACGAGTTCCGCGTCTCCATTCCGCTGAACACGCGCAGCGACAAGTCCGTCGGCGGCAACGACTTCGTGCCCGCCCGCGTCGTGCTCGACGCGTCGCCCGATCCGCGCAAGCGTTTCACTGCCGTACACGAACGTCTCAACGACGTGAAGACGGCGCGCTCGCCCGGCCTTGGCTGGGCGCTCGCCGGCTTGTTCACCTCGCTGCCCTCGCCGCTACTCGTCGCCGTGGCCCGCACCCAGATCGAGACGGTCGACTTCGCGTGTTCGAACGTGCGCGGCGCGCCGTTCCCGCTGTGGGTCTCTGGGGCGCGCGTGCTGTCGAACCACCCGATGGGCCCCACCGGCGGCACCGCCGCGAACGCGACCGTGTTGTCGTACGAAGGCGCGCTCGACCTTGGTTTGGTCACCGACCCCGCCGCCATCGACGCACCTGTCGACCTGCGCGACTACATCGCGCAAGAGTTCGAAGAGCTCATAGCCCTCGGTTCGTGAGCAACGTCGACGGGCTGACCGCGCTCGGTCTGCGCGCCGGCGAGAACGCACGATGGCGTCGGCGAGACAACGAACGTTGGTCGACCGGCCGAATCGCCGCGCTCGAGGGCGACGGGTCGATCCGTCTCATCGACAACAAGGGCGCGACGGTGTCGCTCCCGGTATCGAGCATTGAGGTCAACAAGTTCGGTCGTCGGGGCGCCGCGGGGTGGGAGCCCGCCTCCTCCCGCGGCGCCCGGACCGAACAGCTGGGACTGCTTTGATTCAACTGCTCTGGTCTAACTTTCGGTCGCATGGCCATCAGACTTGAGCCCCACGACGAATACATGCATCCGCTCGAGGAGGCCAAGACCTTCAACGAGAGCATGTACTTCAACGTGTACGACCCGGCGAACAACTTCGGCGGCTGGTTCCGCTGCGGCAACCGCGCCAACGAGGGCCACGCCGAGATGACCGTCTGTCTGTATCTGCCCGACGGCCGCGTCGGTTTCACCTACGCCCGTCCGCCGATCGACAACAACGACGCGTTCGACGCCGGCGGCATCAAGTTCAGCGTGGTCGAGCCGTTCAAGGCATTGACCGTCGAGTACGAAGGCAAGGTCGTGCTGCTCGACGAGCCGCTGCAGATGGCCGACCCGAAGAAGGCCTTCACCGAAAACCCGTGGGTCGAGTGTTCCGTGCACCTCGACTACAAGGGCGAGTCCGACATGTTCGGCGGCGAGCCCGAAGAGAGCCACGAGAAAGAAGGCGAAGAGTTCGCCCGCGGCCATTACGAGCAGCTCGTGTCGGCGACGGGCAGCGTCCGCGTCGGCGATCAGGAGTGGGATGTAAGCGGCTTCGGCCTACGCGACCACTCGTGGGGGCCGCGCACGTGGCAGGCGCCCTATTACTACCGCTGGCTCACCGCGAACTTCGGCGCCGACTTCGGGTTCATGGCCTCGCGTATTGCGCGTCGTGACAGCGACGGCACCCGCGCCGGGTTCCTTTGGAACGGCAAGACGAACGCGTTCATTCACGACGTGCGCATCGAGACCGACTGGGACGAGCCCGACAAGTACCACCGCAACCTCACCGTCAAGCTCAAGTCGGGCGACCAAGAACTCACGGTAAAGGGCGAGGTCATGAACCTCATCCCGCTGCGCAACCGCCGCGACGCGAACGTCACCCGCATCTCCGAGGGCATGACGAAGTGGACGCTCGAAGACGGTACCGTGGGTTACGGGTTGAGCGAGTACCTCGACCAGATCATCGACGACGCGCCGGTCGGCATCGCCGAGTAAAGGCCCGGTCGCGTCGTGAGCCAGATGGGTTTCGACGAAGAGACCTCGAAACAACTCGAGCGCGCATACAACGCGCCCGACATCGTGCGCCGCCGTGCCTTGGCTCGTGGCGCGCTCGGAGCGCAGCCCGGTCAGCGCATCCTCGACGTCGGCTGCGGGCCCGGCTACTACGTCACTGAACTGCTCGACGAAGTCGGCGCGAATGGTTCGGTCGTCGGCCTCGACTCGAGCCCCGACATGCTCGCAATCGCGCGCCACCGCGCCGAAGGCAAGGGAAACGTCGAATTCGTCGAGGGCGTTGCGACTGCTTTGCCGGGCGACGGCGACGAGTTCGACGGCGTCATCTGCGTGCAAGTCCTCGAGTACGTCGAAGATGCCACGGCCGCGCTCGCCGAGATGTACCGCGTGCTGGCGCCGGGCGGTCGCGTCGTGGTGTGGGACAGCGACTGGTCGTCGGTCGCGTGGCACAGCGCGGAACCCGAGCGCATGCAGCGAATGCTCAACGCATGGCACGACCACCTCGTGCACCGCTCCCTGCCCCACACGCTCGCCCCGCGGTTACGCGAGGTCGGTTTCACCGACATCCGCCTCGACGCGCACAGCTTCGCGGCGACGGAACTGGAGCCCGACAACTTCGTCGGCGCGCTGTTCCCTCTGGTCGAAGCCTTCGTGTCGCGTCACCCGTCGGTCGAGCGCGACGAGTTCGACGCGTGGAAGGCCGAGCAGTTACAGATGAGCGAACGCGGCGCGTTCTACTTCGCGCTGACCCAGTGCTGTTTTTCGTGCACCAAGCCCGCGTAGTTCGCGTCGTCTATGGGCGCCGCGGCCACGGTGGTGAGGCCAGCAATCACGCCGAGCACGAGGAACAGCCAGCTGTTGAACACCATGTC
>JBEEFT010000105.1:0-12189 GCA_041166225.1 Actinomycetota bacterium | reverse complement strand
GCTGCCGTCCACGCACGCAACCTGAACGTTGCGGCCGATGTTGCGACGAGCGGTGGAGCGCTGGAGTTCGAGCATTGGGTTGATCCCCCCGATTGAATCGATGTCTTCGATGTCCTAATCATCGGCTTCGGGGACCTTGTTGAACATGCCCCACCGGGAGGGTTTTCGGCGCGTATGCGGACTAGTTACGTTCTCGACTTCGTTGACATCCCGCTTGGCCCGTTGGGTTCTCTGACCCCGTTTGTGTGAAACGAGGGACACCTCGGTGGTGGCTTAGCTGGCGGCGCGGCGGCCGACCGCACGGCGGCGGCGGTGAGCCTGCGCGATCGACGGCGGGCTCCACCCCGCGTCGGCCGCGTTGATCGTGGTGCCGGGCGGAACGATCGCGTCGAGGGCATCGAGGGTGTCGTCGCTCAACTCGACCGCCGCACCGGCGAGCACATCGGTCAGCTGTTCCATCGTGCGCGGACCGATGATCGCCGACGTCACGTGCGGATGACCGACCACGAACGCCATCGCCATGTGCGTCATCGAAACGCCAGCGTCGGCCGCGACCTTGGCCAGCTCGTCGATGAGGTCGAGCTTGCGCTGGTTCTCGGGCAGGTTGAAGTCGAAGCGGGCCGGCACGCGTTTGGCCCGGTGCGAGTTGGGCTGACCCTCGCCCTTGCGGTACTTGCCGGTCAACCAACCGCCGGCGAGCGGGCTCCACGCAATCACGCCCATGCCGTAGCGGTCGCACGTGGGCAACACCGCGGTTTCGATGCCCCGCGCGAACAACGAGTACGGCGGCTGCTCACAGGTGAAGCGCTCGCGGTGGCGCCGCTCGGCGACCCACTGTGCTTCGACAATCTCTTCGGCGGGGAATGTCGACGAACCGACGATGCGCACCTTGCCCTGGTGGATGAGATCGCTGAGCGCGCCGAGCGTCTCGTCGATGTCGGTGCCGGGGACGGGCCGATGGATTTGGTACAGGTCGATGTAGTCGGTCTGGAGGCGCCGCAGGCTGTTCTCGACCTCTTGCACGATCCAGCGACGCGAGCCGCCCTTCATGTTCGGGTCGTCACCCATCGGCATGTAGAACTTCGTCGCCAGCACCACTTCGTCCCGACGGCCCTTCAGCGCCTTGCCCACGATCTCTTCGCTCTCGCCGTTCGAGTAGACGTCGGCGGTGTCGACGAAATTGATGCCACCGTCGAGGGCGGCGTGGATGATGCGAATGCAGTCGTCGTGATCGGTGTTGCCCCAGTCGCCGAACATCATCGCCCCGAGGCAGTAGGGCGTGACCTGAATCCCGGTGCGGCCGATGGTGCGGTACTTCATGGTGGGCTCCTTCAGTCGTGTGGGTTCAGCGTATGTGGGGCAACATGACGGCCGTGCACGATCTCGTGATCCGCAACGCAACTGTCGTAGACGGCACGGGCGCCGCGCCGTTCGTGGGTGACGTCGCCGTCGACGGCGGGCACATCGTCGACGTCGGCGAGGCGGGAGCCGCGCGTCGAACCGTCGACGCCGACGGCCTGCTGCTCACGCCGGGCTTCGTCGACATTCACACGCACTTCGACGGCCAGGCCACGTGGGACGCCGACCTCACCCCGTCGTGTTGGCACGGCGTGACCACGGCGATCCTGGGCAACTGCGGTGTGGGCTTCGCGCCTGTGCGCCCCGACGGCCACGACGAACTGATCGAGTTAATGGAGGGCGTCGAGGACATTCCCGGCACTGCCCTCGCCGACGGAATCACGTGGGGCTGGGAAAGCTTTCCGGAGTACCTCGACGTGCTCGACAGCATGCCGCGCGCGATCGACATCGGCACGCACGTTCCTCACGCCGCGTTGCGCTCGTATGTGATGGGCGAACGCGCCCGCGGCGATGCCACCGACGCAGACGTCGCCGCGATGGCTGCGCTGTTGCACGACGGGTTGGCCGCGGGCGCCCTCGGGTTCTCGTCGGGACGCACGGTTGGCCATCGCGACGCGCGCGGCCAAACCGTGCCCGGAACCTTCGCGGCCGAGGACGAGCTCACGGCGTTGCTGGCGGTGATGGACCGCTTGGCCACTGGTGTGTTCCAGGTCGTGCCCGCGGGGGTCGGGGGCGAAATCACGGGCGACGCGGCAGGCGCGATGGAGGCCGAACTCGACTGGCTCGTACGGCGCGGCGAAAACAGCAACCGGCCCATCACGTTCCTGGTGATGGAACGGCCCGAGGTGAACCACTGGCGCCCGTGGTTCGACGCCGTGCAGTCCGCCAACGCGAGAGGCGCGCATCTGCGCCCGCAGGTCGGCAACCGATGCTTCGGTGTGCTGATGGGCCACCAGAGCAAGCTCAACCCGTTCCGGTATCGCGCCACGTACCAAGCGATCGCGCACCTGCCGTTGCCCGAGCGCGTGCAGCGACTGCGCGACCCCGAGATCAAGGCGCGCATCCTGGCCGACGAACCGGACTACTCCGGGCCGTTCCTGATGGACCAGATCGGTCGGCGCGCCATGGACAACCTGTTCCCGCTGGGCGACGACCTGAACTACGAGCCGCGCCCCGAAGACAGCGTGCGCGCGATCGCGCAACGCGAAGATCGTGATCCGTGGGAAGTCGCATATGACTTGATGCTGCACGACGACGGACGCGAATTCCTGCTGTGGCCGCTGCTGAACTTCGGTGGCGGCTCGTACGACGGGTTGTACGACTTGATGACGGATCCGTCCACCGTGCAGGGTCTGGGTGACGGCGGCGCGCACGTTGGTTTGGTCTGCGACGCCAGCATGACCACGTACATGCTCAGCCACTGGACCCGCGATCGCACCCGCGGCCCACAGTTGCCGTTGCCGCTCGCGGTGCGACGGCTCACCGGCGACCCGGCGGCGCTGTACGGCCTCGGCGATCGTGGCGTAATCGCGCCGGGCATGCGCGCCGACCTCAACGTGATCAACCACGACGGCCTCCGGCTCTGTCGACCCGAACAGCTGCACGACCTACCCGGAGGTGCGGGCCGCCTCGTGCAGCGGGCCGAGGGCTACGTCGCAACCTTCGTCGCCGGTGTACAGACAATCGACCACAACGAATTAACCGGTGCCCGTCCAGGCCGGCTCGTTCGCGGTGCCCGGTAAACGATCCCGCGCAACCCGCGAAAGTCAAGAGTTGAACTCGGCGGATCGAGGCGTACAACTAAGGCATGAGCTTCGCGTGGACGTTCGAAGAACCCACGTTTGACGCCGCCGACATAGGTGCCGCCCTCGACGAGGACATCCTCGCCCTGCACACCGACCGCCACCTGTTCGACGACCTCACCGACCTCGAACGCGAGGTGATCGTCAAGCGCTTCGGCCTTGACGGCAGGTCACCCGTGCGCTTGCTCGAGCTCGAAATCGACATGCACCTGCGCCGCGACGATCTCCGCGAGGTGCAGCTGTCCGCTCTGCGAAAGCTCCGGGCCCACCTCATCTAGACGCCTGCTGAAGAAGTGTCCGCCGCTTTGCGGCGGCGCCGAGAAGAGTCGCGAACCGACGCTTTCGCTCGTGCGGTAGAGGGTGTCCGGTAGTTCTTCAACAGACGCCTAGACGCGTATCGTGCGGCCATGACCGCCGCGCTGCCGCACTGGGATCTCTCCGACATTTACCCGAGCTTGTCGTCACGCGAATACGCCGCGGCGCGCGAAGCCTTCGGCGCGGGAGTCGTGCGGCTCGAAGCGTTGTTCGGCGAGCACGACGTGCGCGGCGGCGATCATCTCGACGTCACACCGGCCGCGGTCGAGGCGTTCGAAGCGTCGCTCGGCGGCGCCAACGAAGTACTGAACGAATTACGCCGCGTCAACGCGTACATCTCGTCGTTCGTCACCACCGACGCGCGCGATGACGAGGCGCAGGCGGAGTTGTCGGGACTGCAGCAAGACGCGGCGCGTCTGGGCAAGTTGCGCACGCGCCTCGACGCGTTCGTGGCCCGCTTCGACCGCGACGCGTTAGTGGGTGCGTCCACGGTCGCGGCCGATCATGCCTTCCCGCTCGAACGCGCCGCGCTGCGGGCGGCGCACCAAATGAGCGAGCCCGAAGAAGCATTGGCCAGCGACCTCACTCTCACCGGGGGCTCGGCGTGGTACCGCATGTACAGCGACGTAACCGCTCGCATCACCGTGCCCGTCGATCTGCCCGACATCGGAATGAAAGAACTGCCGATGGCCCAAGTTCGGGCGTTGGCCAAAGACGAGAACCGCGTCACCCGCAAGAACGCGTTCGACGCCGAACTCGAAGGGTGGAAGACGTGGTCGGTGCCGATCGCGGCAGCGCTCAACTCGATCAAGGGCGAGGCGGCCACGCTCAACGCTCGCCGCGGTTACGCCAGCGCGCTCGAACCGGCGCTCGCTTTCAACAACGTCGAGCCCGAGACACTCGCCGCGATGCAGCGCGCCGTGGTCGCGAGCTTCCCCGACTTCCGGCGCTACATGGACGCCAAGGCGAAGCTGCTCGGCGTCGGTGATCACCTCGCGTTCTACGACCTCTTCGCTCCGGTGGCCACAGGCGCCGACGGCTCCGTCGACTGGGACGGCGCGACGTCGTCGGTGCAGGACGCGTTCGCAGGCTTCTCCCCTGCGCTCGCGGGCCTCGCCCGTCGCGCGCTGGAAGAGAAGTGGGTCGACGCAGAGATTCGTGACGGCAAGGGGGGCGGCGCGTTTTGTATGAGCGTCGACGGCGACCGCAGTCTCGTGTTGTTGAACTTCGACGGAAGCTTCGACAGCGTGCAGACGCTCGCCCACGAACTCGGTCACGCCTATCACAACACCCAACTCGCCAACCGCACGCCGTATCAGCGCATGACCCCTATGGCCTTGGCCGAAACGGCGAGCATCTTTTGTGAGACGGTCATGGTCGAACACGGTCTCGCGCACGCCGACGACAAGGCGCGCCTCAACATCCTCGAAGTCGATCTGCAGGGCAGCTGCCAGGTCGTGGTCGACATCCACTCGCGCTTCCTGTTCGAGCGCGCGCTGTCCGAACGCCGCAAGGAACGTGCGCTGTCGGTGGCGGAGCTGTGCGACGTCATGGCTGATGCCCAAGCCCAAACGTACGGCGACGCGCTGAGCGTGGACCACCCGTACATGTGGGCGGCCAAGCCGCACTATTACGGCTCCGCGTTCTACAACTGGCCCTACACGTTCGGCCTGCTCTTCGGCATCGGCCTGTACGCGGCGTACCGCGTCGACCCCGACAAGTTCCGCTCCGGTTACGACGACCTGTTGTCGGCCACCGGCCTGGGCAGCGCGGCCGCGCTCGCCGCGCGCTTCGAGATCGACGTCACCGATGAGGCGTTCTGGACCGCGAGCCTCGACGTGGTGCGCGCCCGCATCGACGAGTTCTGCCGCCTAGCGGCTGAGGCGTCGTAGCACCGAGATCGCCGCGGCCTCGACCCGGGTCGCCGCGCTGGGCGCATCGCTCGGGTGGGCCACCGCCCGGCTGAGTTCGCCGGTGCCGAACCGCGACGGGTTGCCTTCGCACTGATGCGTGCGGGCCAACGCGTTTCCCGGCCGTAGGCCGCTGACGTCGACCGGCAACGCCGACGCCGCTGCGGCGGGATCGCTCAAGAAGTCTTCGAACGAAATTGGCACCACCTTCGCGTGCAACACCCGCGCCGCGAACGTCAGCGACGCCTGTGTCGCGGCGAGCCGTCCCCCGCTGATCAGCGGCGGTGCCGCCGCGTCCTCCACGTTGTCCCACGTCCGGGCGACTTCGTTCGACTGGATTGTGGCCACTTCTTCGCGTGACAGGTCGACCACGGTGAACTCGACGGGCATCAATCGCAACAGCAGAGCCCCCGCGGGCGTCTTGGAGCTGTCGGTGACAACGTCGGAGCCGGTGGCGCGACCGATGGCGGCGTACAACGTGTGCAACGCGCCGGCGAGTGCCTTCGCGTCGGACGTGCCGCGCACGATGTTGGCGACGTGCCGGCTGCGCCCGGTGCGGGCCTGCAGACGACCGACACGCGTCATGAACGTATGGATTGGCTGCCCTGCGCTTTGTTCGACTTCGGCGACCACCTTCGACCAAACCTCGCACTGCGCAAGCGTCTCCCCGCATCCGCAGGTTCGGTCGAGTCCGGGCGGCAAGAACAGGTTGTGGACCTCGCCGGCGGCGAACACGCCGTCGATCGACCCGAGCGTGCGCTCGAACACGGTCGAACCGGAACGGTTCAACCCGAGCACGTAGACGATGCGCATCGGCGCGGCTGCGATGGCGCTAGCCCTTGGCGCGGGCGACGAGCGCGGCGGTGACAGCCTTGCCGTCGGCTTTGCCGCCGGTAGCCTTCATCACCTGGCCGACGAAGAAACCGGTGACCTTGCCGTCCCCGTCTTTGTAGCGCTGCCATTCGTTCGGGTTGGCCGCGATGATCTCGTCGACGATCGAGTCGAGCGCGCTCGTGTCCATTGCTTCGAAGCCGTGCTTGGCCGCGATCGCCTTGGGGTCGCCCCCGCCGTTGGCGAGCAGTTCGCCGAGCACCGTCTTGGCCTGGGTCGCGGTGATCTCACCCGCGGACTCCATCGCGATCACGGCCGTGAACGCCGCGACGTCGAGCGCGCGCCCGGCCTCGGCGTCGGCCGCGACTTCGTTCGACGCACGCGCGAGCGCGATGCGTCCGTCGGCTCCGGCTTGCACCGCTGCGACCACGAGATCGTCGAGTTGCAGATCGACCACGGTTGCGACGGCGGTGGCCGAGGCATCCGCGCCGGTCGCGGCGGCCACGGCGTCGCGACGCGCGGCGGGCAACACCGCAATGTTGCCGCGGACGTTCGCGATCCAGCTGTCGTCGGGCGCGAGCGGCACCAAATCGGGCTCGAGGAAGTAGCGGTAGTCGTCGGCGTCTTCCTTGACGCGGCCGGTGATGGTGCGGCCCTCTTGCTCGTTCCAGTGCCGCGTCTGCTGGATTACGCGCTCGCCCGCTTCGATGAGTTCGATCTGGCGCGCCGCTTCGTATTCGATGGCGCGACCGAGGCTGCGGATGCTGTTGACGTTCTTGATCTCACAACGCGTGCCGAACTCGTCGTTCTCGGACCGGCGCACGGAGATATTGGCGTCGACGCGCATCGAGCCCTCCTCCATGCGGCCGTCGGACGCCCCGGTCGCAACGAGGATCGCGCGCAGCTCGCTGACGTACGCGCGCGCCTGCTCGGCCGTGCGCATGTCGGGCTCGGACACGATCTCGACCAGCGGCACGCCCGAACGGTTGTAGTCGACGAGCGAATGGGTGGCGCCGTGGATGCGACCGTCGCCACCGACGTGGGTGCTCTTGCCCGTGTCCTCTTCGATATGCGCGCGCGTGACCCCGACGCGGAAGCCGTCAGGCAGCACCAGGAATCCGTCGACGTTGATCGGCTCGTCGTACTGACTCACCTGATAGTCCTTGGGCATGTCCGGATAGAAGTAGTTCTTGCGGTGGAACGTCGAGGGCATGATCTGGCAGTTGAGTGCGGCGCCGATGCGCATCGCGAGTTCGACCGCTTCGTGGTTCAGCACCGGAAGAGAACCGGGCAAGCCGAGGCAGGTCGGGCACACGTTGGTGTTCGGCTCATCGCCGAACATGTTGGGGCAACCGCAGAACAGCTTCGTGGCGGTCTTAAGCTCGCAGTGGACCTCGAGGCCGATCACCATCACCCACCCGTTCGGCAAGATCACGACGCACTCCCTTCCAACGCGGCGGCCACTCGGAACAACGCGGGCTCACCGAGCGCCGGCGCCAACACCTGCACGCCGACGGGCATCCCGTCGTCGCCGGTACCGAACGGCACGCTGATCGCGGGATCACCGCACAGATTCGACGGGATCGTGCACACATCGCTCAGGTACATCGCGAGCGGGTTGTCGGTCTTGGCGCCGAAACCGAACGCGGTGGTCGGCGCGGTCGGCGACAGCAGTACGTCGTACTTCTCGTACGCCGCGGCAAAGTCGCGCGCAATCAGCGAACGCACCTTCAAGGCCTTGCCGTAATACGCGTCGTAATAACCGGCCGACAGCGCGTAGGTGCCGAGCATGATGCGCCGCTTCACTTCGGGGCCGAAACCGGCGGTACGCGTCTGCGTGTACATGCCGGTGATGTTGTCGGCGTCGACGCGCAAGCCGTAGCGCACGCCGTCGTAACGAGCGAGGTTCGACGACGCTTCGGCCGGCGCGATGAGGTAGTACGCCGACAGGCCGTAGATGCAGGCGGGCACCGAGGTCTCCTCGACCTTCGCGCCCGCCGAGCTGAGCGCGTCGGCGGCTTCGGTGAGGCGACGCTTCACGTCGTCGGCGATGCCATCGCCCAGCAGTTCGGTGATGATGCCGACGCGCATCCCGCTGACCTCGCCGGCCAGCTCCTCGCTGCCGATCGTCGGGATGCCGTCGGCGTAGGAGGTCGAGTCACGCGGATCGTAACCCGCGATCACGTTCAACGTCGCGGCCGCGTCGGCGACCGTGGCCGAGAACGGCCCGATCTGGTCGAGGCTCGACGCGAACGCGATGAGGCCATAGCGCGACACCGCGCCGTAGGTCGGCTTGAGCCCGACCACGCCGCAGAGCGCGGCGGGCTGGCGAATCGAGCCGCCGGTGTCAGACCCGAGCGCGATCGGCGCGAACCCGGCAGCCACAGCCACCGCGCTGCCCCCGCTGGAGCCGCCCGGGACCTTGGTGATGTCGTGGGGGTTCTTCGTCGGGCCGAACGCGCTGTTCTCGGTCGACGAGCCCATCGCGAACTCGTCGAGGTTTGTCTTCGCGATCACGATCGCCCCGGCGGCTTGCAGACGCGTCACCACCGTGGCGTCGTAGGGCGGGCGCCACCCCTCGAGGATTTTCGAGCTGCACGTAGTGGGGATTCCCCGCGTGCACATGTTGTCTTTCAGGGCGACAGGCACGCCGGCCAGCGGGCCGAGCGTTTCGCCTGCGGCGTGAGCGGCGTCGACGCGGGCCGCCGCGGCGCGCGCTTCATCGGCGAGCACGGTGTTGCACGCGTGCAGTTCGGCTTCGCGGCCGTCGATCGCAGCGAGATGCGACTCGACCACTTCGGCGGCGCTGACGTCGCCGGCGCGCACCGCCGCCGCGATGTCGACCGCGGTCGTGGGTGCCGCCGTCATGGCGCTTCTCCGAGGATACGGGGCACGCGGAAGCGCCCCTCCTCCGCCGCGGGGGCTTGCGCCAGTACTTCGTCGCGATCGAGGCACGGCTGCACGACGTCGTCGCGAAACACGTTGCGCAGCTGCAGCGGGTGGGCCATGGCGTCGACTCCGGAAACGTCGAGGGCTTCGACGTCGTCGGCGTGCTCGAGGATGTCCGCGAGCTGGCCCGTGAACATGTCGAGCTCGTCCTCGGTCACCTCGAGCCGGGCCAACAGCGCCACGTGCGCCACGTCTTCACGGGTCAGTCGCTTCGCCATAGGGGCCGCCATCGTAGGACGGCGAGCGACTACTTCTTGTAGTAGTCGTTGGTGAGTGGCTCTTCCCACCAGTCCTCGGGGGCGGGCTGCCACTCGGGATCCGGATGGATGCAGTTGACCGGGCAGGGGTCGAGGCACTTGTCGCAGCCCGAGCACAGCTCCGGGATGATCACGACGTCGATGCCGTGGTTGAAGATCGCTCCGAACTGGGGCGGGCAGTGCCGCAGGCACGCGTCGCAGTTGATGCAGATCGACATGTCGATCTGAAGTGGCGCCGACTTCCACTTGGGATTGCGCTCGCGGAACTCGATGCGTTCCGTGCGGTTAGCTGCGGGCACCCCTAAAAGTTAGACGGCTGCGGGTTCGGCCGTGACCGCACCCCCGGCCGACTTGACCAGGGCCGTGGTTATTGCGCCGACGATCACGGCACCCACGAGGGCCCCGAGCCACAACGACGCCGGCGCCGACGACGGCGGGGGTCCGCCATCGGAGGGCAACGCGGGCAACCCCGCCGACGCCGGATCGGTGACGTCGAGCGCCGTCACCATCCACTTGTCGTTGGTTCGTTCGAGTGTGAGCACGCCGTTGATCTCTGCCGTTTGGTCCTGCGGACGGCGGGCGTGGACCCGGAAACCGACCCGCACCTTGTCGGGCGACGCGGGGTCGACGCGCGCCGCCTTGCCAACCTCGAGATCGTCGAAACCCGACTTGCGCTTGATCAACTCGGGATGGGGCTCGAGGATCGGCACGGCCAACTCCGGTGCACCGATTTTGTCCGCGCGCTTGGTGGCGTCGGCCTCCACGCCCTTACGCGTGGTGTCGCCGATCGCGGTCAGCCAGTTCTCGGCCACGCCTTCGGGACGGCTGTGGCCATGGTTGAGCAGGAACAAGGTCCCGGCCAGCACCATCATCAGTGCGATGCAGGCGACAATCCCCTTCGCAAAACTGTGGTTACTCATACCGGGGTCAGCGGGAGTTGGTCGGCGGCCATGATGTCTTCGAGTTCCAGGCCCTTCGTCTCGGGCATGTAACGCCAGACAAGGAAGACCGCAGGTATCTGCAAGATCATCAGGAACGTCACGGTGTCGCCGATGTTTCCGATCGCGCCCGTGGCGTGGTCGCCGAGAATGCCCACGAGCGCAGGCCCGAACACGTAGCCGGCGATCTCGAACCAGTTGCGGATCCACGCGGCCGCCTGTCCCCTGATTTCGGTCGGGAACAGTTCGGTGGCGAAGCTGCTCATCACGGGACCCATGCCGAGGCCGAAGAACACCGCGAAGCCAAGCGCGAAGAACGCGATCAGCTTGTTCGCGGTCTGGAACAACGTGATCGAGAAGATGATGCCGCCAACGAAAAAGATCACGGCGGTCGGGCGGCGTCCTATCCGTTCCATGAGTCGGCCACACACGTAATAGCCGAGGCAGCCGAGGCCGTAGGCGCAGATGATGTAGATCGATACCTGGGTGGCCGTGAACCCGCGCTCGCGTTCGGCGTAATACGCCCACCACGCGGTAGAGCCGAAGATCGGGATCGACCTCATCATGTGGACCAGGCCGACCAGCACGAGGTTGCGGCGGTACTGCGGCTTCCACGGTTCGAGAAACGGGACTTCCTCGTGCAATTCGCCCCGCTTGCGTTCTTCTCGCATCTCGACGAACCGCTGCGTCTCGCGCAGCCGCCGACGGAACGGGATGAGCAACAGCAGCGGCACGAGCCCGACGAGATAGAACGCGCGCCAGCCGAGCCCCGTGTCTTGCAGGCCCGCCCCCAGCAACAGGCCCACGATGATCGTGCCCAGCGCGTTGAACGTGAGCAATGTGCCAAGCGCACGACCGCGTCGACCGGCCGGGAACTCCTCGACGATCATCGTGACGCCCACCGCGAATTCGGCGCCGAGGAAGATCCGGGATCCGAACTGGAAGAACGCAAAGCTCCAGATGTTCCACGACAGCGCCGTCGCGGCCGTGAAAATCGTGTAGCCGACGACCGACCACAGCAGCAGCGGGCGCCGCCCGAGCCGGTCGGACAGGCGCGTGAGGAAGAACGCGACGAAAAGCCCGAGCTCGATCGGGATGCGAGTCACGCCGAGCACGGCTTCGCTCACACGGAAGCTGCTCTGGATGTTGGGCAGCAGCAGAGCGAGGATCGACCCGTCGTAGCCTTCGAAGAAGGCCGCCGACACGAGGAGCACCAGCAACAACCGCAAATATTTGCGGTCGACGTGGTAGTCCCGCGTTGGCTCGACCACTACTTCTGCCACATTCCCCCCTCGTAGGTATGCGTCCGGCCGGGACTGTAGCGACGCCTACGGCACTAGCGTGCGTCGGCAATAGATTTGGTCAACGCCGATCAACTCACCAAGGAGCATCAGTGGCTAAGTACCCCTTCTTGTCCGACGAGTGGATGGATGCCGCGAAGGCCCTCCGCGAGGAATATCGCGGCAAGGCTGCGCCCGCCGCACATGCCGTGAAGATGAACCAGATCATCACCGACGTGCCGTTCGGCGAAGGCACCATCAACGCGCACATGGACAGCAGCTCGGGCGAGATGGAGATGGACACGGGCCACATGGAAAACCCCGACGTCACCGTCACCCTCGACTACGCCACGGCGAAGGCGATCTTCGTCGAGGGCAACCCGCAGGCCGGTATGCAGGCGTTCATGAGCGGCAAGATCAAGGTCGCCGGCGACATGACCAAGCTCATGGCGATGCAGAGCGGGGCGGCCGACCCTGTCGCGGCCGAACTCGCCACAAAAATCGCCGACATGACGGAATAGCCCTCGACTCGCAAGCTTCGCTTGCTC
>JBEEFT010000104.1:0-25250 GCA_041166225.1 Actinomycetota bacterium | reverse complement strand
CGTCGGTGTCGGTGAGCAGCACGAGCAGGTCGGCGTCGACGAGGTGCGCCACGAGCGCGGCGAGCCGGTCGTTGTCGCCGAAGCGGATCTCGTCGTCGGCCACGGCGTCGTTCTCGTTCACCACGGGGACCACGCCGAGTTCGAGCAGCCGCGTCAGCGTCTGCCGTGCGTGGAGGTACTGCTGGCGATGCACGAAGTCGAGCGGGGCAAGCAACACCTGTCCGCACACGATGTCGTGGGCAGAGAACGCGTCGTCGTACACCCGCATGAGCCGGCTCTGGCCGATCGCGGCGACAGCCTGCAATGTGGGCAGGTCGGTCGGACGGGGTTCGTGGAGGCCGAGGCGAGGCAACCCGGCGCTGATCGCGCCGCTGGTGACGAGCACCACGCGGTGGCCCTCGGCGCGAAGCGCAGACAATTCGCCGACGAGTTTCTTGATCGCGCCCTCGGCGATCACGCCGGTCTCGTCGGTAACGCTGCTCGTACCGATCTTGACGACGACCGTTGTCATCAGTCGGCCTCGTACTCGAAGACGAAGCCGCCGATCCGTACGAGGTCACCGGGCGCCACTCCGGCGCGGGCCAACGCCCGGTCGACGCCGAGACGTTTCAGCCGTTGCTGGGCGTACACGAGGCCACCCATTTCCGTGAGGTCACTGAGGGCGACGGCACGTTCGGCGGTGCGGCCGACCACGACCCATCCGCCGTTGTCTTCGCGTTCGATCTTGAAGCCCTCGGCCTCGGGACGGTGGATCACGAACGTGTCGCCGGCCGGCGACTCTTGCCGCGCCGCTTCCACCAGATCCATCAGTCGGCCCAGCAGCGGGCGGACGCCGTCTCCGGTCGCGGCCGAGATGCGGTCGCCGTCCCAGTCGAGCGACGCGCTGTCGGCTTTCGTGCCGACGATGATGCGCGGCCGGTGCAGCAAGTCCGGTTCGTAGTTGCCGAGCTCGTGCAGCAACGCCTGGGCCTGGTAGTCGGGATCGCGCTCTTCGAGCGAGGCGAGGTCGATCAGCACGAGCAGCACGCGGGCGCGCTCGATGTGACGCAAGAAGTCGTGGCCGAGGCCCTTGCCCTCGCTCGCACCTTCGATGAGCCCCGGAATGTCGGCGATAACCATCTCGCGTTCGCCAACGCGCACGACGCCGAGGTTGGGTTCGAGCGTGGTGAACGGGTAGTCGGCGATCTTTGGACGGGCTGCGCTCACCGCGCTGATAAAGGTGGACTTGCCCGCGTTCGGGAATCCGACGAGCGCCACGTCGGCCATCAGCTTCAGTTCGAGATTGAGCCAGCGTTCCTCGCCGACCTCGCCCTGTTCGGCGAAGGCGGGCGCCCGACGGTTGTTGGCGAGGAAGCGGGCGTTGCCCCTGCCACCCTGTCCCCCGCGAGCGGCGAGGTAGCGCACGCCGTCGGTGTCGAGGTCGACGAGCACCTCGCCGTCGGCGTCCTTGACGACGGTTCCGACGGGGACAGGCGCAACGATGTCTGCGCCGCGCTTGCCGTGCTTCTTCTGCCCCTGACCGTGCACGCCGTTTTCGCCGGCGCGGTGCGGGTGGTCACGAAACGACAGGAGCGACGCGGTGTTGCGGTCGGCCACAAGCCAGACGTCGCCACCACCACCGCCGTCGCCGCCGTCGGGGCCACCGCGCGGAACGAGCGCCTCGCGCCGGAACGACACCGATCCCGCGCCACCGTTACCCGCCTTGGCGTGTACCTGCGCGGTGTCTACAAAACTGCTGGAGGCCATGAGGTTTTGGCGCACGGGACATGGTCCCGCGCATCAGCTAGAGAACGCTGACGATTTTGCGGCCGCGGCGTTCGCCGAACTTGACCGCGCCGTCGGCGAGCGCGAACAACGTGTCGTCGCCGCCCCGGCCGACGTTCTCGCCGGGATGAACCTTGGTGCCGCGCTGGCGCACGATGATCGCGCCGGCGCGCACTACGCCGCCGTCGAACACCTTCACGCCGAGGCGCTGTGCGTTGGAATCGCGGCCGTTGCGGGTTGAGCCGCCGCCCTTGGTCTTCGACATGTCAGTTAACCCTTGCTGATTCCGGTGATTTCAATGGTGGTGAAGCTCTGGCGATGACCCCAGCGCCGGCTCTGGTTGGTCTTGTTCTTGTACGTGAAGCCCCGGATCTTCTTGCCCCGGCCCTCACCCACGACGCGCGCTGCCACCGACGCGCCGGCCGCGTTAGGGCCCGCCAGCACGGTGTCGCCGTCGACCAGCATCAACGGCACGAACGAAACCTCGTCGCCCGACACCTTCTCGACGTCAACCCGCTGACCCTCGGTGACCTTGTACTGCTTCCCGCCAGTGCGGATGACTGCATACATAGGGCGGCGATTGTAGTGCCTGACCCCTCGCGGTCGCTAACCGCCTATTCCGGCAGTACGTAGTCGAACTCGTAGGCGTGGTTATTGGCCACGTCGATCACCATCGACCCGGTGAGCCCGATCAGGTCACCGGTCGCCGAGCCGGGGACGACGGTGACGTCCATGTGGCCGACGCCGCGCAGCATCGTGGCCTTGTGCTGCAGCCAGAACGACCCCGTTCTCCCGTGGACCGACCCGTCGACCAGCTCCAACGCGACGTACGCCGCCGACTCGTTCTCGGGCGACCCGGCGCCGACCATTTCGCCGCGGCTCGAGCCCACGATGTCGCCCGTGAAGGTCTTCATGAGCGAACGCCGATTCAGTGTGTCGGGCGCGCCTTCGTGGACGTCGAGCGGGGTCATATTGACCTCGAAGGAACCGTGCGCGATCGGCATGGTTAGAAGAGGTCCTCGGCGATGATGAGGCCGCGGCCGTCGCAAGTGGGGCACGTCTCGCTGAGCGACTCGAGGAGGCCTTCGGAAATCCGCTTGCGCGTCATCTCGACCAGGCCGAGTTCGGAGATCTCGAAGGCTTGCGTGCGGGTCTTGTCTCGCGCCAGCGCAGCGCGGAACGTGCGCATCACGTCTTCGCGGTTGGGCTTGATCTCCATGTCGATGAAGTCGATCACGATGATGCCGCCGATATCGCGTAGTCGCAGCTGCCGGGCGATCTCCTCGGCCGCCTCGAGGTTGTTCCGGTAGACGGTCTCCTCGAGCGACGACGACCCGACATTGCGCCCGGTGTTCACGTCGATCACGGTCAACGCTTCGGTGCGTTCGATGATCAGCGACCCACCCGACGGCAACCAGACCTTGCGGTCGAGCGCCTTGTGGATCTGCTCGTGCACGTGGTGGCGTTCGAAAATCGGCAAGCCGCCTTCGGCCGCAGGGTCGTAGAGCTCGACCCGGTCGGCGAGGCCCGGGCTGATATCACCCACGTAATCGTGCACGCGCTGCCACAGGTCGTGGTCGTCGATCACGATGCCCCGGTACGACGCGTTGAACTCCTCCCGGATGACGCGCAAGGCCGCGGCGGGCTCGCGGTACAGCAGCGCCGGCGCCTTGACGCGCCGCGCTTCGTTCTCGATGCTCTCCCACTGCGACAGCAGAAGGCGAACGTCGGCCACGAGTTCGTCGGCGTTCACCCCAGCGGCGGCCGTGCGCACGATCAGGCCGTGCTTCTCAGGCTTGATGTCGTCGAGGATCCGTCGGAGCCGCTTGCGTTCGTCATCGGGCAGGCGCTTGGAAATGCCGTAGGTGTCGCTGTTGGGCACGAGCACCACGAAACGCCCGGGCAACGACACCTCTTGGGTCAGGCGGGCGCCCTTGGTCCCGATCGGGTTCTTGGTGACCTGGCACGTGACGACCTGACCGGGGCGCAGCAGTTGCTCGATGCGCACCGAGTCGCGGTCGGTTGTGTCGAGGTCGCCGCGGTCGTAGCGGACGTCGCCGCGGTACAGCACTGCGTTCTTGGGCGTACCGATGTCGACGAACGCGGCCTCCATGCCCGGCAACACGTTCTGAACGCGCCCGATGTAGACGTTGCCGTCGATCTGGTTGGCGTCGTCGGCCGGGCGCGACACGTAGTGCTCGATGAGCGTGCGTCCTTCGAGCACGGCGATCTGGGTGACGCCTTCACGCACCTGGACGCACATCAGGTAGCGGCCGACCGCTTTGCCGCCGCGGGTACGCCCGACGCGCATGTCTTCGACGTTGACGGCGGTGTCGTCGTCGCGCCGGTCGCGGTCACGGCCCCGCGACCGCCCGCCGCGGCTCCGGCCCCGCTCACGTGGTTCTATCGAACTGGGCGCGCCCGCGGTCGTCTCGCGCCCGTTGGCGCGACCCGTTGGCGCCGGGGTCGCGCTGGGGTCGGGCGTCGTTGTGGCAGTTGTGTCGCCCGACGACACCTCGTCGCGGCGCTGCGCCCCGGCGCGGCGCCGCCGGCGGCGTGCGGCACCCGAGGTCGCGCTTCGGCCCTCGCGCGGTGGTCCGTCGTCAGACGAGTCCGACACAATTGGCGGCGCCGGACGGGTGTCGCCGATACGGGGCCGAGGCACGCCCTCATACGGAGGGTCGGGCATGTCGTCGGGACGCCGATCGACGAGGTCGAGCGGTGGGGCGATGGGTGCTGCGGGTGCTGCGTCGAGGTTGGTGGCGCCGACGGCGTCTAGGGGCCGGTTGGGCCGACGCCGACGACGGCGAGGGGTTGGGGCGTAATCGGGGGAAGGCATTGGTTGCTTCTTTCATCGAGCTCGAGTGGCTCGGTAAGCGCGCCATCGGGCGCAATCCATTGATGGGTGCGGCGCACGTCGAGACGTGCGACCGGTAGATCCAGTGCGATGCCCAGCTCGGCGGGACGAATGCCCCGGGGAAACGTGTGCAATTGGGCCGCGAAAATTGGCGTGCCGTCGGGACGGGCTTCGGCGCTCAGCGCGGCGATGTTCGGGCGAATGTCGTCGGTGACGATCGCCCCCTTGCGTTCACGGGTGACGACAACCTCGTCGGCTGCCATCAGCTTTTGTGCTGCGTCTGCGAACCACGCGGTGTCGTGGATCAATCCGTCGTTTGCGGCGAACACGCCGATTTCCCAGCGGCAGGAGACGACGGCCTCTTGCAATGACGCGGTGCCCACAGGCAGCACCGCGGTTTTCGTGACGTCGAGCCCGACCGGCAGCCCACCCGAGAGCGACGCGCCGACTGCGTCGGTGTCGACGTCGTTCGCCGCGAAGTCGATGTCGAGATATTCGGCCAGCGATTCGGCCCCGGTAGGCAACGCCAGGCCGAAGCTGATCCGGGGCCGAGGTGAGAACCCTTCGGAGTAGGCGACCGGCAGATTGGCGCGCCGCACCGCGCGCTCGACACAGCGGGCGATGTCGCGGTGGCTGATCCAGCGGACCTTGCCGAGCTTTTGGAAGCGGATGCGCAGCTTCACGACACCGCTCGCGTCGCCAACAACTTCACGGGCACTTCACCGCCGGAAGCGAGGTCTTGCCCGGTCCCCTGCGAGCCGCCGGCGGGCGGAACGTTCGACGCGACGACGTGTTCGATACCGAACTCGGTACATGCGCCGCAGTCGTAACACGGCGTCCAGCGGCAGTCGGGCAGCCCGGCCTCGGCCAACGCGTCTTGCCAGTCGTCCCAGAGGAAGTCTTCGTGAAGGCCCGCTCCGATGTGGGCCCACGGCAGGATCTCGCCGCGCTCGCGGTGACGGAACACATGGTCGTCGGGCGACAGGCCGTGTTTGTCCATCGCGGCGAGCCACCGGTCGAGCTGGAAGCACTCCGACCATTCCTGGAAGACGCCGCCGTTGCGCCAGACCTCTTCGATCACGGCACCCATGCGCCGGTCGCCGCGCGACGCGAGGCCCTCGGCCAGAGACGCCTTGGGGTCGTGCCATTTCAGCTGCGCGCCCTTGATCTTCTTCATCTCGTCTTTGAGCAGCCAGATGCGGCGCTGAAGCTCTTCGACGCCAACTTGCCCGAACCACTGGAACGGGGTCTGCGGCTTGGGCACGAAGCCACCTACCGATGCCACGACTGTGGCCGCCTTGGTGTGACGACGACCGATCTCGGCGCAGCGCCGCGCCAGTTCCGCGATACCGAGCACGTCGTCGTCGGTCTCAGTGGGCAGGCCGATGAGGAAGTAGAGCTTCACGCGCCGCCAGCCCTGCGAAAACGCGGCATCCACCGCGCTGTAGAGGTCTTCTTCGGTGATCAACTTGTTGATCACCTGTCGCATGCGCCACGTGCCCGCCTCGGGCGCGAACGTGAGCCCGGTGCGGCGCACCTTCTGGATCTCACCTGCGATGCCAACGGTGAACGCGTCGACGCGCAACGAAGGCAGCGACACGCTCACCTGGCCCGAACACGCAGGGTCGTCGATGATCCCGCCGACGACTTCTTTGATCCCCGAATAGTCGGCGCTCGAAAGCGACGTGAGCGTGACCTCGTCGTAGCCGGTGCGCTTCAGACCGTCGCTCACCATTTGGCGCACTTGCGCCGCGGGGCGCTCGCGCACGGGACGCGTGATCATGCCGGCTTGGCAGAAGCGGCACCCGCGCGTGCACCCGCGGAAGATTTCGACATTGAGCCGGTCGTGCACCACTTCGGTGAGCGGCACGAGCTGGTTCTTGGGATAGGGCCACGCCCCGAGATCAGCGATCGTGCGCTTGTCGACGCGCGTCGCAACGTCTGCGTGGCGCGGCGCCACCGACGCGATGAGGTGGCCGTCGTACACGACGTCGTAGAGCGACGGCACATAGACACCGCTGATGCCGGCCAGAGCGCGCAGCACGTCGGCGCGGTCAGCGCGGCCACCCTCTTTCCATGCCCGCACCACCGCCGTGATCTCGGCGATTACCTCTTCGCCGTCGCCGATCACGAAGAAGTCGACGAAGTCGGCCAGCGGCTCAGGGTTGAACGTGCAGTGGCCACCCGCACACACAAGCGGATCGGCCGGCGACCGGTCAGCGGCGCGCACGGGCACGCCGGCAAGGTCGATGCAGTTGAGCAGGTTGGTGTAGACGAGTTCCGCTGACAGGTTGAACGCCAGAAGGTCGAACGCGGCGGCGGGCCGGTGTGTCTCGAGCGAGAACAGCGGCACGCCATTGGCGCGCATCTGCTGTTCCATGTCGGTCCACGGCGCGTACGAACGCTCGGCTGCGGTAGCCGGCGTTTCGTTCAGCAACTCGTAGAGGATCTGCAGGCCTTGGTTGGGCAGACCGACCTCGTACGTGTCCGGATAAACCAGCAGCCACGAGACGGTATCGGGCTCGTAAGACGGGACCACAGCCCCGTCTTCACACCCGATGTACCGCGCCGGTTTCTGCACGTTGGCCAGCAACGCCTCGACCCTGGGCCACAGGGTCGCTTCGTGCGTCATGATTCCAGCGATTCTACGTGAGTCTTATGTCACCTAGGTGATCGTGAATCCCTGGAACATCCCGTGCTGGAAGTGGGGCTTGCCATCGGTCTGATCGGGAATCCGGCAGAACACGACATATGTGCCCTTTTGCAGGGTCAGTTTGAACGAGTTGCTGCCGCCGACACCCACGACGGGGCCCGCGATGCTGGCCATCGGCGGCGGCCCCTGCGGGTTGTTCAGCCAGGCGAGCGCGTCGGCCGCGGTTTTCCCGTCGGCGAGACGACCGAGTTGGAACTCGTGGTCCTGCTTGCCCGCATTCGTCGTGCGCAACACGGTGGTGCCTGCCTTCAGCGCTGGCAAGTCGTACTTGTATTCCGAAGCCGTGGCGTTCTCGCCCTCGGGCAGCGGCAGCGACGCGGTCGACGTACCGGTGATCGTGATGGCCGCCGTCATCCCCTTTACGAAGTGCGGCGCGCGATCAGGGCCGGGCACGAAGCAGAAGAACGCGTAGCTGCCCGCCGGCAGTGACTGCGTGACGGTCGCTGACCCGCCCGGGTCGATCACCGTGGTTCCGCCACCGACGGTGAACGGTGGCGGACCAGCGGGCGCCGCCGAACCCTCGGCGCTGAGGAAGGCCTTGGCGTCGTCGAGTGTCTTGCCGTCGGCGATCTTGATCAGCGCAGCCTGGTGCGGCTGTTGGCCCGTGTTCTTCACCACGATGCTGGCGAGGTTGTCGACCTCCGCGGTCGCGTCGACGCCGAACTTGTAGGTGCCGTTCGAGTCGGTGGCTTCGACGTTGATAACCGTGGGCTTCGGGGTGGCGTCGACGGTTGGACTGTCGTCTTTCCCGCACGCCGCGAACGCCAAGCTCAACAAACACACCACGACCGCGATTTTCCGCATGAAGCCCTCCTGATTGTCACGCGCAATTGCCGCGCGCAAAAAACGTTAGTTAGCTGAAGCGCCGCATGCCGACATTGAGCACGAGGCCGAGCCCGGCGAAGGCGGCGAGAGTGGAACTGCCGCCGTAGCTCACGAACGGCAACGGGATGCCGGTGATCGGCATGATCCCCATCGTCATGCCCATGTTCTCGAAAATCTGGAACACGAACATGCACAGCACGCCGACACACACCAGTGTCCCGAACAAATCTCGTGCGGTGGCCGCCGCCCGCCATATCCGCCACACGATGAAGCCGAACAAGCCGATCAGCAACGCGGAGCCCATCAGTCCGAGTTCTTCGCCGATAACGGTGAACACGAAGTCGGTCGACTGTTCGGGCACGTACGCCAGGTTCGTCTGCGTGCCCTTGAACAAACCCTTACCCGTGATCCCTCCAGAGCCGATCGCAATCTTGGACTGGTTGAGGTTGTACTTCGCGGGGTTCACGTCGTAGGCCACGCGCTGGGCGCTGTCTTGTTGATCGAGGAAGGCACCGAGCCGGTCGAGTTGGTACGCCTTGAGTACGCCGAGTTGCAGCACGACCACCACCGCAGTGACCGCCAGCGCGGCGAGAAACGCGAGGTGGCGGGGCCGGGCGCCGCCGACCGCGAGCACGCCGAGCAGGATCGCCATGAACACCAGCGCGGTGCCCAGGTCGGGCTGTTCGTAGATGAGCCCGATCGGTACGGCCGACAGCAACAGCACGCCGATGATCTGCCCGCCGGTCAGCTGGCCACGGAATTGCGCGCAGAACGCGGCGACGCAGATGACAACGGCGATCTTGGCCCACTCCGAAGGCTGGAATTGGAAGGGGCCGAGGTCGAAGCGGGCCTGCGTGCCTTTCACGTTCGTACCGAGCGGCACCACCGCGAGCAGCATCACAACGGTTCCGATGAACAAATACGGCGCCAACGGTCTGAGGTTGCGGTAGTCGACGAAGGTGATCAACAGCATCACGGCAAGCCCCACGACCACAAAAAGCACCTGTTTGCTCACCGTTGACGTCTCGGCCAGCCCCTGCGCTTTCAAGCGGTGGCGCGTGGCCGAGAACACCACGAGCGTGCCCAGCGCGGCCACCGCCATCGCGGCCACGATCAACGCGTGGTCGGCGTGACGCCACGCGGCGAGAAAGCCGCGTCCTTCCTGAGGTCGGGATGCCAGCATCAGTCGATCCCGCTCGCGACCACGTCGGCCGTGTTGGCGCGGGTGAGCCCGAACGCGGCGTCGAAAAGACGCCGCGCGACCGGGGCGGCAACCGACCCGCCGAACCCTGCTTCTTCGAGGATGACCGACACGGCCCACTGCGGGTTGTCGGCGGGCGCGTAGGCGGCGAACAGTGCCGTGTCCTGCTTGCCGCGAACCTGCGCGGTGCCCGTCTTTCCCGCTACCGGGAACTGCGACAGCGGGAACCCGGCAAACGCGTTGACGGCGGTGCCGCGGGGATCGCTCACGACGCCTTCGAGTCCGGCGACGATGGGCTGAACGACCTCGCCATTCAGCGCCACGCTGTCGATTGGCTTGGCGTCGAAGGTTGCCACGATCTTCGGGCCGTTCGGTGTCATCGTGAGCGCGTCGCTCGCTACGCGTGGCACGAACCGCTTACCGCCAGCGGCAAACGCGGAGTAGGCCTGTGCCAACTGCAGCGGCGTCACGAGCACCTCGCCCTGACCGATGGACAGGTTGATGTTGTCGCCGGTACGCCATCCCCCGTTCGGAAACGCCTTGGGGTTCGCGTTGTGCGCGGCGAGCCGAGACGCAGGGTCGGGCACCCGTCCAGCGTGTTCACCGATCAGCGCGATACCCGTCTTCGTGCCGAGGCCGAGTGCGCGCGCTTCTTTCTGGATCGCGTCGCCGTACGTGGCGCGGCCGTTCCAGAACTGCGCACCGAGTCCGTAGAAGAACACGTCGGACGACACCGTGATGGCCTTCGTGATGTTGACCGGCCCATGGGCTTCGTTGCCAGCGTTGTGGAACACGCAGCGATCGCCGAGACAGTTCTTCAGCGTGTACTTGCCCGTGTCGACCACGGTCGTGCGAGGGTCGAGCAAGTGGGTGTCGAGGGCGGCGATGGCTGTGGCCAGCTTGAACGTCGAGCCGGGCGCGTACTCGCCGCCGATCGCACGGTCGTTGAGCGGGGCGTGGGCCTCTGGCGCAGAAAGGGCCTTGAACTGTTCGGTCGAAATACCACCGACGAAGCTCGCGGGGTCGAAGTTGGGGTACGACGCGATCGCACGGATCGAGCCGTCGCGCGGATCCATCACCACTGCGGCACCACCCGGCGCGACGAAGCTCTTGCGCGCGTTGCGGTCGAAGGAGCCGTGCGCCGCGTTCATCGCGCGCTGCAAAGCCGCCTCGGTGGCGGTCTGGACGTTGAGGTCGATCGTGAGCCGCACGTCGTGGCCGGGGACGGGATCGCGATGGAACAACGTGCGCACGATCCGGTCGCCGCTATCGACTTCCAAACGCGTCTCGCCCGGCGTGCCCCGCAGCCAGGGCTCGTACGCCAGTTCCACTCCCCCCTTTCCGATTTCGTCGCCGGGCTGGTAGTTGCCGCCCTTGCGCGCGTCGAGTTCTTCCTGGCTCGCCTTGCCGACGTAACCCACGAGGTGAGCGGCGAGCGTGCCGTGCGGGTACGAGCGCTCTGCCGCTCGTGAAGCTTCGACGCCGGGAAAGTCGTCTTGGTGCTCGCGCACATAGACGATCGCTTCTTCCGATGCTTCGTCCACGATCGGGATCGGCGTGTACGGCGAGAACCGGACATCGGTGGCCCGGGCTTTGATCGTCTGGGCGTCGATGTGTAACAGCGCGGCCAGGCGGTCGATAACCGCGGGATTTTTGACGGCCGAGTCGCGGCTGAGCGTGATCACGTTGGCGACGCGGTTGTCGACGATCACCTGGTCGTTGCGGTCGAGGATCCGGCCGCGGGGGGCCGGCTCGAATACGACCCGCACGCGGTTTTCGCGCGCCTGCACCTGAAACGCACTCGAGTCCATCACTTGGAGGTAGATGGCGCGGCTCGTGAGGGCGGCGAACAACGACAACACGACGATGCCCACGATCGTCAACCGGAGGTGGGCTGAGCCCTGCGCGTCAGGCATGCATCGCTCCCTGGACGGCAACGGGACCGAGAGCCCAACGCACAAACCACACCACCGGAGTCGCGATGATCACGTTGGTGACGGCGACCACGGCCACCGAGCTGATCAGCGACAGCCGGAAGTACTCGGGCTGGCCGAACAGCGCTGCGGCCGCGCCGAGGCCGATCACGCCAACCGCGCTGGCGACGCCGGCGACGGCAGGTTGCAGCCACTTGTCAGCGCGGATTACGCCGCGTTCGAACGCAGCCACGCCGTAGCCGACAATCGCGAATACAAGCGCGCATAAACCGAACGGTGTCTCGAGGAACAGGTCGAGCAGGAGCCCGGCGCCGAACCCGGCGACGGCGGCGCGCGACCCGTCGCCCTCCAGCGCCGCGCCGATCGGAATCAGCAGCAGAATCAGCGGATGGCGGCCGCCGATGCGGATGCCGTCGATGACCTGGAGCTGCACTTCGAGCAACACCAGCATGACCAACACCACGCGCACCGGACGGCTCAGAAACTGCTCGTTCATTCCGGCGACCACTGCAGCACACGAACGAAGGAAAGTCTGCGCAGGTTGACCACCGTGTGCAGCCGTACCGACTGCGCGAGCCCGGTGCTGTCGTGCGTAGCGCTGCGAACCGTGCCCACGGGCAGGTCCGACGGGTACTCGCTTTGCTGGAGCCCGCTCGTGACCGCAGAGTCGCCCCTTCGTACTTCGGTTGCGGGCTCGACCAGCGACATCACCAGGTCACCGCCGTCGCCGGTCGCCACACCGAGATCACCGGTACGGCTCAGTCGCACGCCGACGCTGAGGCTCGGGTCTGACAGCAAACGCACAGTGGACCGCGAGGAAGAAACACTCACAATTTTTCCGATCAGGGCACCGCCGGAGACCACCGGCATGTCACGCGCGATCCCATCGCCTGATCCCTTGTCGATCTCGATCGTGAACTGCAACACACTCGGCGTGCCCCCGGTAACCCGAGCCGGAACCGACGGGATATCACCGGCCACGCTCAAGTTGAGTTCGTCGAGCGCCGTCTTCAGTTGCCGTTTCGCGTCTTGCGCTTCGATCACGTCGCTGCGGGCCCGGGCCAATTCGTCGCGCAGGCGGGCGTTCTCGTTGCGGACGCGCCCGAAGTCCAGAACACCGCCGACCGTGTTCCCGATCGGCGTAAGCACGAACCCCACGGCGTCACCCACGGGGCTCAACACGGTCCGCGCCGCGCCGCGCACCGAGCCGGTCACGCCTCCGCCGTTGGCGCGGTAGTCGAGCGTGATCAACGTCAGTGCGGTGAGGACGATGAGTCCGAGTGTGAACCGCGGGCGAGACGTGCGCCGGGGGGCGACCATTCAGCTACGAGTCTCGCCGAAAGGCGTGGCGACCAGGAAATGCTGAGACGTCGAAATGGCAAAACTCGCGCACCCTGTCAGTCTTGCGCAGGAGCGCACGCCCGACAGGGCGTTAGTGCGGACCGTTCGAGTTGATGAAGACGCCCTTGAGCACTTCGAATTCCTCAAGGCACTGACCGCTGCCGATCGCCACGGCGTGCAGCGGGTTCGGCGCGACGACGATCGGCATGCCGGTTTCGTGCTCGAGCCGAACGGCGAGGCCGTGTAGCAAAGCGCCTCCGCCGGTGAGCACGATGCCGCGCTGCATGATGTCGGCCGCGAGCTCGGGTGGCGTCTTGTCGAGCGTGACCTTGACCGCGTCGACGATCGCAGCGACCGGTTCTTCAATCGCCTCGCGGATTTCGGCCGTCGAAGTCATGATCGGCTTCGGCAACCCCGTAATGAGGTCGCGGCCGCGAATCTCGAAGTACAACTCTTCTTCGAGCGGCCACGCCGAGCCGTAGTAACACTTGATCTCTTCCGCGGTGCGCTCGCCGAGGGCAACGCTGTATTCCTTCTTCACGAAGTTGATGATCGCTTCGTCGAGCTCGTCGCCACCGATGCGGATCGACACTGCGGTGACGATCCCACCGAGGGAGATCACGGCTACTTCGGTGGTGCCGCCGCCAATATCGACCACCATGTTGCCGGCGGGCTCGTGCACCGGGAGACCGGCACCGATCGCGGCAGCCATCGGCTCTTCGATGATGTAGACGGGCTTACGGGCGCCGGCAAATTCGGCCGCCTCGGCGACCGCGCGCTGCTCGACACCCGTGATGCCCGACGGCACGCAGATGACCATGCGCGGGTGTGAGAAGCGCCGCTGGTGCACCTTCTGAATGAAGTAGCGCAGCATCTTTTCGCAGATGTCGAAATCCGCGATGACTCCGTCTTTCAGAGGACGGATCGCGCGGATGTGATTCGGCGTGCGCCCGATCATGCGCTTGGCCTCGGTGCCGACCGCTAGCGGCCGCCCGTCCTTCACGTTGATCGCGACTACCGACGGCTCGTTGAGCACGATCCCTCGTCCGCGTACGTACACGAGGGTGTTGGCGGTGCCGAGGTCGACGGCCATATCGCGACCTAGGAGATTCGAGAAGATGTTTTCAGACACGGGCTCTCACGGGGATTGGGAAGGTTTCCCCCCAAGGAACCCGTCAGGCTACTGCCCGAGATTCGGGAAGAACAACGCGACCTCGCGCGCCGCCGATTCCAGGCTGTCAGAACCGTGCACCAGGTTCTCGGTTAGCTCGATGCCGTAGTCCCCGCGGATCGTGCCGGGAGCCGAATCGCGGGGGTTGGTTACACCCATCATCGTGCGCACGACCTTCCAGGTGTCTTCAGGGCCTTCCAACACGAGCAGCATCGCCGGGCTGCGCCCGATGAACGAGACCAGGTCGCCGAAGAACGGCTTCTCGGCGTGTTCGGCGTAGTGCTTGCCGGCCGTGTCGGCGTCGATGGTCCGCAATTCCGCGGCGACGATTTTCAGACCCTTGTTCTCGAAGCGGCGAATGATCTCGCCGGCGAGGCCGCGTTCCACGGCGTCGGGCTTGCAGATAACGAAGGTGCGGTCCATAACGGGCGAGAAGCTACTTGTACGCGGCGCCCGCGACATAAAGCGAACCGGCCACTAGGACGAGACCGTCCTCCCCCGCAGCCTGTCGCGCCACCGCGATCGCCGCTTCGACGTCGCTGGCTGTCTCGGAATCGACGCCGAGGCTGCGGGCGGCGGCGGCGATGTCGTCTGCGGGTACGGCCCGGGGCGACGGCGCGGCAACCGCCACGATCAGCGTTGCGCTTTGCGCGCCGAGCGCTTCGAGCAGCCGACGCGGGTCCTTGCCCTTCCCCTGCAGCATCCCGACCACGAGGACGCGGGGCGAGACTGTCGACCATTCCTCGTCGAGTGCGACTTTGGCCGCCGCGGCGCCCTGTTCGTTCTTCACCCCGTCGACGATCACGAGAGGCTTGCGGCCGACCACCTCGAGGCGCCCGGGCGACGTGAGGCCGGCGAGCGCCGTCGCCACCACGTCTTCGGTCAGGGGTCGGTTGAAAAACGCTTCTGTCGCGGCGAGCGCGCACGCCAGGTTTTCGCTTTGGTGGGCGCCGTGTAGCGGCATGAAGAGCTCGTGATACACGTCGAGCGGGGTTCGGACCGACACGAGCCGTCCGCCGATCGCCACGCGGTCACTGATCACGCCGAAGTCGTCACCCGCGTGCAAAACCGCACCCGACCCCACGCTCGACGCGGTCTGGTCGATTACGCGCCGCGCCCCGTCGTCGACGTAACCCACCACGACTGGGGCGCCTTCTTTGATGATCCCGCTCTTCTCACCTGCGACCGATTCCGTGGTGTCGCCGAGGAACTCGGTGTGATCGAGGCCGACCGACGTGATCACTGCGACCACACCGTCGGCCGCGTTCGTGGCGTCCCATGTGCCGCCCAGGCCAACTTCCACGACGGCGGCGTCGACGGCGAGGTCGGCGAACCACGCGAACCCCGCCGCGGTGACCAGCTCGAACCAGGTCGGGCGGTCGGACAGGAGCGGTTCGAGCCGGGCGAGTTGCTCGATGAGGTTGGCGAAGTCGGCGGTGCTGATCGGGTCGCCGTTCCACAACAGTCGCTCGGTAACCGACACGAGGTGCGGGCTGGTGTACGTGCCGACCGAGAGGTCGTGCGCGGCGACGAGGCGACTGATCGCGCGCGTGGTCGATGTCTTGCCGTTCGTGCCGGTGACGTGGATGATCGGGTACTGCCGTTGGGGGTCGCCGAGCGCGTCGAGCAGTTCGCGAATTCGTTCCAACGTGGGGGCGGTGGCGCGCTCGCCCGCGAGCATCTTTTCGAGATTGATGTGTTCGTCGAGGAACGCCTGGGCTTGCGCGAAGTTCACGACGCTTCGGGCTGGTCTTCGGTTAGGCGCACGCACACCAACTCGCCATAGGGCACCGCCCCCGCCAGCCGCAGGCCCAACGCCGCGACCGGCAACGCGAAGCCCGTCACATCGTCGGCGCCCGCGAAGACGACCGTGGAGGGTGCCGCATCAGCGGCGGCCCGTTCGTCGTTGGGCCACCCCGCATGAGCGAGCGGCCACAGCGCAGCGACGAATCGGGCGTCGAGCACGTCGTCGGTCGAGACCAGTTCGCCCATGCACTTGCCGCACGACGACGACGGCTCGGCCGTGACCGCTACCTGTCCGCAGTCCGTGCAGCGCGCCGCGGGCACGGCGTCGCCGGCCCACACTTGGTGCGACAAGCACCAGGAGTCGGCGCGCTCGGCCCGATCGACGAAGCGATCGCGGGCCTCGACGTCGTCGAGCGTCACGGCGCCCTCCCGGATGGCATCGGCCGCCGCAACCTCGAGATCGGCCGTACGCAGGAACCAGTGCCATCCCAACACCGGCACTAGGGGCGTCGCGCAGCGCCCGCACCGCATCAGGTCAACCGACACTTCGGCTTCGGCCACGATCGCTCCTTCGGCCGCCACGATTTCCGTGGCCGCCGCGCGCGCCGCGAAGCGGGCCAGACCGCAAACCGCGCCTTCCGCGATCACTGCACCGTCGCGGTCAAGTACCGGCACCGGCACCAAGTTGTGGCGACGGGCGAAGTCGAGCGCGACGGCGTCGTGCGCGGGGACCACAAACCACGGTTCTTCGACGTCGTCCTCGGCGATCACGGGAACCTCTTTGCCCAAGGGCACACGGACGATGGCGTTAACGGCGTCGTGACCGACGGGCACGGCGACGGCCACAACACCCGGGAGAAGCTCGAGTTCAACGAGACCGACGTCGACCGTCGGGCCGGTGGCGGCTTCGTCGGCGACCCGCAGCGTGTAACGCACGACGTCGGTTGGGAGCGCGCTTGCATCCGTCGGTTCCACCACGGTGCGGCAACGCGAGCAGACGTCTACAACGCGTTCGGCTCGCTCGAGTAGGCCGCCGTCGTACAGCCGCACGAACGCGACGCGCGCGGCGCGCACGTTCGCCTCGCCGCCGGTGCGGCCCGGTTCGGCGTCGACGGAGATGTCGTGCGCGCCGAGCGCCTCGACCAGTTCGGCCCGCCGGCGCGCCTCGGCGTCGCGCACCCGCTCGACGAACGCGTCGCGGCCCAATACCGTGCGGTCGAGGCCCTCGCGCGCGAGCTCGGTCTCCACTGCGTGCTGGCTGGCGAGGTCGCCTTCGAGCATCCCCACGAGCAGTTCGACGTCGCCCTCGGCGTGATCGCGGCGCGCGGCGGCGGCTTCGACGGCCGCGATCGTGACGGGATCGGGCTCACCGGCCAGCGACGCAGGCGCGACCAGAAAGCGTGACAGCGTCATGATCGGCGCAGCCTAAACCGGCGAACTGGTAGCGCCACCGGCCGGAAACGGCCGCAGACGCGACCCGGTGGGTCGGTTCTTAGGAGGCGGCGCGGCGGGGTTTGTCTGACGGCGGCTCTTCGGTCCGCGGCATCAGCGTGGGCGCAACCTTGTCGAGCACGACCGAACGGTCGACGACGCACTTGCCGACATCGGTACGGCTCGGCACGTCGTACATAACCTCGAGCAGAACCTCTTCGAGGATGGCGCGCAGGCCGCGGGCACCAGTGCCGCGAATGAGCGCCTGCTCGGCGACGGCCTCGAGCGCGTCGGGGGTCATTTCGAGTTCGACACCGTCGAGTTCGAACATGCGCTGGTACTGCTTGACCACCGCGTTCTTCGGCTCGACGAGGATCTCGACGAGCGCTTCCTTGTCCAAATTCGACACCGCACCGATGACGGGAAGACGCCCGACGAACTCGGGGATCAGCCCGAACTTGAGCAGATCTTCGGGCTGCACCTGCACGAGGGTTTCACCCACGTTCTTGTCGGCGCGGCGGATGTCGGCCCGGAAGCCGATGCCGGTCTTGCCGACACGACTCTCGATGATCTTTTCCATCCCCGCGAACGCGCCGCCGCAGATGAACAGGATGTTGCCCGTGTCGATCTGAATGAACTCTTGGTGCGGGTGCTTACGGCCGCCCTGAGGCGGAACCGAAGCGGTGGTGCCCTCGAGGATCTTCAGCAGCGCTTGCTGCACGCCCTCGCCCGACACGTCACGCGTGATCGACGGGTTCTCGCTCTTGCGGGCGATCTTGTCGATCTCGTCGATGTAGATGATGCCCGTCTCGGCCTTCTTGACGTCGTAGTCGGCGGCCTGAATCAGCTTCAGCAGAATGTTCTCGACGTCTTCACCGACGTAGCCCGCCTCGGTCAACGCCGTGGCATCGGCAATAGCGAAGGGCACGTTCAGCATGCGCGCCAGGGTCTGAGCTAGGTACGTCTTGCCGCACCCCGTGGGGCCGAGCAGCAGGATGTTCGACTTGCCGAGTTCGACCTCGGGGTCGTGCGCACCGGCCTGGACGCGCTTGTAGTGGTTGTACACCGCTACCGACAGGATCTTCTTCGCGTGGTCTTGGCCGACGACGTAGTCGTTCAGGAAACCGAAGATCTCTTTCGGCTTGGGGAGTTCTTCGAATTTCAACTCGCTGGCTTCAGCGAGGTCTTCTTCGATGATGTCGTTGCACAACTCGATGCATTCATCGCAGATGTACACACCGGGCCCCGCGATGAGCTTCTTGACCTGCTTCTGCGTCTTGCCGCAGAAGCTGCACTTCACCAGGTCGCTGCCGTCTCCGAGGCGGGCCACCGCCCTACCCCCTATGCCGCGCCGAGCGCGTGCTCGGCGGAGATCGGAAGGCGGGTGCTGATCACTTCGTCGATGATGCCGTAGGTCTGAGCCTCGGCCGCGCTCATGATGTAGTCGCGCTCGGTGTCGGCCGCGACGCGCTCGATGGTTTGGCCGGTGTCAGTCGCCAGCATCTCGTTGAGCAGGTCTTTCATCCGCATGATCTCCCGAGCCTGAATCTCGATGTCGGTGGCCTGGCCGGCCGCGCCACCGTAGGGCTGGTGGATCAGGATACGGGCGTGAGGCAGCGCGTAGCGGTGACCCTTGGTGCCACCCGCGAGAAGAACGGCCGCGGCGGAGGCGGCCTGTCCGTAACAAAACGTCTGAATCTCGTTGCCGACGTAGCGCATCGTGTCGTAGATCGCGAGCAGCGCGGTGATGTCACCGCCCGGCGAGTTGATGTACAGCGAGATCGGTTTGTCGGCGTTCTCGGCTTCGAGGAACAACATCTGCGCGCAGACGAGGTTGGCGATCGTGTCGTCGATCGGCGTGCCCAGGAAGATCACATGCTCCTTGAGCATGCGGCTGTACAGGTCGTAGGCGCGTTCACCGCGGCTCGAACTTTCGACGACGGTCGGCACCAGGTAGTTGTAGGTCGGCTGCATTATTGAACCCCTCCGGACTCTTCTGATCCTGCTTCGTCTTCGTCGGGCGCCGCGGTAAGTGCAGCAACGTCGACCGGTTTCCCCTCTTCGTCGACCACTTCGGCATGGTCGATGAGCCACTGAAGGGCCTTCGCTTTGGCGAGGTCGAGCTTCACGACAGACATCGCGCCGTTCGCCTCAAGTTGCTTGCGTAGCTTCGCCGGCTGCTCGCCCGCGCCTTCGGCGACCTTGACGAGTTCTTCGTCAACCTCGTCGTCGGAAGTCTCTATTCCTTCGGCCACCACAACGGCGCGCAGCGCGAGGTCGACCTTGACGTTGCCTTCGGCGTCGGCCCGTTGGCCGGTGATGAAATCTTCGGGCGACATGCCCGTGGCTTCGAGCCACTGCTGCAGCGTGGCGCCTTGGTGCGACAGGCGGTGCGCCATGTCTTCGATGCGCCGCGACACTTCGGCGTCGATCAGTGCCGGCGGCACGTCGTCGACCACGAGCCCGGCGAGCGCTTCGGCCGTGCCCGCGCGCAGCGTCATTTGCGCGTTCGCCTTGCGGATCGCAGCGATACGCGTGACCAAGTCGGTCTTCAGTTCGTCGACGGTGTCGAACTCGGAGACCTCGCTCGCCCATTCGTCGGTGACTTCGGGCAGCGTTTTTTCCTTCACCGACTTCACGAGCACGCGGAAGTCGACCTCGCCCTCATGGCCCGGCACTTCGGTTTTGAAGGTGACGACGTCGCCGGCCTTCGCTCCCGAGATCACGTCGTCGAGCCCGTCGACCAACGTCCCGGTGCCTACCTCGTAGGTGAGGTCAGTGGCATCGAGACCGGCGACCGCTTCACCGTCTTGCTCGCCGTGGATGTCTATGACCACGGCGTCGCCGGCGCGACAGTCGCGATCGACGTCGTTCAATTCGGCGCCCTGGTTCCGCAGCCGATCGATCTGCTGCGTGATCTCTTCTTCGGTGGGTTCCGGGTTCGGGACGACGACGCGCAGTGAGTCGTAGCCGGGCACCGTGATGACGGGACGCACTTCGACGACAGCGTCGAACTGCAACGGGCCCGCCTCACCAGAGGTGATGTCGATTTCAGGCTGCGCGATCGCGTCGAGGTCGGTTTCGCGCAACGCGTTCTCGTAGTACTCGGGCAGCGCCTCGCGAATGGCTTCTTCGCGCGCAACGCCGGCGCCGAGCTTCGCCTCGAGCACGCGGCGGGGCGCTTTGCCGGGCCGGAACCCGTCGATCTTCACCTCGCGAGCGAGCCGGCGGAACGCGGCGTCGACGGCTTTATCGAATTCCGCCTCGTCTACCTCGACGGACAGCTTGACCTTGTTGCCCTCAAGGGGTTCAGCGACAGCCTTCATAAGAGAGGAGCAGTGTACTGGCGGGCCAGGTCAGGCCTCGCACCACCGGCCGCGGGACCGTTTTACGCGGTGTCTACCGTTATCCACTGCTCCAGCGCAGAGCGAAGGGCATCGAAACTCACAGGTTTGGAGACGTAATCATCCATTCCGGCTTCCCGGCAGCGCTGGCGGTCCTCCGCCATTGCGAGCGCAGTCATAGCGATTACAGGGGTGTGTTTGCTGCAACCCTCGTCGTCTCGAATCCGCTGGGTCGCGACGAATCCGTCCATCTCCGGCATGTAGCAGTCCATCAATACGACGGCGTACGCGCGTTCTTTCAACGCCTCAACCGCTTCGGACCCGTTGGCCACGACGTCGCATTCGTAGCCGAGCTTGCGGATCATTTGCCGCGCGACAAGTTGGTTGATCGCGTTGTCTTCGGCGACGAGCACCCGTCCGCCCGCGGCTCGAGGCGGTCGCGTCCGCGTGCGCGAGGCGTTCGTCACCGTCGGGCGCGGTTTACCGTTGCTTCGCCCGAATGGAATCTCGACTGAAAACGTGCTGCCGACGCCCAGCGTGCTGGCGACCGTTATCGAGCCGCCCATCGCTTCGGCGAGCCGTCGACAGATTGCGAGCCCGAGCCCGGTGCCGCCGTAGCGACGCGTCGTCGACGCATCGCCCTGCGAAAACGCTTCGAACAACCGGTCACGGTCGTCGGGTTTGATTCCCGCCCCGGTGTCGGTGACGTCGAAGCGCAACACCAGCGATCCGTCGCCGCGCGGCGCGGCGTTCGTCACGTGGACTGTGACCTCGCCGCCCTCGCTGGTGAACTTGACGGCGTTCGCGAGCAAGTTGAGCAGGATCTGACGCAACCGGCTTACGTCGCCGCGCAGACCGGTGGCGACATCGGGCTCGACCCGCCAGCGCAGTACGAGCCCTTTGCCTTGCGCGGCGCGTGCCACCAGGCTGGTGACGTCTTCCAGCGCCGAACGCAGATCGAATGACACAACCTCGAGTTCCAACTTCCCCGCTTCGATCTTCGAGAAGTCGAGGATGTCGTTGATCACGCCGAGCAACGCCTCGGCCGACAAGCGCACGGCGTCGGCATATTCGCGCTGCGTCGCGTCCAGTTCGGTCTCGAGCAACAGATTGGTAAGACCGATAACGCCATTCATCGGCGTGCGAATCTCATGGCTCGTGGTGGCGACGAACTCCGACTTGAGCCGCGACGCCTCCATCGCGCGATCGCGTGCGAACGCAAGGTCGTGTTCGACGCGGGCCCGCTCCGTCACGTCGCGGAACGACCACACCCGTCCCACAACCGCGTCGCCGATGCGCTGGGGTTGTGACACTCGTTCGAACGTGCGACCGTCCTTCAACTCGAACGTGTCGAAGCTGTCCGCGTCAGGCTCGGTGTACAGCGCGTCGACCTTCGCCAAGAACGCGTCGGGGTCCACCAGGCGTTCGAGCACAAACGACAGTGCCGTTGTGTCGTCGCGGGTGACCAAGATGTCTTGCGGGATGTCCCACAGTTGGGCGAACTGCTGGTTGAAGCTCGTGATGCGGCCCTCACGGTCCACCACCAAGATGCCGTCGACTGTCGCGTCGAGCGTGGCGTTCAGCAACGAAGACGTCATCGTGAGATCGCTAAGCGTTTGGCGCAATTCCGCTTCGGCGGTCTTGCGGTCGGTCACGTCGCGCGTGTTGAGCACGAACCCCTCCACGCCGCTGTCGTCGTTGAAGTCGTTGAGTGCGGTTTCTACCGTCAACCACCCGCCGTCACGCCGGCGCAGGCGGCACTCGAACAAGCGCGCCCCCGTGGTGCCGGTGCTGAGGGTTTCGAGCAGTTCGGTCACCTCGGCAACGTCGTCCGCGTGGACCCAGCTCACAAAACGCTGCCCGACCAACGCATCGGGCTCCCAGCCGAACACGCGCGTCACCGCCGCGCTCTGGTAAGTGATCGCGCCGCTGCGATCGACGATCGTGATCACGTCGCTCGAGTTCTGCGCCAGCGACCGGAATCGCGCCTCCGTGTTCGCGACGTGCTCGAGCGCTGCACCGGCCAACGTGGTGATGAATTCGGTCATCTGGATCTCGTCGGCGCCGAAGAGCCCGTCGATACCGGTATGGCTCACGTAGACGAGCGCTACTGGTGCGCCCTGCGACAAGATGGGCGCGCACAGAGCAGAGCGCACCCCCGACAACACGATGCTGTCAGTGCTGTCGACCGACTCGCCGTCCAATTGCGCCAACACGACGGGACGAAGCTCGGCCAATGCCTGCTTCACCAACGTGCGGCTCGCGCCTCGCGGCGACAGTTCCTTTGCCGAATCCCCTTCCAGCGCCGCGTCCGCGAGCCGCAGTACTTCGCAGTGCTCGCCCCGCAGCAGCGTCTGCGACGCCTCCTCGACCGCCTCGTACACGCCCGTCGCCGACGACGCCGATGCGATTTTCCGGCCGACCGCAAGAACCGTGGCGAAACGATCCAACAGCGACAGCGTCGCGGGTGGACCGGCGTCGACCTGCGGATCCACGGTCATGACTTCGGGCACAAGCTGGCTCAGAGCGTTCTGCGCGGTCGCCAGAGCCTCGGCGGCCGGCACCCCGAGAACGCTGAGCCCGGTGGACGCCCAGGCCTGCTGCGTCAACAGCTGTTCGTAGGCCGCGTCTTGCTGGGTGGCCGCCGCGAGACTGCGCGCCAGCAAGCGCCGGGCGCGGAACTTGTGACCGTCGATCGCCGCGAGCAATCCGCGTTCGCGTAACGCGTGCGGCGCGTTGTTTCGATAGAAGAACGCAACCCGCCATCCGCGTGACGCCGCTCGTTTGGCTTGACGCAAGATCGCGCGCCGCGTCGCTACGTCATGAGGCGAGATCGCTTCGGCTTGGCACCGCAGCGCGGTCGCCAACCAAGGCTGGACATGAGCGACGTATTCCTGGCGAAGACCGTTGCTCTTGACGATGCGAACGGCCTCGGCAAACACGGCAACCGCTGCGTCGTAGTCCTCGCATGCGAGCAGGCGCACACCTTCGGCGACGTGCACATCCGCATCAGTTTGCGCGTCGTCGTTCCCCTGGTCGAGTTGCGCACGGATCAATGCCGCGGGCACCTGGCCGGCCGACGCGCGTGACCACGCACTGAGGCTGGTACCGGCCGCGGTCTGGTCGCCGATCGCCGTCGCCGCTTCGTGTAACCGTCGAGCCATTCGCACTGCCTCGGCGAGCTCACCAAGGCGATAGCGCGCGAACGCGATGTTCCACGCCGCCGTATTCGCCTCCCACCGGTCGCCCGTTTGGTCCAGCAGGCGAACCGCTTCCTCGAGCTTGTCGATCGCTTCGCGCTGACGGGAGGCCGCGTACAGCGCCACACCGAAGAAGTTCAACGACTGGCCTTGGCCCCAGAGGTCGCCGAGTTCTACGCGGATAGCGAGCGAGCGCTCGGCGTACTTAATGCTGCGTCCGAACCACGGCGCGATGGTCATCACCGGCGCGTGCTCCGAGTAGGCCTGCGCCATCTCCGCACTCGGCGGATACCGCTCGGCCAGGTTCATTCCGCGTAGGTGGGCCCACGCGCACCAGGTCTTCCCGGCGCTGAACCAATACACGTAGGCAAGACGGCTGTAGAGACGCATGGCGCGGAACTCGCGTTCCGCGCCTTCAGGCGACCGGCGCCCGACCGTCAGCGATGGCGCCGCGGTGTGCACGATCTGGACCAGCACCTCGCGCAGAAGCGAGAGCGCGAGGTTGATCGGATTGCGCGGCAGTCGCTGCCCGAGGGCGCGTACAGCGTCTTCGAGGTGGGCGCGCGCCCGTCGTTGGTCACCGCGTTTGAACGCGACCTCGCCGAGCTTGCCCCGCAACGTGGCTCGGGCGAGATCGGTCGTCGCCTGGGCCAGGGCGACCTCGAGCTGCGTCGTGGCTTCCTCATACGCTCCCTTGAGCGTGAGCACATCACCGAGCGCCTCGGCGATGAGCGCTTGCAGCGAGACGTCAGTGCCCGCGGGATCGGCCGCAACAGCCGCTTCGGCAATCCGGTAGTTCGTCAGTGCTACGTCGAGCGAGTGTTGGCCGCGGGCCGACTCAGCGGCCCGCAATGCGTACGTCAACGCCAGGTCAGCGCGTTTGGCCGCACTGAAGTGGTACGCCAGCTCGAACACGCGCGTCGGGTCGACCGCCTCGATGCGTTTGGCCGCCTCGAGGTGCAGCGCCTCGCTCTCGGCCTCGCCCAGGCGGCTCAGCAACGCTTCGCGGAGTTTGTCGTGCAGCAAACCGATGCGACCGCTGTTGTCTTTCGGCCAGACGATTCGACGGCTAGCCGCCTCGGCCAGCGCTACGTCTGCTTGGTCGCGGGTTTGGCCGCACAGCTGCAATGCGAGTTCGAGATCGAATTCCTTGCCGAGGATCGCTCCGGCGGACAGCAACTCAAGCGTCGCCGGCGCCAGCAGCTCGAGCCGGCGGACGAGGAACAGCGCGGCGCGCCGCGAGGTCTGCGCGTCGGCGAGGCGTGACGCGTCGGTGCGCCACTCGTCGCCGACCTTTATGAGCGCGCCGGCCTCCACGAGGCCGCGCAACACTGCGCCGGCCATGAACGGGCTGCCCTCCGAGAGCAACGCGACAGTCTCCAATACGTCATTGGGCAGCGTTCCGGCCATGGACTCGGCCAAGTTCTGCACGTCCGATGCGGCGAAGGCCGGGAGGCGTATCGCAGCGATCGCGCGCGCGTGGCGCAACGCGTAATCCTCCGGCGCTTCCTCCGTGCGAAAAGCTGCGACGACCACCGTCGTCGTCGGCGTGTCGTCCGCGTCGGTGTTCCACTCGGCCAATAGCTTCAGGGTTGGCGCATCGGCCCATTGGCAATCGTCCAGCAAGACAACCGCGGCGCGGGCGTCGGATCCCAATGCGTTCAACAAGAGCTTGAGCGCGTTGAGGCTTCGGGTTTCGCCGTAGGCCTCGGGGCCGAGGTTC
>JBEEFT010000103.1:0-5252 GCA_041166225.1 Actinomycetota bacterium | reverse complement strand
GCAGACCACAGGTAGCCAGTGCGCGCGGTGTCGTCCGCTTGCCCACCCGAGGTCACCGCCCAGGCGAACTGACGGCCGCCACACGACGCGCCATAGCGCACTTCTCCACCCCGGCACCTGCGCGTGCGGCGCGGGAAGGCCGAGCGTCTCGGCGACGACGGCCAACCCTTCGTACACGGGTGCTTCCACGCCCTCGTCGCGCACCAACGTCTCGAGGGCGTGCCAGTCAAGCGTTTCGTCTTCGAGGATGCGCGCTACGTCGGCGAACCCCAGCAGCCAGCAGAAACTGTCTCGATTGAGGTGCACGAGGAGGTGCACAAGCGACAGCTCCGCGTCGGGAACGCGGAGGCCGGCGCCCGCTTCGCCGCCTTCGAAACCCACGACGTGCTCCCACAGCGCGCCGGGGTGAGGGCTCGGGGGGCCGAGTCGAAGCAGGTCGGCGTGCAGGTCGACGGCCACGCCCTCGAAGACGAGATCCACGGATTGCACGACGCCGCGCTGGAGTGGCTCGGTGACGCTTGACCGCCGCGCCCTTGCGGGGTCCAGCACGGCGACGACGTCCTCGACCAAAGCGACGTCCTGAGGGGCGATGAAGATGTCGAGGTCGCGGCAGGGCCGCTCGCCGGTGCGCGCGTACCAGCGCGCCTCGACCGGAACACCTTTGACGAGGCACCAGTCGACGCCGATGTCATGCAGCGGCGCGGCGATCGCCGCGGCCGCGTTCCAGAGGCGACGATGGTGGGCGCGCACCACGACGTCCCTGCCCGCTAGCTCGTCCTTCCATGGTTGCGGACACGGAACCTCGCCTGACTGGACGCGGCTCCAGAGCAGGCCAGTCATGTGGTGCTCGATCGCCGACGGGAGCAGGGTGTCCCACTCGGCCGCCGGCAAGCGACGCCCCGCCGCCAACTCGATAAGGGCGGGGTGAGGCCGGCCCATTAATACGAACCGAGCGTGCCGGACACACGCGCGACCCGCAGCGACCGACGAAAGATCAGCAACGACAGCGGCGCGAGGACCAACGTGAACCCGGCCAGGACGACGACATCACCAGCGATGTCGGCAACGCCGGCATGCGCCAGAAGAGCGGCCCGCATGGCGCGCAGTCCGTAGAACGCTGGCACCAGCCTGCTCAACGGCTGCGCCCACCCCGGAAGAACAGAGGCGGGGAACAGAGAACCGGCCAGCAACGTCGTCACGCGTGTGACGAGGATGGTGAAGGGATCGCCGCGCTTGGTCAGCACGATGAAGGCTGCCGACACGACGCCGAGCGCGCAGAAGCTGGTGATCGTCAGTGCCAATACCGGCAGGGCCAGCACTATCCCACCCAGTGCGAAGTGGGTGCCGACCAGCGCGGCAGCCACGCCGTAGATGAGGATCTCGACTGCGGTCAGCGCGAGCGGAACCACGAACGCGCCCCCGAGGACGACCGCTAGCGGCACAGGCGCGGTCAGGAGGATCTCCAGCGTTCCGCCTGTCTGCTCGTCGGAGATCGTACGGGTGAAAGCGCCGAGCCCGAGCGTCGAGAACGACACCACGACCACGCCCACGAGCGCGAAACCGAAGTAGTCGGAACCGTACGGAGCGAGCGAGGCCGGGTGTTGCACGAGCTTGGAGATGAAGAACAGCGTCGCAGCGAAGAGGACGACCTCGACGAACCGGGCGAGCAGGCCGAACTGATACGACAGCTGAATGCGCATGTCACGCCGAGCGACCGCGCCGACCCGTTCGAGCATCGACGCCCCGTGACGGCTCACGGGCGCCCGACCTCGCGCTCGAGGAGATCGGCCAAAGCCTTGGCCCGGCCACTCACGTCGCCGAGTTCGTCGAGCGGGCCGCTGTATCGGATGCGACCCCCGACGAGCATGATCACCGCATCGCAGACGGAGACGACCTCGTCGAGGCGATGACTCGCCATCAGGACCGAACGGCCCTCATGAGCGAGGTCCACGAGCAAACGCCCGACCTCCGTGGTCCCCATCGGATCGAGGCTCCTCGTGGGCTCGTCCAGGAGCAGCACGCGTGGATCACGCAGCAAGCCGCGGGCCAGGCTCAGCCTCGACCGCATCCCCGACGAGTAGCCGAAAACGAGCTTGTCGCCTTCGGACAATCCAACGCGGCGCAGCAGCTCGTCGGCGCGTGCCGCGGCGGCGTCGCGTGGCATTCCGCTCAGCACAGCGAAGAACTCAAGGTTCGCGCGACCCGTCAGGCGCCAGTACAAGCCCCGTTCATCGGGGAGGACCAACGCGACGCGGCGGCGGGCGCCGGCGGGGTCGACAGCCACGTCGACCCCGTCTATATAGGCGCGTCCCGATGTCGGCTCGAGCAGGGTCCCGAGGATCTTGATCAGCGTGGTCTTCCCCGCGCCGTTCGGGCCGACGAGCCCGGTTATCTGACCCGGAGGGACCTCGAAGCTGGCGTCGCAGAGCGCGGCGACGGACGACTTCGCCGCGACGCGCACGAGGGGGCGAAGCCACATCGGAGGCGGAACGTAGGTCTTCGAGAGATGTTCGGCCCGCAGCACTACCCGGTGACGAGTCCGAGCTGGCGGAGTTCGCTCAGGAATCCGTCGATGTCGTTCTGCGCGTCGCCGGGATCGACGTTACGGACGTGCTGCGAGAGATGCTCGGCGAGGGCGGGCGCGTCGCGGACGCCGTCGAGCGCCTCCCAGATCAGCGTGCCTACGGCGTTCAGCGTCAACAGCTCGGCGCCTTTGGGGTCGATGAGGATGGCGCGCCCATCCACGATCTCGTAGGTCACCGCGTCCGCCCGCTGCATTCCTGACATGCTGCCTCCTCGACGTCGCCGAAACGTACTTGAAGTTCTCGCCGACGAGACCGTTATGCGCTGCGTTTGGAAGGCCACGTCGGCGCAGCTCCGTAAGCTTCAAAGCGATTTGGGATCGCCAAGGGTTTCTCCCACGTTTTCTTCCGGTCCCGGTCCCGGGTCCTGTAGCTCAGGGGATAGAGCGTCGGTTTCCTAAACCGTGCGTCGCAGGTTCGAATCCTGCCAGGACCGCCACATGCTCATTGACATCATCATCGGCATCACCGAAGCCGACACCGACGCCGCGCTGCGTCACCGTGGGTCCCCTTAGGATCCCCGGGTGGCTGACGCAACCGTCGCAGCAATCCCGTACTACCTCGGCACGATGTACTTCGAGCAACGCGCGCTCAAGAAGACGCGCGCGGAACGAGGCGGACCGGGGCCGGCGGACTACACCAAGCCCGACACGATCGCGAGCATCTCGATGGGAGCCGGCAGCCTGCTCGCACCGTTCGCTACGAAGCGCATCATCAAGGCCGTCGCGCCGGGCAAGTCGAAGTACGGCAAGTGGCTCGTCGGCGCCGCGGTCACCGCGGGTGTGGCAACAACGATTGCCGACGCGGCTGTTCGCAAAGCGCGTCGGTCGGGACGGCGCGATCGCAAAGTGCAAGTGGCCGAGCACGTGCAGCGCGTCGGTGGCGTTGCGGCGATGGCGACCGGTGGCCTCGCCCTGTCGACGGCAGCGGCGATCCGCACGAACCCGCAGGCGCAGTGGGCGGCCAAGGGGTCGACGCGCGATCGCGGCAACGGGCCCGCGGCTTGGCTGTTGGCGATGCTCGGGTGGGACTTCATCTACTACTGGAACCATCGCCTCCAGCACGAGGTGCGGGCGCTGTGGGCGATCCACGTCGTGCACCATTCGAGCGAGCGCTACAACCTGTCCACCGCGTTGCGACAGCCCGTCGCCGACGTGATGGGCGTGTTCGTGCCCTACGGCGCGATGTCGCGCCTCGGTATCCGTCCGTCGCTCGTGGCCAGCGCCCGCAGTTGGAACCTGCTGTACCAGTACTGGGTGCACACCGAGACGATCGACCGCCTCGGCGCGGCGGAGGAAGCGCTCAGCACACCGTCGCATCACCGGGTGCACCACGGCTCGAACAAGAAGTACCTCGACCGCAACCACGGCGGCATCCTCATCGTGTGGGACCGTCTCTTCGGCACCTTCGAACGCGAAGACGAGCGCGTTGCCTACGGGTTGACAAAGAACATCAACACGTACAACCCGTTGCGCATCGCGACGCGCGAGTACAACAACATCGCCCGCGACATCGCCGCGTCGGACAACTGGACCGACAGATTGTCGTTCGTGCTGCGCGGGCCGGGTTGGGCGTTCGCCAAGCAAGCGGAGCGCGCGCTGTCAACCAGCGGAAGTCGCGCGGCTGTCGGCGCTTGACGCACCCAACGGCTTCTGTGTCCTTCGGTGAGTGGAGCGCTGACGTAGACGTCGAGATCGCCCCGCTCGTGTTCGAACTGTGGCGGGGTGGCATCGAGACCGTTAGTGCCTGTCAGGACGAGGGCGAGTCGCTGCTCGCGCTCGCGCATAGCGCGCCTTGGCTCGTGGAACAGAGCCGCGTCTACGCGGGCCGTGCCTACGTCGACCTGTTGCACACCGACGACGCATGCCGGTTCCTCGATGCCGTCACCAACGCCGGTCCGCGGAACGCGCTGTACCGACGTATGAGTTCGCTCGCCACACCCGACGCCTGGGAGGTACGGCTTGCGTTGTACGACACGCTTTCGACCCAGGAGACGGGGGACTGGAACAGCCCGTCGGCCTTCGGCGTCGGCGTGGTGCGCGTGCGTTTTCCGCGCGGCGACGTCGAGGAGGTCGTCGACCGGTTGCAGCGGTGGAACAGCGGTGGACGTGGGCCGTTCGGTGCCCCCGAAGACTGACGGCTGCGTCGCGGGGCGAGCCGACTATTCGGGACCGGCGAGGTAGTCCGAAGCGTCGTCGTAGTACTTGACCTCGATCACGTTGCCGCTCGGATCGGCGAGCTTGCCGCCGCGCTTTCCGCTCAGTTCGGCATCGGAGTGTCGTTCGGGCTCATGCAACCACTGCACGTCGTGCTCGCGAAGGCGGTCGACGAGCGCGTCGTATGTCGGAGCGTCTTGGAGGACAACGCCGAAGTGGCGCACGCCTTGGTCGGCCGCGGGAACGACCTCGTCGGGGCGTTCTTGGAGCGTCAGTTGCATGCCGAAGAACCAGATGTCGAGCCAGTGGCCGCGGGTGCGTCCGACGCGGCAGCCGAACGTATCTTCGTAGAAGCGTCTCGCTTCGGCGAGGTCACGCACGGGGATAGTGAGATGCAGGATCGGCGCCGTCACCGCTTAACCGTAGAGATGTGACGAGCGGCGCTCACTTGAATTTCGGCGCGCGTCAATGCGCTCGGCGCAGCGCCCACGCGCGGGGACCGTCGGCACCGATC
>JBEEFT010000102.1:0-3421 GCA_041166225.1 Actinomycetota bacterium | reverse complement strand
CACACGCGACAAGCGCGTCACCGTCGAAGCGGGTGTGGGACGGGTCGAACGCGCGCGCGATGCCGTGGTGGCCCGACTGCGCAACCAGATGGCAGCCGGTCTTGTCCAATGTGGCGTTGGTAGCGATGACCCCGATGGTCGTGTTGTCCAGGGGCGCGATCGGCATGGCCGCCCACGGCGTCTCGCGCTGCGACGCGTCGCGTAGGTGCCCCGAAGCGTTCGCGACGACGAGGGCGCTCACCACCAGGTCTCCGTCGCGTTCAGTCGCCGAACCGATCCCAGCCGGCCTCGTCGTATCAGGGCCGCCGATCTTGCCGATCGTCGCGCCGGTACCAGCGCCGACGCGGCCCAGGGCGACGGCGCCGCCGAGCGCCCTCGTACACGCGGCGTATCCCTCGTCGGGCCCCGGGCGCACGGAACTGTCGCCCACTGCGAGGTCGTAAATGATCGCCCCCACCACGATGGGCACCCTGCCCGCACGGGTCTCGTAGCCGAGGCCTTGTTCCTCGCACCAGCGCATCGCTCCGTCGCACGTCGCCAAACCGAACGCGGACCCGCCGCTCAACATCACGACGTCGACATGCGTGACCAGTCGCCCCGGAGCGAGCAGTTCGAACTCGCGGGTGCCGGGCGCGCCGCCGCGCACCTCGCCCGACGCGACGCAATCCTGCGGCAACACAATGGCCGTGCAACCTGTGCACGCCTCCGTGTCAGTCCAGTGCCCGACGCGGACGCCGGCGACGTCAGTGAGCACGCGCGAATTCGTCGATGCGGTCGTTGAGCCATTCGGCTCTCTCCAGCATCAACATGTGCCCAGCGCCGGGTACGACCTCGAACTCCGCTCCGGGAATTCGGCGCGCGAGTTCACGCCCGATGCGAGGCGGCGTGAGCAGGTCGCGCGAACCGACAATCACGAGCGCAGGCACGGGATAGTCCTTGAGCCGATGACGCACCTCGAAAAACACCACGTTCGGCAGCAGCGCGTTGAGCGTTTCGGGCGGCATCGCGAACGACATGTTCTGCGTGTGCTTTACGTGACGCGGGTCTGGTTTCGTGCCGAGGGCTAGCCGCGCCATCGCGTACGCGACTTCAGGCGGTGGCTGCCACGCGCCGATGCGCGCCGGGCGACCGGTGCCCGACGATTTCGACTTCATAAAGGTTCGGTTGAACCAGGACGCACCGGGAACGCTTTGCGAGGGCGACGCGCCGGTCGACAGCAGGATCGTGCCGGCGATGCGTTCGCGGGCGAGGTCGGCGAAGTCCAGGCACATCTGCTGCGTGATCATCCCGCCCATGGAGTGGCCGACCAGGATGGCGTCGCGCAGATCGAGGTGTGCGAACACCTGCGCTACGTCGCTCGCCATGCGGTCGATCCCCCACGCGGCCGCGTCTGACTTCGACACGCCGTGCCCGCGAGCGTCGAGCGCGATCACGCGGTACTCCTTGCTCAGGGCGGCGAGCTGATACGGCCACGTCTCGACCGACAACGTGACGCCATGCAGCAACACAATCGGTCGGCCGCTCCCAGCCGCCACTCCGTGGATCGTGGACCCGTCGTCGACCGCGACCTCGAAGTGTTCGACGTCGTTGGGCAACGCGAGATCGGACATGTCGAGATCGAGGGCGCGGTACTTACGAGCACCGCGGTACGCCGCGGCGGTAGCCGCCGCCGCGCCGATGCCGGCGACACCGAGCGCGACTGCCCGGTTGCGACGCGGGCTCACGACGCCGCCCCCGTCATGCGTCGGGGTACGCGCGGGCCGATCCCGCACAACACCTCATAACTGATCGTGCCCAACCGTTCGGCCCAGTCGTCGGCCGTGATGGTCTCGCCTCCTTGTGTACCCAACAGCACCACGTCGTCGCCCGGCGCAACGCCGGACTCGGGTCCGCAGTCGACCATCATCTGGTCCATCGTGATGGTGCCCGCGATTGGCGCCCGCACTCCGTCGACCAACACGCAGCCGTGAGCTGCCGAGAGGGCGCGGGGCACGCCGTCGGCATACCCAAGCGGGATTGTGGCGATAACGGTCGATCGGGGCGTCGTATAGCGCAGCCCGTAGCTCACTCCTTCGCCGGCCGCGAGGCGCTGGACGTGCGTGACGCGGGCGCGCAGTTCCATCGCAGGCACCAACGGCAACCGCCCGGCCACGTCGGGTCCCGGTGAGTATCCGTAGATCGCGATGCCCGCGCGGACCATGTCGTAGCGCGAGCGCGGGTGTCCGAGCGCGCCGCCGGAGTTCGCCGCGTGCAGCAACGGGGGTTCGATGCCGTGCGCGGCGAGTTTCTCAACCGCGGCGTCGAAGCGGTCTAGGGCCGCGTTTGTAACTCCGGTGCGGCCCAAGTCTTCGCTTACCGCAAGGTGTGTGTAAAAGCCCTCGAGCTCCAACCCTGCCGTCTCGGCGACGTGCGTGGCGATGATTACGGCCGCGTCGGGTTCCGCGCCGACGCGATGCAACCCCGTGTCGACCTTTACGTGCACCGCCGCGTTGGTTGCGTGACGCTTCGCAGCTTTGGCCAGCGCGTCGACTGCGGTGTCGGAATACACAGTGGCCGTTAACCCGTGTTTGACGACGTCGACCATCGCGGCATTCACCGGTTGCGACAGCAACAAGATCGGCGCGTCGATTCCCGCTTTACGCAACGCAATGCCTTCCTCGGCCAGCGCGACCCCCAATCGCGTCGCCCCGCCTCGGAGCGCAGCACGCGCCACCGCTTCAGCACCGTGTCCGTAGCCGTTCGCCTTCACGACGGCACAAACCTCGGCGGGCCGAACGAGCCCCGCGAGCGCGCGCGTATTCGCGGTGACGGCGTCGAGATCGACCACGGCCCACGCGGGACGAAGGCGCGCCTCACCCATCGAACACCGCCGCCAACGCTTTGGGAAGCAGGGCGAGGAGGTCGTCGGCGACCAACCCGTCTTCGGGTCCGAGTCGCCCGGCAAGGCCGTGGACGTGCGCGGCGGCCGCCGCGGCCTCGAATGCGGGCACGCCCCGCGCGCAGAACGACGCGAGCACACCAGCCAGAACGTCACCGGTGCCGCCGGTCGCCAAGCGCTGGTCACCGGCGGTGGCGAGCAGGGCCCGCCCGTCGGGTGCGGCCACGACTGTGGTGGGCCCCTTCAGCAGCACGACGCAACCGGTCGTGGATGCCAGCTCGCGCACCTCCCAGATGCGGTCGACGCCGGGGTAGTGCCCAGTAAGGCGGTCGAACTCGGCGTCGTGCGGCGCGACCACCACCGGGCCACCGCGCTTGTCGATTGCGTCGCGACGCAACACCGATCGATCGAGTGCGTCGGCGTCGACCACGAGCGGGATCGTGGTGCCCGCGACCACGTCGGCGGCACCTTCCAGAGCGTCGCGCGAGCGCCCGAGGCCGGGACCGACGACGCCGGCTGCGCACCGCTCCGTCGCCTCGATTG
>JBEEFT010000101.1:0-8653 GCA_041166225.1 Actinomycetota bacterium | reverse complement strand
CGTCGGTGTTGTCGCCGGTCGTGCGCAAGCTCATCGCCGACAACAACCTTGATTCGTCGGCGATCCAGGGCACCGGCGCCGGTGGGCGGATCACGCGCAACGACGTGCTCGCTGCGCTCGACAATCGCGCCTCGGGCGCGGCCGCGCCTGCACAGCCGGCGGCTGCTCCTGCTGCGCCTGCGGCTCCTGCGCAGCCGGCCGAACCTGGCGCGGCGCCGAAGCCTGCCGCGGCGCCGGCACCAACCCCGCGGGCGGGTGAGCGCGACACCACGATCCCGTTCTCGAACATCCGGCGGCGCACCGCCGAGCACATGGTTCGGTCGCTGGCAACGAGCGCACACACCCTCGTGGTCACCGAGGTCGACTACGAAAACGTCGAGAAGGTACGGGCCGCGCAAAAGGACGCCTTCAAGCAGCAAGAGGGCGTCAGTCTCAGCTACCTGCCCTTCATCGCGCGCGCGGTTGTCGACGCGCTGCGCGAGTTCCCGCACGCGAACGCGTCGGTGGGCGACGACGAGTTGATTCAGCACAATTACGTGAACATCGGGATTGCCGTCGACCTCAACTTCGAAGGCTTGATCGTGCCGGTCGTGCACGACGCCGACACCAAGCGTCTCCGGGCGCTGGCTCACGAAATCTCCGATCTCGCGGGGCGCGCCCGCAACAAAAAGCTCGGTGCCGACGACATCAGCGACGGCACGTTCACCATCACGAATGCCGGCGGCTACGGCACATTCATCACGGGGCCGATCATCAATCAGCCCCAGGTCGCGATCCTTTCGACCGACGGAGTGAAACCGAAGCCCGTCGCGGTTCCGCTAGACGACGGCACCTACGCGATCGCCGTTCATCACGTCGGCAACTTGGCGCTTTCGTGGGATCACCGTGCCTTCGACGGCGCCTACGCGGCGGCCTTCCTCGCCGCCATCCGCGACATCCTCGAAACGCGCGACTGGGCCACCGAGCTCGCGTGAAGCCGCTACGCGTCCGGTGGCTAGGGCGCGTCCCCTACGAAGAGTCGCTCGCGCTCATGCGCGCGACGTGGGAACACGCCCCAGATAACGCGTTGCTACTCGTCGAGCACCCGCCGACGTACACGCTCGGTGCCCGCACTGATCCGGCCAACATCCTCGTAGCCCCGGCGTCGGTCGGTGCGGCGCAGGTGCGGGCCGACCGAGGCGGTGACGTCACGTTCCACGGGCCGGGTCAACTCGTCGGGTATCCGGTTCTCAACGTGGCGATGGGTACCGACGCGATCCCCAACCACGTGCACGCAATCGAACAACTCGTGATCGACGCGCTCGGCGACGTCGGGCTCGCGGGTGTGTCGCGCTTCGACGGCTATCCCGGCGTGTGGGTCGACGTCGACGGCGCTCCCCGCAAGATCGCCGCGATCGGCGTTCGCGTGAGCCGCGGTCGCAGCATGCACGGCTTCGCGCTCAACGTCAGCACCGACCTGTCGTGGTTCGACAACATCGTGCCGTGCGGCATCGCCGACTACGCGGTGACGTCGATCGCGAACGAAGGCGTCGACGTGTCGATGCGCCAGGTCGCCGATGCGGTAGCGGCGCGTGCAGCGCAGACGTGGGGCAGTGGTGTCGCCGAGCGTGCCGACGTCGCATGGCAACAGCGCCCCGACGACCTGGCACCGTTCAGCCGTGCGCATGCCGAGGGCAACAGCGCTCCGGTGCGGCTGCTTGGGCGCCTTAGCGCCGCGGGCGTCGACACCTCGACGTCGCTGGCGACGAACCAGCGCAAGCCCGAGTGGCTGCGGGTCAAGGCTGACTTCGGGCCCGAATACCGCGCCCTGAAGCAGACGATGCGGTCGCGTGACCTCGTCACCGTGTGTGAAGAGGCCGGCTGTCCCAACATCTACGAGTGCTGGAACGAAGGCACCGCCACGTTCATGATCAACGGATCGCGCTGCACGCGCGCGTGCGGCTTCTGCCTGGTCGACACCCGCAAGCCCGAACCCCTCGACGAAACCGAGCCCGCGCGCGTCGCGGCAGCCACCGTCGAACTGGGCCTCAAGCACGTGGTGATCACGTGCGTAGCCCGTGACGACTTGGACGACGGAGGGGCCGGCGCTCTCGCCGCGTCTGTCGAGGCGATCCGCCGCGTCGCGCCCGAAACTGCAGTCGAGTTGCTCATCAGCGACTGCAAAGGCGACGCGGCGTCGCTGGCGACGATCTTCGACGCGCGCCCCGACGTGTTGAACCACAACCTGGAGACCGTCGCCCGCCTGCAACGCGCCGTGCGTCCGTCGGCCGGCTACGCCCGCAGCCTTGCGGTGCTCGCCCGGGCCAAGGCCGAGGGGCTCACCACGAAGTCGGGTGTAATGGTGGGGCTCGGCGAGACAGCCGACGAAGTGCTCGGCGCGTTGCGTGACCTGCGCGGCGTCGGCGTCGACATCGTCACGATCGGCCAGTATTTGCGCCCGACGGCGCATCATCTCCCGGTGGCGCGCTGGTGGACTCCGGCCGAGTTCGATGCGCTGCGCGCCGACGCGCAGGCCCTCGGTTTCGCGCACGTCGAGTGTTCTCCTCTCACCCGGTCGAGCTATCACGCCCGCAGCGCGGCGAGTGCGGCCACATTGGTCGGTAGTTAGCGTTGAGTGCGGTGGACACGAACTCGGGGGTTTTCCACGATCGGTTGGCGCGGGTGCGGGCGCGTATGTCCGACCTGGCGGTCGACGCGTTGCTGCTCTCGGTGGGCGCTGATCTTCCATGGTTGTGCGGGTACGAGGCGATGCCGCTGGAGCGGCTGACGATGCTCGTCGTGCCGGCGAAGGAAGAGCCGACCCTCGTCGTGCCCCGCCTCGAAGCGCCCCGCGTCGAAGACCGCCCCGACTTGTTCCGGCTCACACCCTGGGACGAAACCGACGACCCGGTGTCCATCGTCGCCGGCCTCATCGGCAGTCGCATCACGCTCGCGATCGGTGATCACACATGGTCGCGTTTCCTGCTCGCGCTGCAGAACGAACTGCCGGCGCGGCGTTGGCATCCCGCCGGACTGGTCACGTCGTCGTTGCGGGCCGCGAAGGACAGGGCTGAACTCGACGTGCTCGCGCGCGCCGCGGCCGCCGCCGACCGCGTCGCCGCGGCAATCCAGCGCGGCGACATCCCGCTCGTCGGCCGGGCTGAGGCCGAGGTCGCGCACGACATCGGCCGGCGCCTCATCGCTGAAGGCCACGACAAAGTCGCGTTCGTGATCGTGGCGTCCGGCCCGAACTCGGCGTCGCCCCATCACGAGCCCGGCGACCGGATCATCGGGCGCGACGAGATGGTGGTGTGTGACTTTGGCGGCGTGCTCGACGGGTACTGCTCCGACATCACCCGCACCGTCGTCACCGGCGAGCCGACACCCGAGATGCAGGACATGTACGCGGTGGTGTCCGAGGCGCATGCCGCGGGTGTTAGTGCGGCCGTGATCGGTTCTGCGTGCGCCGAGGTCGACGGTGCCGCGCGCGACGTGATCGCCGACGCCGGCTACGGCGAGTTCTTCCCCCACCGCACCGGGCACGGCATCGGGCGAGACGTCCACGAAGACCCGTATCTCGTTGACGGCAATCACACGCCGCTCGAAGCGGGCAACGCGTTCTCCGTCGAACCCGGCATCTATTTGCCCGGCCGGTTCGGTGCCCGGCTCGAAGACATCGTGGTCGCCACCGAAGACGGCCCGTGGTCGCTGAACCAGGCCGACCACAGCCTCGTCGTCGTCGGGTGATACGGCTCGACGCAGCCACGGTCCTGTTGCAGTGGTCGGTGGGCGGGCTGGCCTTCTTGTGGGTGACCACGCGTGGCCGGCTGCTCGGAATCGGTTACGGATGGCTGATGCGGGCGATCTTCATCGCGTTCGCACTCGGTTCGATCGCCGCCGGCCTCGCGCTCGACACGGTGCCGGTACGCGAACTTGCATCGGCAGGCGTCGTCCTTGCGTCGACAACGGCGCTGGTCGTTTCCATAATGCGACGCAAGGCTGGTGTCTCGGGCGGACGCGAGATCGCGTCGGCCCGCCACGAACGCGTCGCGGCAATGCTCGACAACGAGCACCCGGCGCCCCAGCAGACAACCGTCGACGCTCCACTTGTCGGCGCGGAGTTTCCTCCAGTGCTCGACGCGATCGCGCCCGTCGTCGGCGTGGTCGGCCTCATCGCGGCCGGGTGGGCCGACGCGCGCAGCGGCGGCGCCGGCACCCATCTCTTGTCGGTCGCGCGCATCGTGGTCGGCGCCGCGTTCCTCGGGTCGGTTACCGACGCGATGCTGCTCGGTCACTGGTACCTCGTGCAGCCCGGCCTGCCGCGGGCGCCGCTGTTCGAGTTGAACAACTGGGTGGCGCGGATATGGCCGTTCGAAGTGGCGTTGCTGTTGATCCCAACCGGCATGTTCTCGGTGTTCAGCGGGTCGATCGACGACGGGTACGGCGGCATGCTCGGATGGTTTTGGATCGCGTGCGCGGTTACCACCATCGTCTTGTGCTTCGTCACCAATGCCGCGCTGAAAGAGCGCTCGTACAGCGCGGTGATGGCGGCTACGGGCTTGTTGTACCTCGCAATCCTCACGGCGTTCGGCACCGACCTCGTCGCTCGGGCGGTGCTCGCCTCTTAGGTAAGCGCGGTCTTTTCTTCGGGCTCGACGCCTTCGGCAACGGGATTGGTTGCGGGGCGACCGCGCTCGACGCGCCACACCTCGAACACAGCTACGGAGCCGATGAGCCACGCGCCACCGAGCACGAAGCCACCGAGCACGTCGGACAGGTAGTGCACGCCGAGCGCCAGCCGCGACAACCCGATGCCGACGACCAGCAGCGCGGTCGCCGCGACGACAAGGTTTCTGAAGCGTGGCGCAATCAACGGAAGCAACGTCAACACCACCGCACCGAAACAGATGGTCGAACTCATCGCGTGTCCCGACGGGAAGCTCTTGCCTACGGCGTGGGCAATCGGGTCGTCGAAGTGGGGACGCGGGCGTGAGACGACGAGTTTCACGATGGAGTCGACGGCCGCTCCACCCAAACACGTGACCACCAAGAACGCGGCCAACTTGCGAGCACCGCTGCGCACGAACCAGATCGTCGGCAGCAAAACGAACGGCACCAGGAAGCTGGGCCGTCCGATGAACGACAGGGTTTCGGCCAACAACGTGAGCGCGTGGCTGTTGCGAACGGGTTCGTGGAGCCAATTGGCGAAACTCGTGTCGGCGCGCGTCAGCGGGCCGTGGCTCGTGACCTGCTGCAACAAGAGGCCGAAGGGAATTCCCACGAGCGCCACGGCAACGACGAGCAGCAATTGACGCGCGCCGTAGCGTTGCGCGGGCCCGAGATTGCGAGCGACCCCTTCGGGTAATCCATCGTCCACTTCATCCACCATGCCCGTCTGTCGAGTGAAGGCAAACATTGCTGCCGCGAAAGCGCGCCCCGTCGCACTACCGAAGGATCCCTACGCTTTCTGGGTATGTCATCCCGATGCCACACCCTCTCCGTACATTGCCCATGATGCGGATTGAGGTTTTCCTCGACGAGGCCGCTATGGCCGTCGCGCTCCGAAACGAGGTGGTCCGGGGCCTCACGTCATCGCCGAAGACGCTTTCGCCGACGTGGCTGTACGACGAGCGGGGCTGCGAGCTCTACGACGACATCACGCGCTTGGCCGAGTATTACCCGTTCAAGGCCGAACGATCGATCCTCGCTGCGCACGCCAAAGACACCGTTGCGGCTGCAGATCCCGACGTGTTGGTCGAGCTCGGATCGGGGACGTCGGAAAAAACGCGGTTCCTGCTCGACGCCATGAAGCTACCGGCCATGTACGTCCCGTTCGACGTCGCCGAGTCGACGCTGCGCGACGCGGCCGAGGCGCTGATGGCGGAATATCCGGGTCTCGAGGTTCACGGCATCGTCGGTGACTTCGCGCACGACCTGGTGCGGATTCCGCGCGACGGCCGCCGTCTCATTGCGCTACTCGGATCGACCATCGGCAACTTGGCGCCGTCGGCACGCGCAGACATGCTCGCCATGCTGCGCTCGACAATGACCCCCGGAGACACGTTCTTGCTAGGTACCGATCTTCAAAAAGATCGGCGCCGGCTCATCGCCGCGTACGACGACGCCGAGGGCGTTACTGCCGCGTTCGATCTGAACGTGCTCGTGCGCCTCAACCGCGAACTCGGCGCAGACTTCGACGTCGACTGTTTCCGTCACGTCGCCGTGTACGACGAGGAACAGCACTGGATCGAGATGCGGCTCGTGTCCTTGGCCCCGCAGCGCGTACGCATCGACGCGCTAGATCTCGACGTCGACTTCGCGGAGAACGAATTTATTCGCACCGAGATCAGCGCGAAGTTCACGCCCGACGGGGTGAACGTTGAGTTGGCGGCGGCCGGGATGCGGATGGTCGAGCAGTGGACCGACGACGCGGGAGACTTCCTGCTCACCCTCGCGGAGGTGGCGTGATGGCCAGCCCTGATTACGACGCAGTGCGCAAGCTCACCGAGCAGCTGGCCGAGCCGCTGTCGGCCGAAGACCAGACGGTGCAGTCGATGCCCGACGTCAGCCCGACGAAGTGGCATCGCGCCCACACGGCGTGGTTCTTCGAAACCTTCCTGCTCGAACCGTCGCTGCCGCGGTACCAGCATTTCGACGACCACTACCGCTACCTGTTCAACTCGTACTACGAGGGCGTCGGTCCCCGGCACGCCCGCACCGAGCGCGGCCTGCTCACGCGTCCCGGCGCGAGGGAAATCGGCGACTACCGCCATCATGTCGACGACGCCATGCGCGTGCTCCTCGAGCGCAACGGCTCCGATCCCGACATCGCGTCGCTCGTCGAACTCGGCCTGAACCATGAGCAGCAGCACCAAGAACTCATCGTGATGGACATCAAACACGTGCTGTCGGTCAATCCGACCCAGCCGCACTACGGCAAGGCGCGCTGGTGGGACCAGCCGATCGACCGATCCAAGGCCGGCACGTGGACGGAACACGCCGGCGGCGTTGTCGAGGTCGGTTTCGCGGGCGACGGTTTCAGCTTCGACAACGAACTGCCAAGGCACGACACGCTGCTGCAGCCCTTCGCCATTAGCGAGTCGCTCGTGTCGTGTGCCGAGTGGCTCGCGTTTATGGACGACGGCGGTTACGAGCGCCCCGAGTTCTGGATGTCCGACGGCTGGAACACCGTGAAGTCCCAAGGTTGGGACGCGCCGTTGTACTGGTGGCAAGAAGGCGACGAGTGGCTCACGTTCACGCTCGGCGGCCCGCTCGCGGTGCGCGCCGACGAACCCGTCGTGCACGTGAGTTGGTACGAAGCCGACGCGTTCGCGCGATGGTCGGGCGCCCGTCTGCCCACCGAGTTCGAGTGGGAAGCCGCTGCGCCCACAAAGGTGCAGCGTGGCGCGGGACTAGACGTCAAGTGCCTGCATCCCACCGCCGACGCGTGGTTCGGCTCGGTGTGGCAGTGGACGGCGTCGTCGTACTCCGCCTATCCAGGGTTCGCTCCGGCGGCAGGCGCGGTCGGCGAGTACAACGGCAAGTTCATGGTCAACCAGCAAGTGCTGAAGGGTTCGTGCTGCGCCACCCCGAAGGGTCACGCTCGGCCGACCTACCGCAACTTCTTCGGCCCCCATTGCCGCTGGCAGTTCAGCGGCCTGCGCCTCGCCCGCGACCTGTAGCCACCCGGCGCCATGGTGCCGGCGTCGGGGACGTACGGCGCGAAGAAGTCCGGATCTCGGCATCAAATTGGTCGTTCTGCAGCCGATCCGATGCCGAGAAGCGCTCCAGTAGCAGCGTACGAGTGCGGTGATCGAGGCGGTGTCGACCTCGGGGTGAGGCTCCACGAGAGCCTTGCCCGCAGGAGACTTTTACCAGTCGACGTGTTCGGTGGCGTGCCAGTAGTCGGCCATGAGTTCTTTGGCCCACACGGGCTCGCGAACTGCAGAGCGGGGCGCGAACGCGGTCATGAACGGTTTGATATCGATCACGGGCGTGCCGTCGATCGCGTCGAGGCCGCGCACGCGCAGGCTGAGTCCGTCGATCGACACGATCTCGCATGTTGTGGTGCCGACGCGGTTCGGTCGCCCTTTGCCGCGCTGGCTGAAGATGCCGACCAGCGGCCAGTCCTCGCGTTCGCGAGGGTGACGGGCTCCGGTCTCGATCTCCTCGTCGGCCACGAGATGGAAGATGTAAACGATCTCGACGTGGCTGAACGCGTCGAGGCCGGCGAGGACGTCGGGGCCGAACTGGTCGGCGTCAAGTTCGATGGTGCACTCGACGTCGCCCCAATCGTCGTCAATCGCTTCGACCCGCCCGCCGCGGACATAGCCGATAGGCGTGATCCCCAGAGCGCCGGTCATGCGACGAAGTATTTCGCCTGCGGGTGGTGGCAGATCACCGCGGACGTGGTCTGTTCCGGCTGGTACTGGAACGACGTCTCCTCGCTGCACTCCACGCCGATGCGGTCGGCGCCGAGCAGCTCGCCGATCTTCACGTTGTCTTCGAGGTCGGGACAGGCGGGGTAGCCGAACGAGTAGCGGCCGCCGCGGTACTGCTGGCGGAACAGGCCGGCGATCGACGGCCCGTCTTCGTCGGCGAAGCCCCACTCCTCGCGGATGCGGCGGTGCCACAACTCGGCGAGCGCCTCGGCCATTTCGACGCCGAGGCCGTG
>JBEEFT010000100.1:0-3247 GCA_041166225.1 Actinomycetota bacterium | reverse complement strand
ATCTGCATCCACGAAGAGGACTACGGCATCTTGTGGAAGCACGTCGACTTGAGCGGCGGCCGGACCGAGGTGCGCCGCAGCCGACGTCTCGTGGTGTCGTTCATCTCGACGGTCGGTAACTACGAGTACGGCTTCTACTGGTACTTCTACATGGACGGCACGATCCAGCTCGAGGTGAAGCTCACCGGGATCATGTCGACCAAGGCGCTGGCCGACGGCGAGACGTCTGTCTTCGCCCCGCAGATCGCGCCCGGCCTCGCCGCGCCCGTCCACCAGCACCTGTTCAACGCCCGGCTCGACTTCGATGTCGACGGGCCGAACAACGAGGTTTACGAGGTGAACGTCGACCCGGTCGAAGAAGGTGACTGGGGCAACGCGTTCGCACCGACCGCGACGCGCCTGTCGACCGAAGCCGAAGCGCAACGCAACGTCGACGCGTCACGAAGCCGCGTGTGGAAGATCGTGAACCCCTCGAAGCTGAACGCGGTCGGCCAACCGGTTGCCTACAAGCTGTTGCCCGGCGCGACGCCGACGCTGCTCGGCCGCCCCGGGTCGTCGATCGCGAACCGCGCCGCGTTCGCAACGAAGAACCTGTGGGTCACGCCGTATGCGCCCGGCGAGAACCGCGCCGCGGGCGACTACCCGAACCAGCACGCGGGCGGCGACGGTTTGCCGGCGTGGACCGCGGCGAACCGGTCGTTGGTGGACACCGACGTTGTGGTGTGGCACACATTCGGCGTGACCCACGTTCCCCGTCCCGAAGACTGGCCGGTGATGCCCGTCGAATACTGCGGGTTCTCGCTCGTGCCGGTCGGCTTCTTCGACAAGAACCCGGCGCTCGACGTGCCGCCGACGAACAGCGACCACTGCCACTGATGACGATCGCCCTCATTTGCGCCATGCCGATGGAGCTCGCACCGCTCACGAAAAAGCTCGACCTGCAGAAGGAAACGCGCGGTGGCGTGAAGATGCGCGTCGGCAAAATCGGTGACCAAAACGTCGTCGCGATCCACACCGGGATGGGTCCGGAGCTGGCGCATGATTCGACCGAGGCGCTGCTGAGCGCGGTCGACAACATCACCCGCGTCGTCGTGTTCGGCATCACCGGTGCCGTGCACGACCACACCGAGATAGGCGAGCTCATCGTCCCCGAGAAGGTGGTGAACGCCCTCACCGGCAGCGAACACACGCCGACGCCCCATGGCGCGACGCCCAAAGGTGTGATGTGGACGACCAACGTCATCACCCCCGCCCATGAGCTGCCGCCGCTGATCGAGCGCGGCGTGGTCAGCCTCGACATGGAGACCGCAGTGATCGGTGCGTGCTGCGACCGCCGCAACATCCCGTGGTCGGTGCGGCGCGCCATCAGCGATCGTGCCACCGACGGGTCGGTCACCGAGGAAGTGTTCAAGATGGCGAACATGGACGGCACGCCAAACCCGAAGCGGGTGGCGGCGTTCTTCCTGAAGCATCCGAACAAGGTGCCGGCGATGATGCGCATGGCAAAGGGCGGCAAGCGGGCGACGGAGGTCGCGGCCGACGCTGCGATCGCGGCGGCCAAGTACTCGCCCACGTGAGCGCCACCGCTCCCATCGGCGAGCGGTTCGCCCGTGCGCTGGCCGTGAAAGACCGCGACACAATGCACGCGCTGTTGTCACCCGACGTCGACTTTCGTGCGTTAACGCCGAATCGTTTCTGGGAGGCCAACGACGCAGCCGAAGTCGTCGACGGCATTCTGCTCGGCAGCTGGTTCGGACCCACCGATCACATCGCCGAAGTGTTGGCGGTGGAGTGTTCGACCGTCAGTCATCGTGAGCGCGTCGCCTACCGGTTCCATGTCACCAACGCGGACGGTGACCACGTCGTCGAGCAGCAGGCGTACATCGAGGTGACCGATGGTCGAATCAGCTGGATGCGCGTGCTGTGCGCCGGGGTGCTGCCGCTTGGTTGAGCGTCGACGCGTTCGCTAGTTCTTGAAGCGGTACGTCACGGGCAGGTGCTTCACGCCCGACACGAAATGGCTCTGTGAATACGACGGGTCGCCGGCCGCTTCGATCGACTCCAGTTGTTCGCTGAGCTTGCCGAGCATCGTGCGAATTTCGCGGCGAGCGAAGTGGGCGCCGAGACAGAAGTGCACGCCGGCCCCGAACGACAGTTGCCGGTCGGCGTCGGGGCGATCGACGTCGAAGGTCATCGCGTTCGCGAACACGTCTTCGTCGCGGTTGGCCGACGGATAGCTCAACAGCACCCGTCCGCCTGCGGGGATCTTCACGCCCCCGACTTCGGTGCCTTCCGACGCGTAACGAAGGAAGTGACGCACGGGTGTGGTCCACCGGATGACCTCTTCGGTGGCGCGCACGATGCGGTCGTGATCGCCGGCCAGCGAGAACAGTTGCGACGGGTTGTGCAGCAGCGCTTCCATCCCGCCCGACAGCCCGTAAGACGTCGTGTCGTGGCCCGCCGTCGCCACGATGATGTAGTACCAGAGGCGCTCGACGTCGCCCATCGGCGCGCCGTCGATCATCGCGTTGGCGATCACCGTCGCCAGGTCTTCGGTTGGTTCGGCCCGGCGCGCCTCGGTGAGTTCGTTGAAGTAGGCGATGAACCGCATCACGGATCCGACCATCGCCGCCTGCGGGTCGTCGCCGCCGTACTCGGGGTCGGCCGCGCCGAAGATGCCTTGCGTGAGTTCGCGCATCAACGGCTCGTCCTCTTCGGGCACGCCGTAGATCTCCATGATCACGTGCAGCGTGTAGGGCTGCGCGATGTCCGACGCGAAGTCGCACGCCCCGCCCATGTCGCGCATCTTGGCGACGTACTCGTCTGCGATGGCGTCGATGCGTTCTTGGCGGCTGCCGACGGCCGCGGGCTTGAACCAGTCGTTCGTGACGGCGCGGTGGGTGCGGTGCTTGGTGCCGTCGAGTTGCACGAGCGACGCCGGTAGCGGCATGCCGCTCGCCTCGACTTCGGCCTGTTGCACATCGGGACCGAGCACCGAGAACGGCGTGTTCAGCCAATGGTTGTGGTCGCGCTCGACGGCCTGGATGTCGGCGTGACGCGTGAGCACCCAGAACGGCGCGAAACCGGCGAAGTCGACGGGCACGATGGGCGTCTCCCGCCGTAACCGCGCGACGCGCTCGTGCCACGCGTCCATGTCGGCCCACAACCTCGGCAGCACGAACAGCGCGCCGGGGTCGTCGAAGTCGATGTCAGCTGTCGGGTCGAGCACGGTCATCGCTGCGGATCG
>JBEEFT010000099.1:0-4193 GCA_041166225.1 Actinomycetota bacterium | reverse complement strand
TGACCCCCGGAGCCGCGAGCGATCGCGCCACAATGACGTCCACTTCACGCGCAAATCGTGAGTCCGTGGCGATCACTTCCGCTCGGCCCTCCACGACCTCGGCGTCGAGTCCGAGGTCCGACACCGCAGATCTCACGAACGACGCACGCTTAGACATCGCATCGACGAGGACCCAGGTCAAATCCGTACGCCAGAATGCCAAGGGGAGTCCGGGAACACCGCCACCGGTTCCGAGATCCATCACGACGCCGGGATGACACAGTTTTGGCAATGCCGGTAGGTATGCCCGGGCGTGCCCGAGGTGGTCCTCCACTGGGCCGGGGCCGAGAAAGCCCAGGTCACGGGACCTTTCTAGGACCCCCAGCAGCGAATCGTCAGTCGGCAACCGGGCGCACGACGACGCGGCGGCGTGGTTCTTCGCCTTCGGAACCGGTCTCGATTCCATCGACGCCGTTCAAGACGTCGTGCACGACCTTGCGGTCCGCAGGTGGCATCGGATCGAGCCGAACCGCCGTGCCGCCGCTCGTCACCTGCTCGGCAACCTGCAGTGCGAACTTCTCTAATGCGGCGCGCCGCTTGACCCGATACTCGGCAACATCGACGATCACCCACCCGTCGCGCATACCGGTTTCGCGCAGCACCGCGGTGCGCGTTAATTCCTGGATTGCTTGCAGCGTGGCGCCACGGGGCCCGACGAGCAAGCCAAGGTCGGCGCCGTCAACGGCCACCTCCACGGCGGAATCATTCACCGACCGAACCGCGACGGTCGCGTCCATAGCGAACGCCTCAAGCAGGCCGTTCAAAAACGACACCGCTACTTTGCCTTGCTCTTCCAAAGTTTCGACCGACACGGGCTCTCCTCGACTTGACTCTCTATCGGTCCGCGGCGTGCGTCCCTGTCCTCCACGGCTGCGGCCGCCGCGACGGCGGTTGCCGCCGGCCTCACCGTTCCGCTCTCCGGAAACGGCGGCGTCTCCGCTTGCGCTGACTTCGGCGATCGCCGAGGCGACCGCTGGGTCTTTGGCTCCACCGGCACGGCCCCGACTGTCGCCGCTGACCTGCGGTTTCGTCGCCGTGGTTCCTGCATCGGCGTCGCGCCGGCTACGCCCGCGACGACCGCCGTCCTTAGACCGCGGTGCCGTCGGGCGCACGCGCGCCCGCACCCGGGCCTCTCCCCGCACCCGTCCGAACAATCCCGCCTTGGGCTCGTCGAGTATCTCGAACTCGGCCTCATCGACGTCGACACCGAGCTGATCGAGCGCCAAATCCTTGGCCTCATCGACGGTTTTACCAGTGATCTCAACCCATTCCATGGGAGATCTACCTCTTCTTCTTCGAACGCTTACGCGAGGCGTTGTTCTGTCGTCCCGGTTGCGTTACCCGGCCACTGGCCGGCTTCGGAGGCGCGCTCGGCGCGCCTTTGGATCCTGCGGACTTCGCGTTCCCGTTGCCGTTTGCGTTTCCGCGGGTGTTCTCGGCTTGTTCGCGCATGGAAGCGAGGAACCCCTTCTTGGGCTCCGGCGGCATGGAAGCGGCGCGACTTCGGACTTCGCGAGCTTCCTCGGCATGGGCTCGGAGATGGGGGTCGAACCGATACATCAAGCTTTGTTGCGCAACCCGGAAAAGGTTGCTGACCAGGAAGTACACCGTGACGCCGCCGGGCAGGCTGAGCGAGATAAGACCCGAGAACAGGGGAGTTATCCGATTCATCATCTGCATTTGCGGGTTGGCGTTCGCCGCCGCGTTGCGCGATGTCATCTGGCGCACCTGGTAGTACGACGTGAGCACTACGAGCACGATGAGCAGGTACAGGACGATCGCGCCCCGCCCGGCGTCAGCAGGCTTGGCGCCGAAGTCGACGCCGAAGGTCTTCATCTGGCCGGCGCTCTTGGCCAAGGCCTTGAACAGCGCAGTGTGATGGCCCAAATACGCCGGCGTGCCGACCGTTACGCCGTCGACGACCTTGGTTTTGACCAGTCCGCGCAAGACACGGAACATCACGAAAAGCACGGGCAGCTGCGCCAACATCGGCAAACACCCTGATAGCGGGTTGATTTTGTGTTCCTTGTAGAACGCCATCATCGCTTCGTTGGCCGCCTGGCGGTCCCCCTTGTGCATCTCTTGGATGCGCTTCATCTCCGGCTGAAGCTTCTGCATGGCGAGCATGCTGCGCGTGCCCTTCAAGGTGATCGGGGCCAGCACCGCCATTACCGTGAGCGTGAGCATGGTGATGGCGAACACGTAGTTCGGTACGAGGTCGTACCAAAACGACAAGATCCCAGCTAACAGACTGAACAATTTCTTTCCTTATTCCGGGACGGGGTCTACGCCGAAGCCCCCGAAAGGCTGGCAGCGTGCGAGACGGCGAAGCGTGAGCCACGAGCCACGCCCGGCGCCGTGGCGCTCGAGGGCTTCGATGGCATACGCCGAACAACTCGGATGGAACCGACAGCGCGGGAGGCGATTGGCGCTAAGTCCCTGGTAGAGCCGCAGAATTGCGCGCAAACTGCGTGCGGTCGCGCTCATGCGCTCGCCGCGGAGTCGACGCGCGCGAAGACGTTTGCCACTGCCGCTTCAAGTTCGTGAAACGGCGCGGTGGCCGCACTCGCGTCGGCCGAAATGAGATAAAAACCGCTGGTCAAGGGCGCATTTGCGGCGGCGACCGCAGCCCGCAGCCGACGTCGGATGCGGTTGCGGACAACCGACCCGCCGACCTTTTTGCTTATTGCGAATCCCAGTGCCGGCCCGTCTGTGGACGCGATGAGATAACGCATGCGAAGGGAACCGCTGCGCACTGTGCGGCCGTGCTGCGCGATGGCCGCGAAGCTGCGCCGTCCCCTGAGCCGACCGGTGGTCGTCACGGACGTGAAGGCCCGACGGATCTAAGCCGAAAGCTTGGCGCGGCCCTTACGGCGCCGAGCCGAAAGGATGGCGCGACCGGCCCGGGTTGACATCCGGTGCCGAAAACCGTGGCGCTTGGCGCGCTTTTGCGCATTGGGTTGATAGGGGCGCTTCATTTGGAATCCTTGGGGACGACGGGTTCGCTACGGCGGTAGCGAATCGCGCAGTAGCGGGCACACGAGGGCCAGCACACGACGACAGTCCGGAAAGGCTACGCCTCCGCGGGTCCGCGCGCCAGCCAAGGCCCCTCACCGTAGCCTTTTTAACTGTTTTCGCAGGTCAGAGACGTATTTAAGTCTTTGTGTCAGCCTGTGGACGACGGTGCTACGGTCGCCCTTCTTCACTTGTGGGCTTGGCAACCTGCCGCCCTCCCATAACGCCGATCGCAAGATTTGCCCTCCTTCCCCAAGGGCCGGCACGGCATGCCCGGGGGATGGTTTGGACGTCGCGAAACGGTTGTCCACAGGTGTGGAGAGAAGTGTGGAGAACTATTAGCTCCGGGAGGCGGAACGGCAGGTGACGGACGCAGAACGGCTGTGGAAGGCCTGTGCAGACACGTTGCGAGGACAACTGTCCGAGGCGACGTGGATGGCATGGTTTGAAGAACTTGTCCCCATCGTCAGCGACGAAGTTTCGCTCACGTTGTCGGCCCCGAGCTCGGTGGTGAAACAGCGGCTCGAGGAGCGATTCCAGAACGACCTCAACGCGGCGCTGTCCGACGCTCAGGGTTCGCCGGCGAAGGTGATCGTCGAGGTGCGGGTGGTCGACGCCACCACTGCGCCCGGTTTCGCGGCCGGCTCATCGGGCGGTTTCGGTATGAACGCCGCATCGGCGAATGCCCAGCTAGACCGCTCGGTTCCGCCGCCGCCTCCGCGCCATGGCGAGCCGGCGCGGCTCGATCCTGAGTTCACGTTCGACGCTTTCGTGATCGGAGAGTCGAACTCGTTCGCGCACGCTGCGGCTCGAGCCGTGGCCGAAAATCCTGGTCGGGCGTACAACCCGCTGTTCGTCTACGGCGAGTCAGGTCTTGGCAAGACGCACTTGTTGCACGCGATCGGGAATTACGTGCGCCAAAACTTCCCGCATCGCCATGTTCGCTACGTCACCACGGAAACGTTCATGAACGAATTCGTCGACGCCATCCGTACGAACACCACGATCGCCATCAAGCGGCGTTATCGCGAGTCCGACGTGCTGCTCATCGACGACATCCAGTTCATCGAGAGCAAAGAGGGCCTGCAGGAAGAGTTCTTCCACACGTTCAACGACCTCACCGGCGCCCGCAAGCAGGT
>JBEEFT010000098.1:0-33005 GCA_041166225.1 Actinomycetota bacterium | reverse complement strand
CGCCCCTGTCCGCCGTACTCCTTCGGCCATCCGATGCCGACCCATCCGTCGGCGGCCATCTGCTTGAAGATGCGACGCGTGGTCGGGCCGACACCGTGTTCCTTACCGAGTTCGGCCTCGACGTCGGGTGTGAGCAACTCGCGGTAGTACGCCCGCAACTCTTGGCGCAGCGCCTCCTGCTCCTCGGTGTAACCGATGTACACGGCGCCTCCCCTTCAGTTATCGCCCGAGTCCCAAAAACTGGAACACGTTACAGTCTCGCACGTGAAGCTCGGCCTGCACATGGGGTACTGGGGCGCACAGCCGCCGGCGAATCCCGTCGACACGATCCTCGAAGCCGAACGGCTCGGGTTCGACTCGGTGTGGGTGGCCGAGAGCTACGGGTCCGACGCGTTGACGCCTCTGGCGTGGTGGGGCGCGGCGACGTCGACCATCCGGCTCGGCACGAACCTGGCGCAGCTTTCGGCCCGCACCCCCACTGCGATGGCGATGGCGGCACAGACGCTCGACCATCTTTCCGGCGGCCGCTACGTGCTCGGCCTCGGAGTGTCCGGGCCACAGGTCGTCGAGGGTTGGTACGGCACCTCGTTCGAGAAGCCGCTCGCCCGCACGCGTGAATACGTCGACATCGTTCGCAAGGTGCTCGCGCGCGAGGGGCCCGTCACCAATGACGGCGCGCAGTACCCGCTGCCCTACCCCGGTGGCCTCGGTCTCGGTAAGCCGCTCAAGTCGATCGTGCATCCGCTGCGTAACGAGATCCCGATCCTGCTTGGTGCCGAAGGCCCGAAGAACGTGGCGCTCACCGCCGAGATCGCGAACGGGTGGTTCCCGATCTTCTACTCACCCCGTCACGACCAGATGTATCGGGATGCGCTCGACGTGGGCTTCGCGCGTCGTGACGGCGGCCGGCCCGACGACTTTGAAGTCAACGCGATGGTGACGGTGTCGATCGACGACGACGTCGAAGCCGCGGCCGACGCGCTGCGCCCGATGATCGCGTTGTACGTCGGCGGCATGGGTGCCCGCGACATGAACTTCCACTTCGACGTGTTCTGCCGCATGGGCTACGAGAGCGAGGCGACCAAGATCCAAGACCTGTACCTCGACGGCCACCAAGCCGACGCCATCGCGGCGGTACCCACCGCCATGGTCGAAGAGATCTGCCTCGTCGGACCCCTGGCGAAAATCCGCGACGACCTCGAACTCTGGAAGGCGTCGCAAATCACGACGCTGCTTACCAACGGCACCCCGGACCTACTCCGCACCATGGCCGAACTCGTTCTCTAGGCCAGTCGCGAAAGCCCGCGTTGTGTCAGAGGGACGTCGAGCTTCCTACAGGCCTTCACGGCTCAAGACGTTGATGGCTTGCGCCGTCGCGGGGTGCTCGACACCAAATCGCATCTCCATGAGCCGAAACACCGCCATGAAGTCTTTGATCTCCGAGACACGCGACTCGTGGCCACCCGCGAAAATTTCCTTGAACTGATGCCACGTCGCGTGCTCGAGGTCTTTCGCGCTTACTTGGTTCGTGAGATCGTCGAGTGAGGTGACGATCTTGTCGAACTCCTCTTTGTCCAAGAAGACGCCGTGGTCCGCGGTGCACGCATCTACCTCGATCTTGGAGTGCGGGTAGACGAGCGTGCGCATGGGCTGGCCGCATTCGGGGCAGGGTTTCGACCCGATCTCTCCGCTGGCATCGGCGGCTGCGAACAGGTCGAAGTCGATCCAGCGGATCCATTCATCAGCGTTGTCCTTAGCCCGCCGAAGTTCGTCCTGCTCGAACCACATTGCCGCGCACTTCGGGCATTCGTGGATCTTGATGTGATCGAGGTCGGCTACTTCGAGAGCGGTTCCGCAGTCAGCGCAATTCATGGGGCGGTGAGCCTAGAGCAGCGTCGCCGCGAGTTCGTCGACCAGCGCGGCTACATCTTGCGCGCACGAGACCACGACGTCGAGCTCGCCGCCGGCGGGGTCCTCGACGTTCTCCCAGTCCTCGAGCGTGACCTTGTCAAGGTCGAGGCGAGCGACGCGTTCACTCAAGGTTCCCGACGTCGACGGTAGGTCACGCACGAGCCGGCGGATCGTGGCTGTTTTCGCTGCGGCCTCGGGGTGCGTGCGTCGCACGTAGGCGACGTGGAACGTCTCGAAGCACACGATGACGTCGGCGTCGCGCGCATCGGCGTCGCTGAGTTGGCGGCTGCGGTGCGCTGGCACGGTGACGCCGAGTTCCTGGAGCGCGTGACGGGTGCGCCAACTCATCGGGAGCCCCTCCACCACCATCGTGCCGGCGGTAACGACGCGCGCCCCGCCCATGTGCGACAACACGGCACCCGCCATCACGCTGCGCGCCGCGTTTCCCGTGCACACGAACACGATGTGTGGTTCGGCCGGCGCGGCAGCGTCTACCAAAGCTGGTCGGTGTAGGTGTCCGTGCCCACGACAGTCGGAATGAACGGCGACGCCCACAACAACGAACCCAGTCCGCTCGCCTTCAGCGCGTCTGCCTCTTGCGCGAACCGCGACCACGAGTCGGCGGGATCACCGTCGGTGAAGAACAACAACATGAACCGGCGGTCGACGCCCTCTACGCGGGGCACGTCGGAAGGCGCGTCTGCGAGCAGCGGCATGGCCGAGAACCGCATCGCAAGCGCGATGTCGGACCCGTTCATGAGTTCGGGCAGCCGCGTCGTGCGGTACCACTCGTCGATCTCGGCGTGCGACGCGCCGTCGGCGTGCTCACCAATGATCGTGACTTGCCCGCCGAAGCGATGGTCGAGCGCCAACTCGGGCGGCACGCCGTCGGCGTCGCGATTGAAGGACCACTCGTAGTCGTACAGCGCGGTGTGGATGTGGTCGCGCTCGGTGAACATACGGCCGTTCGCGTGCAGCTTGTTGACCTGGTCGACGGCCCACCGGTTCCAGTCCCCGTGGTGCCCGTCGAGGATCCAGTAGATGGCGACGTACGAACCGGTGAGCGGATCAGGCGTGATCGGCGAGTCGACGGGATAACGCAGTTCCTTGTACGGCCGCGTGGCGACGAAGCGTTGACCGGCGAACTGATACGCGCCGACCATGCAGCCGGCGTAGAAGTGGTCGCGCTCGTACCAGCGGTTGTATGCCACCTCGTGACCTTTGCGGGGTTCGACGAGCGTGTAGAGCATCGAGCCGAGTCGGATCTCGTCGGTGTCGTTGCCGGCCATTTCAGTCCTCCGTGTTCGCAGCGGCGCGGGTGCGCAGCTCGTGCTTCAACACTTTGTTGCTCGCGTTCGTCGGGAGTGCATCGACGACGTAGAACCGCCGCGGCACTTTGTAGTTCGCCATGCGCTCGCGACTCCACGCGTGCAACTCGTCAGGCGTGGGCGACGCGCCGGCGCGCGGCACCACGAACGCGACGCCGACCTCGCCCATCCGCCCGTCGGGCACGCCGACCACAGCGGCCTGCGCGACCTGCGGGTGACCGAGCAGGATGTTCTCGATTTCGGCCGGGTAGGCGTTGAACCCGCCGACGATGAACATGTCCTTCAGTCGATCAGTGATCGTGATGTAGCCGCGATCGTCCATGGTGCCGACGTCGCCCGTATGCAGCCATCCGGCATCGTCGATCGCTTCTGCGGTCGCCGACGGGTTATCGAAGTACCCGGCCATCACGTTGTAGCCGCGCACGACAATCTCGCCAGACTCACCCCGCGCCACTTCGTTGTTCTTGTCGTCGACGATGCGAACTTCCGTATCCGGAATCGCGCAACCAGACGTGTTCGCGATCGTCTCCGCGTCGTCGTCGGGCCGGCAGATCGACACGACGCCGGTCGACTCGGTGAGCCCGTACGCAGTAACGATCGTCTCAAATGTCATCTCCCGTCGCATGCGCTCGATCATCTCGACGGGGACCGGCGCCGCGCCGGTGACACACAGCCGCAGTGATGACAAGTCGAACCGGTCACGGTCGGGATGATCGAGGATCGACTGGTAGAGCGCAGGCGGACCGGGCAGCACGGAAATGCGTTCCTCCGCGATCCGGGCCACCACCGAGGGCACGTCGAACACCGGATGGGGCACGATCGTCGCGCCCTTCATGAGGCAGGCCAGGAAGCCCGCTTTGAAACCGAACGTATGAAAGAAGGGATTGACGATCAGGTAGCGGTCGCGTTCCCGCAAGCCAACGACCGACGCCCACTGTTCGAACACGCGCAGCGTTTGACCGTGCGTGGTGATCACACCCTTGGGTTTGCCGGTGGTACCCGAGGTGAAGATCAGGTCGGACGTGTCGTCGCCGCGTAACGCCTCGATGCGCTTGTCGACCTCGGCCCACGCGCTCGAAGACGCGGCGCCCGCGGCGAGAAAGTCGTCCCACGCGCCATCGTCGAGCGTGACGGTGCGCTCGAGAAAAGTGAGGTCGATGCCCGACAACAGCGAGGGGTAGTCGGTGCCGAGAAAGTTGCCGACCGTGAACAGCAATCGCGCCTTGCTGGCGTTCAAGACGAACGCAGCCTCGTCGCCCTTGAACCGCGTGTTGATCGGTACGACGACGCCGCCGGCAGCAAGAACGCCCAACGCGGCGAGTATCCACTCGCTCACGTTGGGCGCCCAGATTGCTGCGCGGTCTCCCGGGTTCAGCCCCGCCGCAACTACGGCTGCGGCCGCGTTGTCAACAGCAGTCGAGAGCTCCGCGAAGCTCAACCTGCGGTTCGAGTCGACGAGCGCTTCGGCGGACCCAAACCGGCCAGCCGCGTCGCGCACGAGGTTCGGGATGGTGCCCCACTCGAGATCGCCGCGCACGCCCCTCCTCAGACCAGTTCTGACGATCCGTCAGCATATGGGCGGAGGGCAACACTGCTGCCCTACTCGCCGGTCGACGGGTCGATGACCGCCTTGACGAGGTTCACTTTGTCGGCCGGGAAGCCGCCGCAACGCGCGTGTTCGAAGATGATGTCGGCGTCGGGTGCGATGTAGACGCAGTACAGCTTGTCGTCGGTGACGTAGCTGTTCAGCCAGTGGATGTCAGGACCGAGGTCGCTGATCACCTTGTTGGACTGGGCGCTGATGTCGTGCAGTTCCTGCTCGCTGAGCTTGCCGGCGCCGGGCAATTCCCGCTCGATTACGAACTTTGGCATTTGGGTTCTCCCCCTAGTAGTAACGTACTGACTGTCAGTATCCCTGATGGATACCGGCGGTATGTATCCTGCATACTCTGAGTACGGAAGTCAACCCTTTTCTAGGAGAGTTCATGGCGGTCGCCGAAAAGAAGGTCGTACAAGGACGTGAGACCCGCGCCGCGCTCGTTACCGCCGCCCGCGAGATCTTCGGCAGCCAGGGGTTCGCGGCCACGAATACCGAACAGATCGCGGCCAAAGCCGGCGTCACGAAAGGCGCCGTGTACCACCACTTCGCGGGTAAAGAGGACCTGTTCTGCGCCGTGTTCGAACAGGTCCAGATCGAGGTTTCCGATCGCGTCGCGTCGGTGTTTCTCGAGAAGGACCCGTGGGACGCGCTGATCATGGGCTGCGACGTCTGGATCGAGGCGCACCAGGCGCCTGAGGTGCAACAGATCGTGTTGCGCGACGCCCGATCGGTGCTCGGCGCAGACACGGTGCGCGATCTCGACGTGCGCTTCGGTGCGGTGGGGCTGCGCGGCGCGTTGCGTAAGGGCATGCACGCGGGCGTGATCAACCGTCAACCGTTGCGGCCCCTCGCGCTGATGCTTGCCGGCGCGTTGAAGGAAGCGTGCTTGTACGTCGCCGACGCCGAGGACCCCGCGGAAGCTCGCCGCGAAGTGGAGACTCTGATCGCCTGTTTGCTGAGTGGTCTCCGCGCTGAGGGGTCCTCGCCGCGCTAGGACAGCGCCGGTGAACCGGCCCGAAACCAGGTACGTGGCGGTCGGAGACGCCGACGTCGCGTACTCGCTGGTCGGCGAGGGGCCGGTGGACCTCCTCTACTGCTACGGGCTCGGCAGCCATCTCGATTACTTCTGGGAGTACGAGATGACGCGCAACGTGTTGTTGCGTCTCGCGTCGTTCAGTCGCCTGATCTTCTTTGACCGCCGGGGCACCGGAGCCTCCGACAGTGTGCCCGGCAACGCCATCCCGACATGGGAAGAGTGGGCTGAGGACCTCGACGCGGTGCTCGACGCGGCGGGCTCAGAACGCGCCGCGGTGCTTGCGTCGCTCGACGCCGCACCCATCGCGATGATGTACGCGGCGATGCACCCAGAGCGCTCATCTGCGCTCGTGTTGGTGAACGCCACGGCGCGGTTCCTGTGGGCCGAGGACTACCCCGTCGGAATGCCCGAGGACGCAGTGGACGCGCTGGTCTCGTGGATTCGCGAGGGATGGGGCACCCAGGACGTCGCGCTCTTCAGCAACCCGTCGTCGGCGGACGATCCAGAATTCCGCGACTTCGTTTCCCGAATCATGCGTGCCTCCGCCACACCGCGCACCGCGGCTGCGCAGTACGACCACATTGTGCGCAACGACGCCCGCGACGCCCTCCCGCTCATCCAGGTGCCGACGTTGGTCGTGCACTCTCGCGACAACGGCTTGATACCGGCGGCGATGAGCCAGTACGTCGCCGACCACATCGCGCACGCGAGGTTCGTCGACATCCCCACCGCCGACATCGGTATCGCGCCGTTCATGATGGACGTCGCCGATCACATCGAAGAGTTCCTTACCGGCGTGCGCCCTGCGGTGCCCATCGAGCGGGTGCTCACGACGGTGCTCTTCACCGACATCGTCGGATCGACCGAGCGCGCCGCGTCGTTGGGCGACAAGCGGTGGCGGGCGCTGCTCGACACCCACGACCGGGTGGTGCGCGACGAGTTGCGCCACTTCCGCGGCGTGGAAGTGAACACCACGGGCGACGGATTCATCGCGTCGTTCGACGGGCCCGCCCGCGCGATCCGCTGCGGCCGCGCGATCGCCGATGCAACGCGAGCGATCGGTGTCGACCTGCGGGTCGGGCTGCACACCGGCGAGTGCGAGGTACGCGGCGACGACCTCGGCGGCATGGCCGTGCACATCGCCGCGCGCGTCGCCGCCACCGCGGCACCGAGCGAAGTCCTGGTGTCGAACACAATTAAAGAACTCGTCGTCGGCTCTGACATCGAATTCGCCGACCGCGGCGAGCACGAACTGAAAGGCGTCCCCGGCAGCTGGCGCCTGTTCGCCGTCGCGAACTAGAGCCGATCGAACACCACTTCGGGTTCGTCGGTCAGGATGAACTCGAGCCGGTCGACATCGAGGAACTTGCGGGTGTCGGCGTCGATCTCCGCGTAGTCGGGCTCTTTCAAGGAAGCGAAGAAGTCGTCGGCCGAGTTGAACCACTGGATCGTGACGCCGTCGTAGCCATCGCCGTCGGCGCCCGCGTCGATGCTGTGATGCTGCTCGTATCGCAACACGAACGACCCGCTCTTCGTGCTGGCGATCAGCGGACCGTGGACGTCACGCCAGTAGCGGTGGAACTCATCGGACGACATTCCCGGCTTTCGCCGCAGCAGGCAGGTCAGACGAATCACAGGTTGGGCATCACCTTCGAACCGATGAGCTCCAGGCTCGACCACGCCGCTTCGGGCGGCATACCGCCGATAAGCGGGTGCAGCACGAGCGAGCCCATCGGGCCGATTTCGTGCGCGACCTTCACCGCTTCTTCCGGCGTGACGATGAGGTAGTTGCCCTCGGCGCGCAGTTCGTCCACGGTCGTCGCGTGCGAGTGCACGTGGCTTGTCTGTCCCGGCAACTGCCACGACGCGTAGACCATTGTCTCGTAGAGGATGAACTCACCGATCTCGGCCCACGCCTTGTCGGGATCCTCGGCGACGTGCACGAATCCGGGCCCGCTCGGCAACAACACCATCCCCGGTGACGTGCCGAGTCGCGCGCATTCGTCCATGTAGATCTGTTGCAGAGCGGGGTCACCGAGCGCGGGAAAGAACGACATGCCGTGTTTGGCGGCGCGTTTGGCCGCGTTGGGCGACGAACCGCCGATGAAAATCAGCGGGTGCGGCGAACTCAGCGGCTTGGGCGTCACGCGCACCGTGCGGCCCTGGTACTCGAACGGCTCGCCCGTCCAGGCCTGCTTCATCACCCCAAGCATCTCGTCGAACGCCTTGCCGCGGCCCTTCCACTCCTTGCCGAACATCTCGTACTCCGACGGGCGGTAACCGAGGCCGAGCACGAGCGACAGCCGTCCCCCGCTGACGAGGTCGAGCACCGCGATGTCTTCGGCCAGCCGCAACGGGTCGTAGAGCGGCGTGAGGATCGCGGCGATGTTGATCATGATGGTTTTCGTCGCGCCCGCAAGTGCGCCAGCCATTACGAGCGGTGAGGACAGGTACTGGTCGTCGACGCCGTGGTGCTCGGATAAAACGAGGCTCGCGAGGCCGTGCTGCTCGGCCCACCGCGACATCTCGAGCGTCGTGCTGTAGAGCTCGGACGCCGACATGGGCGAAATCGCCGGGCGCCGCATGTCGAAGCGCATCACTACGAGGGCCATCGGTTCTCCTACTGATTAGGCACGAGCGCAGCGCGCCCGTGTTGGTCGAACTGCGCTTGCAGCGCGGCGCGGTCGTCGTCGGTCATCGGCCTATACGCGGTGTCTCCCCGACCGGCCCGCCAGTACACGGGATCGCTCGTGATCCACGCCTGCGCACGCATCGTCGTTTTCACCACTTTGTTCGATCCGGTAAGGGGCATGTGCTCCACGATCCGCACGAACCGCGGCGCCCATTTCGTACCGAGGTCGGGCTGCTGTTCGACGAAAGCGGCGAAGGCGTCACCGTCGAACGGGGCGCCGGTGGCGAGCTCGATCGCGGCCATCACCTGATCGCCGCTGAGTGCGTCGGGCACCGCGTAGACGGCGACCGCGGCCACGCCGCCGAAACGACTGAGAATTCGTTCGACGGGCGCCGCCGCGAAGTTCTCACCGTCGACGCGCAACCAGTCGGCGTTGCGGCCCGCGAACCAGAAGAAGCCATCGGCGTCGCGATACGCCAGGTCCCCACTCCAGTACCAACCGTTGCGCGAACGCTGAGCCAAGGCATCGTCGTTGCGGTAATAGCCCTCGAAGCGTTCGAGGCCTTGCGTGTTCACGATCTCGCCCGTCGCCTGCTCGGCGTTGAGCAACCGGCCACCCTCGTCGAAGCGCGCCGGCGGGCACTCCTGCATCGTGTCGGGATTGACCACGCACACGCCGGGTGCGCCCACACCGAGCGACCCGGCGGGCATGTCGGGAACGCGCACGATCACCGCGCCGCCTTCGCTCGAGCCGTAGCCCTCGATGATCTTGCAGCCGAAGCGTTCCTGAAAGCGTTCGATGTCGAGGTCACTGGCTTCGTTGCCAAAGCCGCGCTGCAGCGTGTTGTCGGCGTCGTCGGGTTTGGGCGGCGTTCCCAAGACGTACGTGAGCGCTTTGCCCACGTAGGTGAAGTACGTCGCGTTGTACTTGCGCACGTCGTCGAGGAACCCGCTGGCGGAAAACTTCGGCGTGAGCGCAACGGTCGCGCCCGTGCGCACTGCGGGGGCCCACAGCGCCATCAGCGCGTTGCCGTGGAACAGCGGCATCGGCGCGTAACAAACGTCGTCACGGTTCACGCCGTACTGCGCCTCGACGCGCTCGGCGATCGACGCGAGACGTCCTTGGGTGCAGCGCACCGCCTTCGGCGCGCCCGTGGTCCCCGACGTGAACAGCAGCAGCAGCAAGGCTTCCGGTCCGACTTTTGGCGTGGGCTGCACCCGGGCCCCGTCCTCACACGCCAAAAGTCGGGATTGGTACGGCGTCGAACCGATATCGAGGATGCGATCGGGCGCCACGCCTACGTCGAGCCCGTCGAGCATGGCTTTGCCGACGGCGTCGGTGACGATCAGCTGGCAGTCGGTGTGCTTGACGTCGGCCGCGAGTTCCGCGCCGCGACGCGTCGGGTTAATGCCGACGATCGCCGCGCCCGCGAGCGCGGCGCCTCCGAGCCAGAACAGGAACTCGGGCACGTTGTCGAGGAACACGCCGACGTGGGGCGGGCCGTCGCCGCGCAACGCGTTGATGATCGCCGCGCGGGTCGCGCTCTCGCGCACCACCTCGTCCCACGACCACGACTCGTCGCCGGCGCGCAAGCCGACGTGGTCGTCACCGGCTCGGCGTGCGAGCAGCCCCGCGACCGTGAGCTCCTCGGGCTCCATCAGGAGAAGCGGGCGCGCAGCTCGTGCTTCACGATCTTGCCCGTGGGGTTACGGGGCAGGGCGTCGACGATCTCGAGCTGCTCCGGCACCTTCTGGATCATCAGGCCGTGGGCGGTGAGGAAGTCGCGAATGTCCACGAGGCTCACGGTTTCGTCGGCGTTCGCAAGCACGAGCACGGCGCAGGCACGCTCGCCCGATGACGCATCGGGCAATCCGATCACGGCGACGTCAGCGATTTTGTCGTGCGTGAAGAGCAGGTCTTCGATCTCTTTGGCGCTGATGTTCTCGCCCTTGCGGATGATGATGTCCTTCAGCCGGCCGGTGATCCGGACGTTGCCGTCGGCGTCGATCACGCCAAGGTCGCCGGTGCGAAACCAGCCCTCGTCGTCGAACGCGTCGGCGTCGAGCGACGAGTCGAGGTAGCCCTTCATCATCTGCGGGGCCTTGGCTCGGATCTCACCCTCTTCACCGATGCCGGCGACCTTGCCCTCGACGGTGACGGCGCGCAGTTGCACACCGCGGGTGGCGCGGCCTTCGGTTTCGGCCAGCACCACGTCGGAGTCGTCGTGGCTCGCCATCGTGAGGATCGGCGACTCGGTGAGGCCGTAGCCCGACACGATGCCCACGCCGCCGACTTCTTTCTTGATGTCGTAGTGCAGTTGCGGTGGCTTGGGCGCGCCGCCGCCCGGGAACAGGCGCACTTCGGGAAACAGCGGTGCGTCGGGCGCGGCGCGTTGTGCGTTGAGGTACGCGAGGTGGAAGGCGGTGCCCGAACCGGCCAGCGTCACGCGCTCGCGCTGCAACACCTTGGGCGTTTCCACCGGGTCGAAGGCCTCGGCGAGGATCGTGGTGTTGCCCTCGAGCAGCGTCGAGAACAGCCACGTGATGCCGCCGATGTGGGTGAACGGGAACACGAGGCCGCTGCGGTCTTGGCTCGTGAGGCCGATGCGCTCGTCCATCGCGATCGCGGTGGCCATGATCGTGGCGTCGGTGTGCTGCGCGCCCTTCGGGTCCGCCGTGGTGCCCGAGGTGTAGAAGAGCCAGCGCACGGGGTCACCGTCGGTTGACGGAACGGGCGGCAGCGTAGACGGGTCGCCCTCGGGCAACTGCTTGTCGGCGACGAGCACGTCGAGGCCGTCGGTTTCGGCGGCCACTTCGTCGGCCATCGTCTTGAAGTCGAAGCCCCGCCAGACGCTGGGCACCACGAGCAACTTGGTGTGCGCTTGCTTGCAGACGAACGCCACTTCGCGCTTGCGGTAGATCGGCAGGATGGGGTTCTGGGTCGCGCCGACGCGCGACAACGCGCCCACCAACACGCAGGACTCGATCCACGTCGGCAGCTGCCAAGACACCACGGTGCCCTCGCGTACGCCGAGCGCGGCCAGTCCGGCGGCGGCCCGATCCACTGCATCGCGGTACTCGGCGAAGCTGAGACGTCGCCCGTCCTGGTCGACGAGCATCACGTCGTCGGGCGTAGCCGCGGCGCGCTTGTCGACGAGGTCGGGCAGCCCGACGGCGTCGATCACGCCGTCGCTCCGGTGAGCACCGTCGACGTGTCGCGCCCCGACCGGAGGATGGCCCCGGGCGTCGCGCCGGTGGCCTTGCCGTCGGCCACCGTCTCGACTCCGTTCACCAGCACGCGCACCACACCGATCGAGTCGGCAGTGAGGCGCTTCGCGTCGCCGGGGAGGTCGGCTACAAGTGTGGCGGGTTCCGAGTCGATGGTGGCAGGGTCGAACACGACCAGATCGGCGTGGTTTCCGACTTCGATGCGGCCCCGGCCTTTCAGTCCGAACAGACGCGCCGGCGCGTCGGTGATCATCTGCACCGCCTTCTCGAGCGGTACGAGCTTGCGGCCGCGCAACATGTCGCCGATGAAACGCGTGGTGTACGGCGCGCCGCACATGCGATCGAGGTGGGCGCCGGCGTCGGACCCGCCGAGCATCGCGCGGTCGTCTTGCCACACCTGCTGGCGCAACGTCCACGTGTCGGCGTCGTTGTCGGGTGGCATCGGCCACAGCACGGTGCGCAGCTCGTCGTTGCACACGATGTCGACGAGCACGTCGAAGGGGTCGCCGCCGCGCTCGTCGGCCACGTCTTGCACGACCCGGCCCCTCAGGCCCTCGTTGGCCGCCGAGTACGTGTCGCCGATCACGTACTTGCCGAAGTAGGTGAGGCGCTTGAACACGCCGGCTTGCGGGCTGCGGCCCTTCTCGATGAGATCCTTGCGGACGTCGGGATCGCGCAATTTTTCCATGCGCTCGGCCACCGGCAGGCTCATCACGTCGCTCCAACCGGGGATAAGGAACAGCGCGCAGTGCGTGCCGAAGCTCATGTTCATCGGCACGAGCACCGGCATCGTCAAGGCCACGATGTCGCCGCCCTTTGCGCGCGCGGCGGTGGTTGCTTCGAGCTGGCGCGTGACGCGCTCGGGCACACGCGAATCGATCGTCAACACGTTCCAGTTGATCGGGCGACGAGCGGCAACGCTCATGTTCGTGAGCAGTTCGATCTCGTCGTCGCTGAACTGGTCGAGGCAGCCCTGCACGATGCCTTCGAGCGTGGTGCCCTCGTGCTCGCCGACTACCGCGCACAACGCGATGAGTTCGTCGGGTGTCGCCCACCGCGACGCGACGGGTTTGCCGTCGCCGTCGGAGTGCGTGCTCGAAAGCGTGGTGGACAGACCGAGACCGCCCGCGTCGATCGACTCGTGCAGTACGCGCTCCATCTCGGCGAGCTGTTCGGGGCTCGCCTCGTTACCGATCGCGTCGGCGCCCATCACGTAACGCCGCAGCCCGCAGTGGCCGACGAGGAAGCCAGCGTTGACCGCAGTGTTTCCGTCGAGCGCGTCGAGGTACTGACCGAACGTCTCCCACGTCCACGGCACGCCGGTTTCAAGCGCCTCCAAGGGCATGCCTTCGACCTTGGCCATCATGCGCCGGATGTAGTCGGCATCCTCGGCCCGGATCGGGGCGAGCGTGAAGCCGCAGTTGCCGCCGATCACCGTCGTCACGCCGTGCACATTGGAAGGCGTGGCGAAGGGATCCCAGAACAGCTGAGCGTCGTAGTGCGTATGCGGGTCGACGAAGCCAGGGCACACGACGAGCCCGTCGGCGTCGAAAACCGTGTCCGCCGCCTCGTCGACGGTACCGACGGCGACGATCTTGCCGTCCTTTACGCCGACGTCGCCGACGTACCCAGGAGCACCGGTTCCGTCGACGATCGTCGCCCCACGCACCAGGTAGTCCAACATCGCCCGGATAGTATCTGACGGTCCGTCAGGAATGTTTGGGAGTGCGGTTGCGCATCGGGATCACCACATTCGTGACCGACTATTCCATCGACATCGTCACCTTGGCGCGCGCCGTCGAAGAGCGCGGCTTCGGCTCGCTGTACCTGCCCGAGCACACGCACATTCCGTCGTCGCGACTCACGCCCGCGCCCACCGGTGAAGCCGAGTTGGGCAAGGCGTATTCGCACATGACCGATCCGCTCGTGGCCCTCGGCGCGGCCGCGGCGGTGACGTCGTCGTTGGTGTTGGGCACCGGAGTGTCACTGGTGGCGCAGCACGACCCGATCGTGATGGCGAAGCAGATCGCGACAGTCGACCGGCTGTGCGACGGGCGCTTCGTGCTGGGCGCGGGCTTTGGATGGAACCGCGAAGAGATGGCCGCGCACGGCGTCGACTACGCGTCACGGCGCGCTGTGGTGCGCGAGAACGTGCTCGCGATGAAGGCGCTGTGGCGAAACGACGAGGCCTCCTTCGACGGCGCCCACGTCCAACTCCAACCGTCGTGGCAATGGCCCAAGCCCGTACACAACGACGTTCCCGTCCTCATCGGAGGTGCGGCGGGGCCGAAGCTGTTCGCGGCGATCTGCGACTACGCCGACGGATGGATTCCCATCGGCGGCGGCGGGCTCACCAAGGCCCTGCCTGCGCTACGCGCCCAGTTCGAAGGCGCCGGTCGCGACCCCGCCGCCGTGCGCTGCGTCCCGTTCGGCACCCTGCCCGACCCCGCCAAGCTCGATCACTTCGCGGCGCTCGGCATCGACGAAGTAGTCCTGCGCATCAACGAAGGCGACACCGACGCCGTCCTCCGCCGCCTAGACCGCGCCGCTGCAGCAGTCTCGCCGTGAACTCAGTGCGGTTTCGCCGCTATCGGCGGCAAAGTCGCACTGAGTTTTTACGGAGCGCTGATCGTGAGGACGCCGCGGGCGACGTCGCCGTGGTGGAGGTCGTCGATGGCGGAGTGGACGTCGTCGAGCTTGTAGGTCTTGGTGACGAGCTCGTCGAGCTTCAGTCGGCCGGCGAGATACAAGTCCACGATCATCTTGAAGTCGTGATGGGGACGGGCCGAGCCGTAACGGCAACCCATGATCGTCTTGTCGAGATACATCGACGACACGTTGAACGCGGCCTCGGTTCCTTGCGGCGGCACGCCGAGAATCACGCACGTACCGGCCCAGTCGAGCAGGTCGATGGCGGTGCGGATAAGTGCCGGATGACCGACGCACTCGAACGCGAAGTCCACGCCGCTCTTGCACACCGCCTTCACGCCCTCGGCCGTGTCGACCGTCGACGCGTCGACGAAGTGCGTGGCACCGAACAACCGCGCCAGCTCTTCCTTGGCCGGGTTCATGTCGACGGCGATGATCGGATACGCGTCCGCCAGGCGCAGGCCTTGGATCACGTTGAGCCCGATGCCGCCCACGCCGATCACCACGGCGGACTGGTCGTGCGTGACCTTGGCCCGGTTCAACACGGCACCGACGCCGGTCACCACGCCACAACCGATCAGCGATGCGACCTCGAGCGCCACGCCCTTGTCGATCGACACACACTGGTTCGCCTTCACCACCGTGTACTCACTGAATGACGACACGTTCGCGAACGCGTACGCAGGCTCGCCGTCGAGCGTGAAGGGCTGCGGCCGTTGACCGAACGTCGACCGGCACATCGTGGGATGGCCCGAGTCGCAGTACTGGCACGCGCCGCAGTTGCCGAGTGTCGACAACACCACGTGGTCGCCCGCCTTCACTGACGTCACCGCGCTGCCGATTTCCTCGACGACGCCGGCGCCTTCGTGGCCGAGCACGACCGGGGTCGGAAACGGGATCGTCCCCTCGATGACCGACAGGTCGCTGTGGCATACGCCCGACGCGGCGATGCGCACCCGCACCTCGTTGGGCCCGGGATCTCGTACTTCGATCTCACGAACCTTCGTGTCGGTGCCATCGAAGACGACGCCCCTCACGACGTCCACACGATCGACTGCAACTCGCTGTACGCGTGCAGGCCGAAGGACCCACCGTCTCGACCTACGCCGCTCATCTTGAAGCCGCCAAACGGCGCTTCGTGGTTGCGTTGCGCGGTGTTGATGCCGACGTTGCCCGAGCGCAGCCGCTTGGCCGCGTCCATGCCCTTGCTGTTGTCGCCAGTGAACACGTAGTCGTACAGACCAAACGGCGTGGAGTTCGCCAACGCGATGCCTTCGTCGTCGTCGTCGAACGGCAACGCCACCACAACCGGGCCGAAGATCTCCTCTTGCACCGGCGTCATGCCCTGCTTGCACGCTGCGAGCAGTGTGGGCGCCACGTAGTAACCGCTGGCCATGTCGGGCCGGTCGCCGCCGGCGAGCAGTTCGGCGCCCTCGTCGCGGCCCTTCTGCACGTAGCCCTCGATCCGATCGCGCGCGGCGGCCGAAATTACGGGGCCGACGAGCGTGTCGGCCGCCAATGGGTCGCCGACCTTCAAGTACTTCGCGGCGGCGGCGAGCTTCTCGACGAGTTGGTCGTAGATCCCGCGCTGCGCGATCACCCGCGTCGGCGCGGTGCAGATCTGGCCGGAGTGGAAGCCCCACGTCGACGCGATGCCACCGACGGCCACGTCGACCGACGCGTCGTCGAAAACGAGCGCGGCGCCCTTGCCACCAAGTTCGAGCAGCATGCGCTTCATCGTGCGGCTGCCGACTTCGGAGATGCGCACGCCGACGCTGGTGGAGCCGGTGAAGCTGACCATGTCGACGTCGGCCGACTCGACGAGCGCCTCACCGGTGTCGGGCGACGAACCGGTCACGATGTTCACCACGCCGGGCGGGAAGCCCGCCTCCTCGAGCACCTGCACGAGCTCGAGCACGGCAAGCGGATTCTGCGGCGCCGGCTTGATGACGACGGTGTTGCCCATCGCCAGCGCCGGCCCGAGCTTGCCCGCCGCGTTCACGATCGGGAAGTTGTACGGCGTGATGCACGCGACGACGCCGACCGGTTGCCGAACCGCGACCGCTCCCACGATGCCACCGGGCGCGAGCGCGGTGGCCTGCGCCTGCTGCGGCGGCAGAGGAATCTGATTCGGCTCGACCTGCGCGTACCGACGGAACCGCTGAGCCACGATCGGCACCTGCATGGTCGACGCCACGCGCATCGTCGCGCCGGTCTCGGCTTGCACAAGCGGCACCAGTTCGTCGTTGCGCGCCATCAACAGGTCGGCGGCGCGCGACAACAGCGCAGCGCGCTCGTGCGGTGACGTACGCGACCACGAGTCGAACGCATCGCGTGCGGCCGCCGCCGCGGCATCTGCATCAGCGCGCGAGCATTCGGGCGCTTGACCGATGACTTCTTCGGTCGCAGGGTTGATCACGTCGTACGCGCCGTTCCCGGCTTCAACCCATTCGCCGTTGATGAAGACCGTCCCCGCTTTGACGGTCATGACGCTGGCACCCGGTCTTTGTCGAAGTCGAGCTCGAACAGCCGGATCGCGTTGCCGCGCACGATCTTGTAGATCGTCTCCTCCGGCAAATGCCCCATCAGCTTCTTAGCGACTTCGAGCGTGTGCGGCCACGTCGAGTCCGAGTGCGGGTAGTCGGTTTCGAACGTGATGTTGTCGATGCCGACCGCATCGAGGTTGTTGAGGCCGTGCACGTCGTCGAAGAAGCAGCCGGTCATGTTTTTGAAGTAGTAGGTCGACGGCGGCTCGGGGATCTTGTCGGCCACCCCGCCCCACGCCCGGTTGTCTTCCCACACCTTGTCGGCTCGCTCGAGGATGTAAGGAATCCAACCGATCTGGCCTTCGCTGTACGCGAGCTTCACGTCGGGGTACTTCACGAGCAGGCCGCTGAACAACCAGTCGGTCATCGACATCATCGCGTTGTTGAACGTGAGCGTTGAGCCGACCGCGGGCGGCGCGTCGGCCGAAGTGGACGGCATCTTCGACGACGAGCCGATGTGCATGTTGATCACGGTGCCGGTCTCCGCGCACGCCTCGACGAACGGTTCCCAGTAACCGTTCGCGTCGTGCACCGACGGCAGCCCGAGGAACGGCGGGATCTCGCTGAAGCACGTGGCCCGCACGCCGCGCGCCGCCATACGACGCACTTCGTCGGCGGCGAGGTGCGCGTCCCAGAGCGGCACGATGATCAGCGGGATGAGGCGGCCGCCGGTGTTGGCGCACCACTCGTCGACCTGCCAGTCGTTGTAGGCCTGCACGCACAACAGCGCGAGGTCCTTGTCTTTCGCCTCGGTGAAGGTCTGCCCACAAAAGCGCGGGAAGGACGGAAACGACAGCGATGCCTCGACGTGGTTGACGTCCATGTCTTCGAGACGGGCGACGGGGTCCCAACACCCCTTGCGCATTTCCTCATACGTGATCGCGGTGATCTTCACTTCGTCGCGGGGGAAGCCCGCCGCGGCGGATAAGCGCGTCGTGGGGACCTTCAGATCTTCGTAGTACCACCAGTCACAGTCGGCGCCTTCACCTGCGGAGTACGAGAACTTGCCGCCTACGAAGACCATCTCACCGAGCTTGGCCCGCACCGATCGCGGGCCGATCTCCTTGTACTTCGCCGGGAGCCGGTCTTGCCAGACGTTCGGCGGCTCGAGGACGTGGTCGTCCACCGAGATTATTTTGGGGAACGTCTCGTCCGTATTTGCTGCGGTCACGGATCGAGCGTAGCGAGTTTCTGACGGTCCGTCAGGTGCCTCAGCCGCGCCCGGCAGCCGCGGCCGCACCGCCGTCGACGGGCATCGCCATGCCTGTCACATACGACGCCTGATCGCTGCACAACCACACCACGGCCTGCGCGATTTCTTCCGGCGTGGCGAGGCGGCCGATCGGCATCATCTTGCCCATCGCCTGCAGCGTCTTCTCGTCGCCACCGGTGAACCCCTCCAGCATCGGCGTGCGAACGGTGCCCGGGCACACCGCGTTGATGCGGATGCCCGAACGCGCGTATTCCAGCGCGGCCGTTTTCGTCAGACCGATCACGCCGTGCTTGCTGGCCACGTACGCACTCAGGCCCGCGAAGCCCATCAGCCCCGCGCCCGACGACGTGTTCACAATCACGCCGGCGCCGCCCGTCTGCATCAACGGGATCTCGGCCCGCATGCACAGGAAGATGCTCACGAGATTGAGGTCGATCACCTGTCGCCACTCGTCGACGGGCGCGTCGGCGATGTTCGCGAAGTTGCCCGAGGTACCCGCATTGTTGAATGCGATATCGAGGCGCCCGTCGCACGCGGCGACGAGCGCGTCTACCTGATCGGGGTCGGTGACATCCGTGCGTACGAAGCGCGAACCGGCGCCGATCATGTCCGCCGTTTCCTCGCCTCCGTCGGTGTTGACGTCGGCGACGACGACCGTCGCGCCCTGCTGACCGAGCAGCACCGCCGTGGCGCGGCCGATGCCCGACCCACCGCCGGTGACGATCGCGACCTTGCCGGCAAACGGTTGGGCATCCATATCTGACAATGTGTCAGATTCGCGACGGAGGGGATGGCTCGATGGCACGGTTCGACGGACGGGTGGTGCTGGTTACCGGCTCGGCATCGGGAATTGGGCAGGCCACCGCGATGCGTTTCGGCGAAGACGGCGCCACCGTGGTGTGCGTCGACCTCAACGCCGACGGTGCGGCGGCCACGGCCGACAAGATCGGCAACGGCGCGACGAGCATCGCGTTGGACGTAAGTGACCCGGTCGCGGCGGAGCAAGTCGTGAACGACGTCGTCGCCGCGCACAACAAGCTCGACGTGCTCGCCAACGTCGCCGGCATCCTGCAGTTCGGTCATGCCCACGATCTGGGCTTCGACGAGTGGACGCGCGTCATCTCCGTGAACCTCACCGGCATGTTCAACCTGATTCGCCCCGCCCTCCCCTACTTGATCGCGAGCGGCGGGAACGTGGTGAACGTCGCTTCCACGTCGGGCCTGCACGGCCAGCCCTACGGCGCGGCGTACAGCGCGTCGAAGGGCGGCGTGGTGATGATGACCAAGGCGCTCGCGGTCGAGTACGCCAAGAAGGGGGTGCGCTTCAACGCGGTGTGCCCGGGCGGCGTCGATACACCACTTGTCGCGAACATGACGATGCCCGACGACGTCGAAGGCTTCCTCATCGCACGCATGGAGCTGGTGCGCGGCCACTTCGCACCGCCGAGCGACATCGCGAGCGTTCTGTGCTTCCTGGCGTCCGACGACGCCCGCAATGTGACGGGCGCGGCGGTTCCCGTCGACTTCGGGATGACCGCGTAACGATGAACTTCTGGATGGCGCTTGCGTACGTCGAGCCCGACCACGCGCTGGCGCTGGCGCGTGCCGCCGACGACGCTGGCTATCACGGGATCACCGTGTCGGACCACCTGTTCGCACCGCGCGAGCGCCGCTCGAAGTACCCGTACACCACCGACGGCGCGCCGCCGTTCACCGACGAGACTCCGTGGCTCGATCCGTGGGCGCTGATCTCGGCCATGGCCGCAGTTACCGAGCGGCTGCGGTTCACCACGAACATTTACGTCGCGCCGTTGCGTGACCTGTTCACCGTGGCGAAACTCGTGTCGACCGCGGCGGTGCTCTCGAACGGACGCGTCGCGATGGGCGCGGGACCGGGATGGTGCGAGGAGGAGTTCGACCAGGTCGGTCAGTCGTTCAAGCGGCGCGGCGCCCGGCTCGACGAAATGATCGACGTGCTGCGCCAGCTGTGGGCCGGCGGCTGGGTCGAGCACCACGGCGCGCACTACGACTTCGAGCCCTTGCGGATCGAACCGGTGCCCGCCGCGCCCGTCCCCATCTACATCGGCGGCCACTCCGAGCGCGCGTTGGCGCGCGCCGCGCAACGCGGCGACGGGTGGATCGGCAATGCCTATACGCCCGACGAAGCCGAGCACTACGTGGAGTTGATGCGCGACGCGCTGAAGGCGGCGGACCGCCTCGACGATCCGACGTTCGAGATCATCATCGCGTTGAAGGCCATGCCCTCCGAGGAACTGCACGCCAAATTCGCGTCGCTCGGAGTGACGGGCTTGCTGTGTGCGCCGTGGATGTTCAAACAGACGCTGCCCGACCGCCTCGAAGCAGTCGCCGGCTACGCCTCGTTCATGAAGTGACCACCGTTGACCGGTAGTGACGTGCCGGTGACGCACTTCGACAGATCGCTGGCGTAGAACACCACGGCTCCGGCGATCTCGCTGGAATGCGGGAGGTACCCGAGTGCCGTTTCCGCGGCGATCTCGTCGTAGACCTGTTCGCCGGTGATGCCGCGCTGTTTGCCGAGTTCACCGAAGTACCACTCGACGGAATCGCCCCAGATGTAGCCCGGATGGATGCCGTTGACCCGAATCCCGTCGCGCCCCAGTTCCAACGCCAGCGTTTTCGTGGCCATCGCGAGCGCGCTCTTCGATGCCGCGTAGGCGCCGTATCCGACCTGCGGGCGCTGCACCGACATCGTGTTGACCATCACGATCCGGCCCCCGCCGCGCTGGCGCATCGACGGCACCACGGCCTTCGTCAGCTGCAGCGTGCCGAACAGGTTGGTGTTCATCGTGTCGCGCCAGGCCTCGAGATCACTGTCCATGAACGACGTGTAGTCACCGCCGTGGAACGCGTTGTTCACGAGCACGTCGATGCCACCGAACCCGTCGCACGCCGCGTCGACGAGCGCGACGCACGACTCGTTGTCGGCGATGTCGCACTGCACCACCATCGACTCGCCGCCGAGTTCGTTTATCTCGGCCGCGACCTTCTCGGAGAACTTCGTGCGCCGCGCCGACAGCACGACGCGCGCGCCTTCCTGCGCGAACTGCAATGCGATGTCGCGGCCCATGCCCGGACCGATCCCCGACACGATCGCGACCTTCCCGTCGAGCAGACCTGGTCTCATTGACGCGCCCCCTTGAGCAGCGGCGCAACTTCGGCACCGAATGCGGTGATCTGATCGACAGCTTCGTTCACGTCGCGGGACCGAAACCGCACCTGCATATGACTGCACCCCATCGCCGCGAACTCGGCGAGCCGATCCGCGACGTGCTGCGGCGACCCGCTGATGGTGCGGTCCCCCACGTCCCACGTCGGGTCGCCCACGTAGATAATTTCGGTGACTACGCCCAGGTCGATGGGGCGATCCACTCCGGCCTTTTCGCGCAACGCGCGGATCGTCGCGATCTGGTCGGGCATCTGCGCGCGCGGCGTGCCTTGCGGCAGCCACCCGTCGCCCTTCTCCGCGGCACGGCGCAACGAAGGCGGCGCGCTTCCACCAACCCACACCGGCACGTGCTCCTGGATCGGACGGGGTGCGACGCCGCCGTCCTTGAACTGCCACCGCGGGCCGTTGTGCTCGGGGAACTCGTTGGTGAGCGCGGCCTTCACCGCTTCGATCGCCTCGTCGAGCAGCGGGCCGCGATTCGTGAAGTCGATCCCGAGGTTGGCGAATTCGTCGGCGGCGTGACCGGCGCCCACGCCGAGAATGGCGCGGCCATTCGAAAGGGCGTCGAGCGTGCACACCGCTTTCGCCGTCTGCAACGGATGCGTGTACGGCAGCACCGCGACGTGACTCAGCAAGCGCGTGCGCGTGGTGACGCCGGCGAGGAAGCCCAGTGTCGTCCACGTGTCGTACCAAGTTGTGCCCATCGCCTGGGCTAACGGGCGTGGGATCGCGACGTGGTCGCACACGGCGACGTAGAGAAAGCCGGCCGCGTCGGCCGCGCGCGCCAGCGCGGTGAGTTCGCGCACCCCGGCATCGGCCTCCCACTTCTCGGCATACAACGTGCTTTGCGACTGCACGGGCAGTTGGATGCCGTAAGCGAGTTCACCCGCGGGAACGATCGTCATCCCTTCGGCCGCGCCTTGCCGGTGAGGCTCGAGTAGAGGATGTCGGCCATGCTCCGGCGCAAGTCTGCGGTCGGGATCCCCCAGAACTCGAACGTGAAGCGATGCGCCGTGACGTTGGCCAGCATCGCGACGAGCACACCAGCGGTTGCCATTCGCTTCTGCGTCGACGTTCGCCGGCCGCCCCCCTGCGTGTCGGCGATCACGTCGGCCATCGCGAGGGTCATGTCGTTGAGCATCCGGCTGCGGATGCCCTGAAAACGAAGGTCGCCCTCGGCCACGAGCAGGTCGACGACGCGCAGCACGGCGCGATGGTTTTCCCAGAACTCGAGGAGCGCGTCGACGAGTTTGAGCGCGACCTCATAGCCCCCTTTGCCCCGCCACGACTCGCCCCGCACGATCTCACCGAGGGGCCCGGTGTCGAGGTTCGTGGCTTCCGCCAGCGCGAGCACGGCCGACTCGATGTCGGGGAAGTACTGGTAGAAGGTCGCCGGCGACGTCTTGGCTTCGCGCGCGATGTCGATCACCTTGATCTCGCGATACGACATCCGGTGCAGCAACTCGGCGGTGCATTCCAGCAACCGGGCACGGGTCGCCAGCCCGCGGCGACCGGGCACCCGCCCGTCGCTGGCGCGGGGGTCGTCGACTTCGTCTACCGCCGCGTTCTCGCTCACCACGTCTCCATGATGGCGACGCTCGGTACGACGGTTGCAATCAGCGAGATCGTGTTGTCGATCACGGCGTCGGCATACGCCGTCGGCACGCCGGCGACGCAGTCGCGCGGCATCACGAACTGGTAGCCCGCGTTCACGGCGTCCATCGAGAAGTTCAACATCCCAACGTTCACGCTCACGCCGACGCCGATGATCGTGGTCGCCCCGAGATTGCGACAGACCGCGTCGAGGTCGGTGCCGCCCATCGGGCCCAAGCCGTGGTAACGACCGAGCACGAGGTCGCCGTCGGCGGGGCCGATCGCTGGCACCACGTCGGCGCCTTTCGATCCGGGCGAGATGTCGAGACCACTTTTCGGCATGGCTTTGAACAGGCGCGCGTTCTCGTTCGAGCCCATGCCGTCGGCCCGTCGCCACGCCACGCAATGCACCACGGGCACACCTGCGGCGCGCGCCGCGTCGGCCAGTGCCGCGATCGCCGGGATGATCGGCACCGCCACTTCGGCCAGGGCCAGCGGCGACGCGTCACCGATCACACCGATCTGACACTCCTGCGTCACCAAAACGGTGTGCGCCGGGTCAACCAGCTCGGCAATGTCCAGCGGCACGCCGCTCGACCGTACGCAGAATCTGACGGACCGTCAAAAACGAGGGCTCTCCCGACTTTTGGCGTACGGCGCCGCGACGGGGAAGACCCACACGCCAAAAGTCGGAGGGGGTGGCGCCTCTTACGCGGGTTTGGCGGCGCCTACTACCCACATGGCGAAGAACTGGGCGCCGCCGCCGTAGGCGTGGCCCAGGGCTTTGCGGGCGCCGTCGATCTGGTGCTCACCGGCCTGGCCCCGCACCTGCATGGCCGACTCGGCGAAGCGGATCATCCCCGAGGCGCCGATCGGATTGGTCGACAACACGCCGCCGGACGGGTTGATCGGGATGTCGCCGGTCATCTGCGTGGACCCGTCTTCGACCAGCTTCCAGCCCTCGCCCTGCGCGGCGAACCCAAGCGACTCGAGCCACATCGGTTCGTACCAGCTGAACGGCACATAGATCTCGGCGACGTCGATCTCGGCTCGGCGATCTTTGATTCCGGCTTGACCGAACACGTCGTTCGCGCATTCTTTCGATCCGCGTGGTGACACCACGTCGCGGCCCGCGAACATCGTCGGTTCCGACCGCATCGCGGTGCCGTGAATCCACGCCGGCGCGTGGGCGGCGCGGTCGCCGCCCGCCTCGTTCGTGATCACCATGGCGCACGCGCCGTCGGACGACGGGCACGTCTCGGAATAGCGAATGGGGTCCCACAACATCACCGAGTCGGCGATCTTCTCGAACGTGGCGTCTTCCTCATGCAGGTGCGCATACGGGTTCTTCAGCGCGTTCAGCCGGTCTTTCAGCGCAACCAGCACGCCGATGTGATCGGGCGCGCCCGAGCGGCGCATGTACGACCGGATGTGCGGCGCGAAGTAACCACCGGCGCCAGCGTGGGTAGGCGGCGCGAACGGCATGGGCATCGACAACGCCCACATCGCCTCGCTCTCGCTCTGCTTCTCGAACGCGACGGTAAGCACGCGCTCATGGATGCCGGCCTGCACGAGCGACGCGGCCACGATCGACGTCGACCCGCCGACCGAACCGGCCGTGTGAACGCGCAGCATCGGTTTGCCCGCGCAGCCGAGCGCATCGGCCAGGAACAACTCGGGCATCATCACGCCCTCGAAAAAGTCGGGGGCTTTACCGATCACGACGGCGTCGATGTCGGCCCACGTCATCTCCGCGTCGGCCAGCGCGCGGAGCGCGGCCTCGCGGATGAGGCCGGCGATCGACACGTCACCGCGCGTCGACATGTGCTTGGTCTGGCCGATGCCGACAATGGAAGCGAGTTGTTTCGCCATTACTCACCCTCCAGCACGCACACGAGGTTTTGTTGGAGACAAGGACCCGACGTGGCGGTGGCCACGGCACGATCGCCCTCGCCGCGTGTGATGCGCGACGCCGCCTCGCCCAACCGGATGAGGCCAGCGGCCATCACCGGGTTCGCCGCCAGGGCGCCGCCCGACGGGTTGATCGGCACGTCGGGCGACAGACCCAACGAGTCACGCGCGATCAGTTCTTGCGCAGTAAACGGCGCATGCAGCTCAGCAAAGTCGAACGACCCGCTCACGCCGGCTTTGGAAGCGGCCAACGCGGTCGACGCCGAAGTCGTGAGGTCGCGCAACCCCAACGACTGCGACTCGATGCGATGGTCGACGCCGCGAATCCACGCCGGACGGGCGCACAGCTCGCGTGCGGTGTCTTCGGCCGCGATCACGATTGCCGCGCAGCCGTCGGTAATCGGTGGGCAGTCCCACACGTGCATCGGGTCGGCCAGCATGGGCTGCGCCAACAAGTCGTCGACGGAATCGTCGCCGGTGATGAACGCGTAGGGATTCGACAGCGCGTTACGCCGCGCCGTAGCAGCCACGCCTGCGAGATCGGCCGGCGAGTACCGACCGCTCTCCAACAGTGCGCGCGTTTGCAGGCCCGCCATCGCGATCGTGTCGGGCCACAGCGGCGCCACGAAGTAGGGATCGAGCTGACGGGTCAACACCTCGCGCAAATTGCCGGGCGACGACTTCGAATACGCGTAGATCAACGCCACGTCGATCTCGCCGATCTGCAGCTTTACCCAGGCCTCGTACATCGCCCAGGCGCCGTCCATCTCGACGTGCGATTCGGCGATGGGCGGCCACGGGCCAACCGAGTCGAGCGTCATCACGAACGAGAACGCTTGACCGCTGAGGTAGTCGGTCGACCCCGAGCAGGTGAACCCAACCCGGTCCATCCCGATGCCCACATTGTCGAGCGCTTCGCGCACGACCGGCATCAGCATCTCGACCTCGTTGCTGTCGGTTTGCGCCCTCACGTGCTTGGACTGCGCGAACGAAACGATTGCTACATCGCGCATTACGCATTGCCTCTCATGGTCGACGCGTCGGCGTCAGGCTCACCGGTCGGGCGGAACCATTTGATCGACTCGAGTGTCGGCTTCAACTCGTCGTCGGGCACCCACACCGCCTCGACCCGCATACCCGTGCGGACCTGGTCGTAGGGCACCTCTTGCATCAAGTGCATGAGCGGAATGTCGGAGCCGTCGAGCAGCACCAGCGCACTCACGTACGGGATCTCCATGCCTTGGCCGTAGAACGAGACGTTGACGATGCAGAACGTAGTGATCGTGCCCGTATGCGGCAGTTCGATTTCTTCGACGGTGGGCACACCGTCGGTAGGGCAGGCGCCGCGCGGCGGCACGTAGACCTTGCCGCACGCCGGGCACTTCTGGCCGATGATCTTCTTGTGCGCAAGGCCGCGTAGGAACGACGACATCGCCTTGCCCGGTGTGTACGAGTAGTCGAGGTGCGCAGGCGTGCGCACCGACTTGACCTGTTCGACATTTGCGATCGAAGGCGGCAGAACCAAACTCATGACGCGGCTCCTTCCGGCTCGAAGCATTCGATGTCGCGGATGTGGCCCTCGCGCTCGGCGCGCCACCGCACCTTCACCCGCATCCCGATCGACATCGCGTCGGGCGAACCCGCGTCGACCGCGTGCAGCATCGGCGTGTCGGCGCCGTCGACCAACACCAACGCCCACGCGAACGCGTGCTCGAGTGGTTGGTAGCGGCGGGCTTCGGTCCACGCCCATGTGGTGACGGTTCCGCTCTGGGGTAATTCGACCAACTCGGTCAACGAATCACTCGTGACGGGGTCGTACTCCATCGGCGGCAACAGCACCCGCCCGTCGGATCCCTTGATGCCGATCAACACGCCTTCGCGCAGACCGGTAAGAAACGCTCCGATAACCGGCCCCGTCGTGCGCGAGAACGGATACTCGATGACCATCGGTGCCCGCAGCACCTCTCGCTCGGCCACGGTTTTAAACGATCACCGAGCGAATCACTTCGCCCGCTTGCATGGCGCGGAACGCGTCGTTGACATCTTCCAAGTGGATGTGCTGCGACACCATCGACCCGACGTCGAGGCGACCGGTCTCGATCAGCGAGACGAAGCGGGGGAAGTCGCGACGCACCTGCGCCGAGCCGTAGAAGCAACCGAGCATCGTCTTGGAGTCGGAGAACAGCGGGAAGGCCGGGAACGTGACCTGCGCCTCGATACGGGGCATGCCGACGATGCATACGGTGCCGCCGCGGCGCGCCGTGAAGAACGCCTGCAGCATCGTCTCGGGCAAGCCGATCACCTCGAACGCATAGTCGACGCCGCGGCCACCAGTGGCCGCCTGCACCTGCGACGTCGGGTCGCCGTCGGCCGGGTCGATCAAATCCGTAGCACCCTGCTGCTCGGCCGTCTTGCGCTTCATCTCGACGGGGTCGATCGCGAAAATGCGCGACGCACCGGCGATGCGTGCGCCCTGGATCACCGCTTGGCCGACGCCACCACAACCGATCACGGCGACCGTCGATCCGGGTTCGATCTTCGCGGTGTTCAGCGCCGCGCCGACGCCCGTGGTGACACCGCAGCCGATCAACGCGAGCTGGTCGGCAGGCAGGTCGGTGTTGACCTTCACGAGCATCGTCTGCGACGTGACCATTTCGTCGGTGAACGTGCCGAGCCCGGTCATGCCCCACACCGGTGTGCCATCGGCGCGTACGCCCCGAGTGGCGAACATCAACTCGTTCGCGGTTTCGCACAGGTTCGACTGGTCGTGAATGCAGTACCAACACACGCCGCACGCGGGAATGAACGACGCAATCACGCGGTCGCCGACCTTCAGCGCGCTGACGTCGTCGCCCACCTGCAACACGGTGCCCGCGCCCTCGTGGCCAAGGATCACGGGAGGCGGCATCGGTACGCCGCCGGTCTGCACCGTGAGGTCGCTGTGGCACACGCCACTGGCGTCGATCTGCACCCGCACGTCCGTCGGACCGAGGTCGGGAGAACTGATGTCTTCGATGACCAACGGCTCGTTATACGCATTCAGTACTGCTGCCCGCATGGGGGTCCCCCTGATCTGACGGAGTGTTAGGTTTTTCACCGTACTAGAACGTGATTCAGTTTTGGAGAGGACCCACGTGGCCACTGATCTGATCGTCAAAGACACGCTCTTCATCGGCGGCGACTGGGTCAAGCCGGCCGGCACGGACACCATCGACGTGATCTCGCCGTCGACCGAAGCGGTGTTCGCGCGCGTTCCCGACGGCACCGTGGCCGACATCGACCGGGCTGTCGCGGCGGCACGTGAAGCGTTCGATCGCGGGCCGTGGCCCCGCATGGCGCCGAGCGAACGCGCCGACATCATGGCCGCGCTGAGCCAACAGATTCAGGGCCGCATGCAGGAGTTCGCCGACGTCATCACAGCCGAGAACGGCTGCCCGGTGTCGTGGGGCGTGATGGGTCAGGTGTTCGCGTCGACGATGGCGCTCGACTTCTTCGAAGGCCACGTACGCACCATGAACTTCGAGGAAGAACGGGCCGGGATGTTGGGCCCCGCGATCGTGCGGAAGGAACCCGTGGGCGTGGTCGGCGCGATCGTGCCGTGGAACGTGCCGTTGTTCGTCACGATGCTCAAGCTCGCGCCAGCGCTCGCCGCGGGTTGCACGGTGGTGCTCAAGCCCGCACCGGAAACCCCGCTCGACGCGTACATGCTCGCCGAGGCACTCCAGGTCGCAGGCTTGCCCAAGGGCGTGGTGAACATCGTGGCCGCCGGACGCGAAGCGGGCGAGCACCTCGTCACCCACCCCGACATCGACAAGATCTCCTTCACCGGTTCCACCGCGGCCGGTCGACGCATTGCCGCGTTGTGCGGCGAGCGGCTGCGGCGCGTCACGCTCGAACTCGGTGGCAAGAGCGCGGCGATCATTCTCGACGACGCCGACGTCGCCGCGACGGTTGCCGGCCTGGTGCCTGCCGGGATGATGAACAACGGCCAGGCGTGTGTGGCGCAAACGCGCATCCTTGCGAGCCGCAACAAGTACGACGAAGTGGTCGACGCGATGGTGGAAGCGGTGCGCGCCCTGAAGGTCGGCGACCCGATGGCGGCCGACACCGAGATCGGTCCGCTCGTGGCCGAGCGCCAGCGCGACCGGGTGATGGGCTATCTCGAGAGCGGACAGAAAGAAGGCGCCAAGGTCGCCATCGGCGGGGGGCGTCCCGCGAACATCGAGAAGGGTTGGTACGTCGAGCCGACCGTGTTCGTCAACGTCGACAACAAGATGAAGATCGCCCAGGAGGAGATCTTCGGTCCGGTTGTGGCGGTGATCCCCTACGACGACGTCGACGACGCCATCGCGATCGCGAACGACTCCGAGTACGGCCTGTCGGGCTCCGTGTGGAGCGCGGACGCCGCACAGGCGCTCGACATCGCTCGGCAAGTACGCACAGGCACGCTGTCGATCAACGGTTTCATCCTCGACTTCAACTGCCCGTTCGGCGGCTTCAAATCGTCGGGGCTGGGACGCGAACTCGGAGCCGAAGGACTTAACGCGTACCTCGAGTACAAGACGATCAGCTTCCCGGGCGCGGCATCTCTGCCCTAAGTGGCGTTGCCGTTGTATTGACACAACATGAAATATATGGAGAATGCGTAAGACGCTTCCCCGGCTAGCTCGCCTGCTCGTTGGAGAATTTGTTGACGCTCGCTCCCGCCCCGTCCATTCCCGCCACCGGCGTGCTGTACGTCACGCCGTGGCCCGACCCGATTATCGACAGCCTCGGCCTCGATCCCCGCTCGGCGTACGTCGAGACGTACTGGCTCGGCACGCTCGGCCCTTCCACCACCTGGCTGTTGCGACGCCTCGCTCACGGCCTCGAGTCGGCACCCGCGGGCTTCGAACTCGACTTACCGACGTGTGCGCGTGAGCTCGGCCTCGGCGACAAGGGTGGCCGGCACTCGCCCTTCGCCCGCTCGCTGAGCCGACTGGTGCAGTTCGAGATCGCCCGCTGGCAGCCCATGCACGGCACGCTCGAGGTACGTCGCCGCGTGCCGCCGCTCAACCGCCGGCAGGTGATGCACCTACCCGACGGCCTCCGTACGCGCCACGACCACTGGCAAGCGCGTCAACTCGACGCACCTCCGGCCGAGGTAGTTCGGCGTCGATGCCGCCAGCTGGCGCTCGCGCTGATTCAAACCGGCGAGGAGCGAGAGAACGCCGAGCGTCAGCTGTTGCGCTGGGGCTATCACCCCGCGTTGTGTTACGAGTCGACGGCGTGGGCCGCGGAGCAATCCGCAGCGGCTGGTGTTTCGACTGTGGCTTAGATCGGCAAGCACACCGGCGGCACACCGGTGCAAGGCGCAGCCGTGGTGCTGGTGGTTGTGGTCGAGCCCGTGGGTGTGGTGCTGGTGGTCGCAGGGAATCCAGCCACGCGCGCTCCGCCGGTGAAATCAGGCGAGTAGGCGAAGAAGCTCGCGCCGGTGGTGAAGCCTTCGTTCGCGAATGTGAGCACCTTCACGTGCGGGCCGCCGCCCTCGCCTGCACCGGTGACGATGCGCTTACCGTTCGCTACGCCGACATAGGTTCCGCCCCGGAACGCCGGGTCGTAGGCGAAGAACCCGGGACCCTCTTCACCGGTCAACGACCACAGCTTCACGTGGGGACCACCGCCCGGGCCCGCCCCGGTAACTACATCGACGGCGTCGGTGCGTACCGCACCCGCCGCCACGCGCACACCGCCGGCGAACGCGGTGTCGTAGGCCATCCATTCGTTGGCCACGACGGGAGCGCCGCCTTCGACGCGGAACACGCGGACGTGAGGACCGCCGCCAGCACCGGCTCCGGTGATGATGCGTCCTGGCGCACCTGCGACGTAAACGCCGCCAGTAAACGACGACGCGTACGCGAAGAATCCGAAGACCTCGCTGAGCTGGCCGCCGACGAGACGCAGCGCGCGCACGTGGGGTCCGCCGCCGGGGCCGGCGGCTGCGATGACTTCGAGCGCGGCCGTCTCGTCGACATTGGCTGCCGCGACATTGACGCCGCCCTTGAACCCGGGGAACGGCGACATTTGTGCGATCAACGTCTTACCGTCGCGACTCCAGACCTGAACCTGAGCCTCGACGCCCGGGCCCGTACCGGTGATCAGTTCGGGCGTGCCGTCGCCGGTGACATCGCCAACGGCGATCGATGCTCCCGACGTGGGCGTACCGTTCGACGTGAACGAGACTCCGCCCGACTTCCCGTCGGGACCGAAGGTGCGGATGTTCGCGCTCCCCCCTTGACCCGGCGCAGTCGCGACCAAGTCGGTTGTCGCCGCAAACGCGGTGGGTGCGGACGTGAGATTGACCGCGAGCAGCGCGGCACCAGCGAGCACCCCGACCCCAGCCAAGGCAGTTCGCGACAAAACCGGCGATAACCGTCGTAAACGCATGGGTCTGAGCCTACGTCGCAGGGCGAGGCCGCCTACGGTCAGCGCGGCGCCAGGGCGAAGAACAGCCGCGCCTTGCAGGTGGCGGCGCCGCCGACGGTGGACTGCGCGACGCCCCAACCGCCTTTCGAACTGAGCCGCTCCATGGTGACGTCGAGCACGAGCTCATCGCCGGGGCTGACCATGCGGCGGAAGCGCACTTCCTCGACGCCGCCGAACAGCGGGAGGCGTTCGGCGAACCGCTCGTCGGACAACACCGCGATCGCGCCAGTCTGGGCGAGCGCTTCGAGCTGGATCACTCCGGGAAACACCGGGTTGCCCGGGAAGTGTCCCGCGAGGAACGCCTCGTCGCCGGTGACCTTGTAGCGACCGACGCACCGCTGCCCCACTACGAGTTCGTCGACGGAGTCGACAAAGCGGAACGGCGGACGGTGAGGCAACAAGCCGACGAGGTCGGCCGAATTCGGCAGAGTCACGCCGTGATCATGGCGGCGTCAGACGGGAAACGTGGCGTCGATAGCCGACAGAGCGGCGTGCAGGGCGTCGCGCTCTTGATCGGTGCCGACGTTGGCGAGTTCTTTCGACATCGCCATCACGAGCGTGCGCTCGACGTGATAGCCGACCAACCACGACGCGGCCTGCACCATCATCGAGAACGCGTCGCCGAACTCTTCGGCGGCTTCGGGATGGGGCTCGCCTTTGAGCATCGGCTCGCGCACGTACTGCAGGAAGAGTTTCGACGCGCCTTCGGCCAGCAACTCCGACGTCTCGTTCTGGAGCTTGGCAACAGCCATGAACTCCTCCATCGGCACTCCGGCGGAGACGAGGGCGAGCAACATTCGGACCGCACGCACGTCGGCGCGGCTGTAGGGCCGGTCGGGGTCGTCGGCGGGAAGCGGGCGCAGCACGCCGGAGCCTTCGAGCGAACGCAGCATCGAGGGTGGGACGCGGGCGCGCTCGGCGAGTTCTGCCCGCGTCAAACGTTCGTCGGAAATGCCCTCTTCGGGCTCTGCCCAGGGCGAATCCTGACCGGCCGCGAGGACGTCGGCGACCGCCCGCAGCGACAAGCCCTTGGCTTTCAGCGCCTTGATCTTGAGCAGCCGATCCAGGTGGCCGGAGTCGTAAATCGCCGTGCGGCCCTCGTGTCTAGGGGCGCTGAGCAGGCCTTTTGACTGATACGAGCGCACGACCTCGACCGATAGGCCAGCCGCGTCGGCGAGCTGTCGTACGTCGTAAGTCATCGCAATCACATTGTAATACGCCGGAATCGAAACTTTCGACGTTGGTGTGTAACTATTAGAGGGGTCGGGTAGTCGAAACGGTTCGTTGAAGGCGGAAAGGGTCGCACGCGTGGGCGTTGCTGTTGTTTTTCCCGGACAGGGAAGCCAAGCCACTGGCATGGGTGCTGACCTGCGCGCCCTGCCGGCCTGGCACCTCGTCACCGACGCCGAAGAGATCCTCGCCACTTCGCTCGCACCGCTCCTACTCGGCGACGAGTTGAAGACGACGCAGGCCGCGCAGCTCGCGGTGCTGCTCCACTCGCTCGTCACGTGGGAGACGCAGAAGGACGAGATCCTCGCCCAGGGCGTGACGTCGTTCGCCGGCCACTCGCTCGGGCAGATGACGGCGCTGATCGCGTCGGGCTCGCTCAGCTTCGAGGTCGGAGTGCAGGTCGCGGCCAAGCGCGCCGAAGTCACGCAGCACGCGGCCGACGCCCGTCCCGGTGT
>JBEEFT010000097.1:0-5839 GCA_041166225.1 Actinomycetota bacterium | reverse complement strand
TCGGCGTCGACCACGAGCGGGATCGTGGTGCCCGCGACCACGTCGGCGGCACCTTCCAGAGCGTCGCGCGAGCGCCCGAGGCCGGGACCGACGACGCCGGCTGCGCACCGCTCCGTCGCCTCGATTGCAGCCTTGCCCCAGCGACGAAGGGGCAGATCGGCGCCGAGCGACGCGATCGGTTTGGGCGGGCCCGACGGCGTGCCTCCGGGAATCGCGAGACGCACCATTCCGGACCCGGCGCGCTGTGCGGCGGCCGCCGCGAGGCCCGCGGCGCCGTACAAGCCCGGCGAACCACCAATCACGCAAACCGCGCCGCGCCATTTGTGCGCGACACGCGCCCGTCGCGGGACCCAGGCCCGCACGTCGGCGCTTTCGACGACGTGCGTGTTCCTGGGGCCGACATCGAGACCGATCGGTTCAACGCTGACTTCACCCGCGTGATCGGGGCCGTCGGCGAACAGCAGTCCGGGCTTGAGCGCCCCCATGGTGACCGTGGCAGTCGCGCAGACCGCGCCGTCGCACGCCACACCGGTGTCGCCGTTCACGCCCGAGGGGATATCGACGGACAGCACGGGGGCGCCGTTGGGGTCGGGTGCCACGTAGTCGCCGTGAAAGCCGGTGCCGTACGCCGCGTCGATCACCAGGTCTGAAGCGGACAGCACCGCCGGCGCGTTCATTGCGTCGACGATCTGCACCACCACGCCGCGCTCGGCGAGGCGACGCGCAGCAGCCCGCCCGTCTGCGCCGTTGTTGCCCTTGCCCGCCACGACTACCACTCGCTTGCCGTAGTCGCCGCCGAGCATGCGGCGCGCCGTCCAAGCGACCGCGCTGCCTGCTCGCTCAATCAGCGTCTCGACCGACTCCGTAGCGGCCGCGTCGACCGCGGCCATCTCCGCGACCGTGAGCACGGGGATCACAGCGCGGTGACCACTGCGATAGCCGTCGTATCCGTATGCGTGAGCGAAACCATCCAGCGAGTGATGCCCTTTTCGCCCGCCAGCAACGCCGCCTGTCCTCGCAGCACCAGTTCGGGCGCGCCGGACTCGGTGCGCTGCGTCTCGACGTCGTGCCAGCCGAAGCCGCCCAGCCCGACCCCCAACGCCTTCATCACCGCTTCCTTCGCCGCGAAACGGGCGGCGAGGCGTGGCGTCGCGAGCACGCTGCGTTCGCGGTCGGTGAACAGACGCTCGCGCATGCGCGGTTGGCGCTGTAGAAGCGCGTCGAAGCGCGCGACGTCAACTGCGTCGACGCCCAGACCGATCATTCGACGGTGACGGTTTTCGCGAGGTTGCGCGGCTTGTCGACGTCGAGTTCGCGCGCCTTCGCGAGGTGGTACGCAAAGAGTTGGAGCGGGAGCACGTCGACCATTGGGTTGAACAGCTCGTGGCCGGCGTCGGGTACGACGAACACGTCGTCGGCGAGTTCCGCGATACGAGCGTCGATCTGCCCGGTGCCGTCGAGGTCAGTCGCCACGGCCAACACCGAAGCGCCGCGCGCTTTCACTTCCTGCATGTTCGACACGATCTTGTCGAGGAGGCGGCTCTTCGTTGCAATCGCCACAACGAGGGTCCCGGGCTCGATGAGCGCAATGGGCCCGTGCTTCAGTTCGCCTGCGGCGTAGGCCTCGGCGCGCACGTAGCTCAGTTCCTTGAGCTTCAACGCGCCCTCGTGTGCCATCGCGTAACCGACGCCGCGCCCGATAAAGAAGACATCGCGGATGTCGCGGTACTTCTGCGCGACCGCCTGCACGGTGGTGCCGTCGACCACCGTCGCAATGAGATCGGGCACCCGCTCGAGGTCGCGCACGAGTTGGGCGACTTCTTCGGGATACAGCGTCCCTCGCACCTGCGCGAGGTACAACGCGAGCAGGTTCAGCGCCGCCACCTGCGCGATGTGTGTCTTGGTGGCGGCGACACAAACCTCGGGCCCCGCGTGGGTGTAGAGCACAGCATCGGAGTCGCGCGCCATTGACGAGTCGACGACGTTGGTGACAGTGAGCACGGGCGCCTTTTGGCGCTTGGCGAACGTGACGGCCTCCATCGTGTCGAGCGACTCGCCCGACTGGCTGATCGCGATCACGAGACTGGTCGGGCTGAGTACGGGGTCGCGGTACCGGAACTCGCTCGCGATCTCGATTTCGACAGCAAGCCGCGCCCAGTGCTCGATCGCAGAACGCCCGACGAGCCCGGCGTTGTAGCTGGTGCCGCAGCCGACCACGAACACCTTGTCGATGCGGCGCAGGTCTTCGTCGGTCAAGTTCGTGTGATCGAGTACCACCGAGCCGCCGACAATCCGACCGAGGAGCGTGTCGCGCACGGCGTCGGGCTGCTCGTGGATTTCCTTCAGCATGAAGTCTGGGTAGCCGCCCTTTTCCGCCGAGGCGAGATCCCACGTGACTTCGCGGCGTTCGGGCGCGACTTCCTCGCCCTGCAGGGTGGTGAGGCGGACCGATCCCGGGCGCAGCTCGACCACTCGCTCGTCGTCGATCACGAAAAACTGATCGGCTTTGCCGTGGATCGCGGGGATGTCGGACGCGAGGTAGGCGGTGGTGTCGTTGATGCCGCAGATCAACGGCGAGCCGCGCCGCGCGCCCACGATGAGCTCGGGCTCGTCGACGTGCACGACACCGATCGAAAACTTGCCGTGCACGTCGCGCAACGCGTCGCGCACCGCGTCGGCCAACCCGAGGTTCTTGGTGGCCATGCGCATCGCGATCAGATGCGCGAGCACTTCACTGTCCGTGTCCGACGTCAACTCGGCGCCACCCTGAGGCAGCGTCGCAGCGAGGTCGCGGTAGTTGTCGATGATGCCGTTGTGGACCAGCGCCAATTTGCCGCTGGCATCGGTGTGCGGATGCGCGTTGCGCTCCGTTGGTCCGCCGTGCGTTGCCCACCGGTTGTGCCCGATCCCGCAGGTGACGCCGCTCGGCGCGTCGCCGACCGCCGCGATCAGTTCAGGCAGGCTCTTGGTGCCCCCGGCGCGTCGCTTGCGCCAGATCTCCTTGCCGGGGACCACGAGCGCGACGCCAGCCGAGTCGTAGCCCCGGTATTCGAGCCGGTGCAGCCCCTCGAGGATGACGCCGAGCGCCTCAGGGTCGCCGGTGACGCCAATGATCCCGCACATAGGCCGACAAGGTTACTAGTGGGCGCGAAGCGCCTAGCTCGTACTGAGTTCGGCCTCGACAACCGCTGCGACGCGCATCGCCACCTCGTTGGCGGTCGACTCGTGCGGCGCCTCCACCATCACCCGGATTACGGGCTCGGTCCCCGAACGACGCAACACGACGCGACCCGAGTCGCCCAGCGCCTTGCTCTCGCCTTCGACGGTTGACCACACGTGCGCAGCGTCGTCAAGCGCAGCGCAGTCGACGTCGCGGACGTTGATCATCACCTGGGGCAACCTCGTCATCACCGCGGACAGCTCCGCGAGTGGTTTGCCACTGCGAGCCATCACGTCCATCAACTGCAGCCCGGTGAGTTGCCCGTCGCCGGTCGTAGCGAGGTCGCGGAACACGATGTGGCCCGACTGCTCGCCTCCGAGCGTCCAGCCGTTCGCGGCCATCGCTTCGAGGATGTAACGGTCGCCAACGTCGGTCTCGGTGACCTTGATGCCTCTGGCCTCCATCGCCAAGCGCAGGCCGAGGTTCGCAAGCACCGTGACGACGAGCGTGTCGCCGAAGAGCCGGTTGCGCTCGCGTCGATCGACCGCACAGATCGCCAAGATGTGGTCGCCGTCGACGAGATGGCCGTGCGCGTCGACTCCGAGCACGCGGTCGGCGTCGCCGTCGAAGGCGAGGCCGAGGTCGGCGCCGGTGCGCACCACCGCGATCTGCAGCGCCTCGGGGTGCGTCGAGCCGCAGTTGTCGTTGATGTTGCGTCCGTCGGGCGCGTTGTGCAGCACGGTGACCGACGCGCCGGCGGCCTCGAACACGCGCGGCGCGATTGCGAACGCAGCACCGTGCGCGCAGTCGAGCACGACCGAGAGGCCATCGAGGCGCCTGCCTTCGAGCGACGCGAGCAATTGTTCGACGTAGATCTGCGCGGCGTCGTGTTCGTCGACGGTGATCGGCCCGACGTCGTGACCGGTCGGTCGCTCGCCCTTCGCGGCGCTGGCGAGGATCGCGGCCATCTCGTCTTCAAGTTTTTGCTCGACTGCGTCGGTCAGCTTCAGCCCGCCCCGGGCGAAGAACTTGATGCCGTTGTCGCCATACGGATTGTGTGAAGCGGACACGACCGCGCCCGCACAGTCGCGCTGGGCAGCAAGCGCCCCGACACCGGGGGTCGGGATAACGCCGAGGTCGACGACCGCAGCCCCTTCCGACGCGAGGCCAGCCGACAGCGCGTCTTGCAGCAGCGGGCCCGAGATGCGCGTGTCGCGGCCGATCACGTACGGCGTGTCGGTGCCGAGAACGCGCGCGGCGGCGCGGCCGAGAGCGAGGACTAACTCAGGCGTGAGTTCGTCGTTAGCGACACCACGAACACCGTCGGTGCCGAACTTCAACGACAAATGCAGTCCTACGGCCTGCAAACAGGCGGCTGTATTTTCTGGTCGCCTCGCAAGCTCGGCTCCTACCGCTTGCTGTACTGCGGCGCCTTGCGTGCCTTTTTGAGGCCGGCCTTCTTCGATTCCTTCTCGCGGGGATCGCGGCGCAGAAATCCAGCCTTCTTGTGCAGCGAGCGGCTCTCTTCGTCGAGCTCGACGAGTGAGCGGGCAATGCCGAGACGCAGCGCGCCGGCCTGACCGGCCACGCCCCCGCCGTCCATCGTCGCGTCGACGTCGTAGGTCTCTTCAACCTCGGCCAAGCGGAGTGGCTCGCTCGCGATCATGCGGTGCGTGGGCGACGGGAAGTACTCCTCGAACGCCCGCTTGTTGATCGTGATCTTCCCGGTGCCCGGGCGCAGGCGGACGCGCGCGACGGCCTGCTTGCGACGGCCAGTGGTTTGGGTGAGCGGCTTGGGCATCGATACTCCTAGGACTGCTCGACGCGGCGGGCGCCCGGCACGTCAAAAGGCTGCGGCATCTGCGCGGCGTGTGGATGGTTGGGGCCGGCGTAGACCTTGAGCTTCAGCATCTGCGCCCGGCCCAGAGCGCCCTTGGGCAACATGCCCCGCACGGACTTACGCACTGCTTCGGTGGGCTTGGTCGCCAACATCTCGGCGAACGTGGTGGTCTTCAGGCCGCCGGGGTAACCCGAGTGCCGGTAGACGTTCTTCGAGCTCGCCTTGTTATTCGTGAGCACGACCTTGTCGGCGTTCACGATGATCACGAAGTCACCGGTGTCGAGGTGCGGCGCGAAGATCGGCTTGTGCTTGCCGCGCAGCAGTCGAGCGACCTCGGTGCACATGCGCCCGAGGACCATTCCCTCGGCGTCGACGACATGCCAGACGCGCGTGATTTCAGATGCTTTTGGTGAATACGTGGGCACTTGCTTCCCTTAGAAACCGTCCGCCGCTGAACCTGCTGCGGGACCGGACAAGGATAGGGGTGATCGCAGAAACCCGCAAACGGCGGCGCGTTCGCCCTCCCCGCAACCCTGTCCTTCACCGCCGACTGTGCAGAAGTGGCTCAAAATCGGGCCGCCAACGGCGTTTTTTCAGCCACTTCTGCACACTCGGCGAAAATCGGGGCGTGTATTCGAAGTTGACCCGCGTGGGTGTTGGTCGCCGGTACGTAGTTTTGGCGTTGTTGACCGCGGCGGTCGGCGCGACCGCGTGTACCGGCGGCGATCACGCCACGCCGGCGGCGGATCGAGTCGTGTACGTCGCGGTCGGAGCCAGCGAGTCCGTCGGTGTCGGCGCCGAGCACCCTGCCACGGAGGCGTGGCCGCGAGTACTCGCCC
>JBEEFT010000096.1:0-15775 GCA_041166225.1 Actinomycetota bacterium | reverse complement strand
GACGAGCTCGTGGTCCCAGGGCACGAGCCATCGCAGGTCGACGATTTCGACGGATGCGTCGGCGATGAGGTCAGCGGCTTGCCGTGACTTCTCAACGGTCGCGCCGTACGTGACCACCGTGAGGTCCTCGCCACTGCGATCGACGGTGCCTTTGCCGAAGGGCACGACGTAGTCGGCGGGCGGGAACGCGTCGCGCGTGTACGGCTGGCGCAACAAGTGCTTGTGTTCGAGAAACATGATGGGGTCGTCGGCGAGAAACGCGGCCCGCAACATGCCGGCGGCATCGCGGGCGCGGGACGGAAACCCGATGGTGAGGCCGGGGACATGGGCGAAGATCGACTCGCCGCACTGCGAGTGCCAGATCGCGCCGCCCGTCAGATAGCCGCCGATAGGAACCCGCAACACCATCGGCACGCTGAACGCGTTGTTGGATCGCCACCGCATCGTCGCCGCTTCGGTCTTGATCTGCGACATCGCGGGCCAGATGTAGTCGAAGAACTGCACCTCGGGCGCGGGTTTCAGCCCGCGGACCGCTTGACCAACGGCGCGTCCGATGATGTTCGCCTCGGCCAGCGGCGTGTTGAAGCAACGAGCCCGGCCGAACTCGCGTTGCAGGCCGTGAGTGGTGCCGAACACACCGCCCTTGCCCTCGACTTCTTTGAGCAGCGTCTCGCGCGCGTCGCCGACGTCTTCGCCGAACACGCGGATGCGTTCGTCGGCGGCCATCACTTCGTGCAGCGTGTGCTTGATCGCTTCACCGAACGCGACCACATCACCGCCTTCGGTCTCGGGGTCGTACGCGCGCTCGGTCAGTTCCGGTAGTTGTGTCACGTACATCGAGATCGTGGTGGCATCGGGACGAGGCGCGGCAGTGGCCTCCTTCGCCGCGTCAGACACGATCTGGAACGCCTTTTGGCGCAGGGCCGTGGCCTCGTCGGGACTGAGCACGCCGCCGTCGATCAGCGAAGCTTCGAACAGCGTGATCGGGTCGTGCGCGGTTTCGTCGGCGAGCTCGTCGGCGGACCGGTACTTCGTCTGCGTGTCGGCCGCTGAGTGCGAGTAGGGACGGGTGACGCTCGCGTGGATCAGCGCCGGACCCACGCCGGCGCGGACGTGCGCGATCGCTTCCGCGCCGCGCGAGCGGGCCTCGAAGTAGTCGCGCCCGTCGAAGCGGTGCACGGCCAGGCCTCGAAAGCCCGACACCAGTTCGGCGACCGGCGCCGGGGCCTGTTCGCTCGCGGGCACGGAGATCGCGAACCCGTTGTCGGCGACCAGGAACAGCACCGGGAGGTGCTCGGTGCACGCGGTGTTGAGGCTTTCGTAGAACTCACCTTCAGACGTCGCGCCCTCGCCCAAGCTCACATACGTGAGCTCGTCGCCGTGAGCGACGCAGCCCGGCAGATCGGGCCGGCGGCTGATGTAGCGCGCCGCCTCGGCCGAGCCCACCGCGGGCAGGCATTGCGTGCCGGTCGCGCTGGTCTGGCTCACCACGTTCAGCTTCTTGCTGCCGAAGTGACACGGCATCTGGCGTCCGCCCGAAGACGGGTCGAGCGCCGAGCCGACCGCCTCGTACAGGATCTCGGTGGGGGTGAGGCCGAGGGCCAACATCAGCGAACGATCGCGGTAGTAGGGGAAGAACCAGTCGTAATTGGCGCGCAGGCTGCGGGCCAGCCCAAGCAGCAATGCCTCATGGCCCGCACCGGAGATCTGGAAGAACACCCGGCTCTGCTTTTGCAACGCGATCTCGCGGTCGTCGAGACAACGCGACACGTGTGCGGTGGTCAGGTCGTCGATCAACTCGTCGACCGGGAACCCACGGAATTGCGCCACGTCCTCATTGTGACAGCGGCGAATGACTAGTTAGGTCGGACCTCGCGTAATGGTCCTCTTGCGCTATCGACCTCAAGTCGGTCATTCCGTACCGTCGAGGTCATCGCGAACGAACCAACGAAAGGCGACCACTCCGTGGCTCAGGTCTACGCACAGGAAAAACTGCTCACCCCGTCCGAAGTAGCAGCAATGTTTCGGGTCAATCCCAAGACAGTTACCCGTTGGGCGCGTGCCGGCCGCATCAACGCAATTCGCACGCTCGGCGGTCACCGCCGCTTCCGTGCCGATGAAGTGATGGAAGCTCTTGCCAACATGCAGGAGAACATGGACGACCACGAGGGCTAGTCCAGCCTCACCCCTGAACTGGTCGCGTGATCTGTCCGGGTATGTGACAGATCACGCGCCCCGGTTGCTTTCGGGCGATTGTTGGGCGAGCGGACGGCGCCATTAACTTTTTCGCTCGTGGCGACCCCGAACGCTTCTCATTCTGTTTGTATTCGTGTTGAGCTGCCGAATACGCCGGGCTCGTTAGGCAAGCTTTCGAGCGCTATTGGCAACGCGGGCGGGAACATCTCGGCGCTCGACATTGTCGAGTCGGAGACCGCGCAGATCGTGGAGGACGTAGTGGTCCTCGCCATCGACGACGAGCACGTCAACCGCATCCGTGCCGCCGTCGAAGCCGTCGAGGGAGTCAAGGTGCGCAGCGTGCGCGACCGCACGTTCCTCATGCACGTCGGCGGCAAGATCGAAGTGAAGTCGAAGGTCCCGCTGGTCAGCCGCGACGACCTGTCGATGGCGTATACGCCGGGCGTCGCGCGCGTGTGCACGTCGATCGCCGAGAACCCGGCCGAGGTCCACAAGTACACGATCAAGCGCAACACGGTTGCGATCGTCACCGACGGCACCGCGGTGCTCGGCCTCGGCGACATCGGCCCCTACGCCGCGATGCCGGTGATGGAAGGCAAGGCGATGCTCTTCAAGGAGTTCGCCGGGATCGACGCGTTCCCGATCTGCCTCAACGTGAAGTCGGCCGACGAGCTGATCGAATCGGTCGAGCGACTCGAACCGGTCTTCGGTGGGATCAACCTCGAAGACATCGCCGCGCCGCGCTGCTTCGAAGTTGAGGAGCGGCTGAACACGCTCCTCGACAGTCCCGTGTGCCACGACGACCAGCACGCCACCGCCGTGGTCGTGCTCGCCGCGTTGCGCAACGCGCTGAAGGTCGTCGACAAGAAGATGGAAGACCTCAAGGTCGTCATCGCGGGCGTCGGCGCCGCCGGTGTCGCGATCACGAAGATCCTTCAGGCGGCGGGCGTGCCCAACGTCATCGGGATCGACCGTAAGGGCGCGATTTATTCGGGTCGCGGCGAACTCGACGCGAGCAAAGAATGGTTCGCGGAAAATACGAATCCCGAGATGCGCAAGGGCGCGTTGCACGAGGTGCTGCCCGGGGCCGACGTCTTCGTCGGCGTGTCGGGGCCCGGCCTCGTGATTCGTGACGACCTGCGCGTTATGGCCGACGACGCGATCGTGTTCGCGCTCGCCAACCCGACGCCAGAAATCCTGCCCGAGGAAGCGACGGGCCTTGCCGCGGTGATTGCGACGGGACGCTCCGACTACCCGAACCAGATCAACAACGTGTTGTGCTTCCCCGGCATTTTCCGCGGCGCGCTCGACGCCGGAGCCACCACGATCACCGAGAACATGAAGCTCGCCGCGGCCGAAGCGATTGCCCGCACGGTCAGCGACAGCGAGCTCTCGCCGAACTACATCGTGCCGAGCGTGTTCAACAAGAAGGTCGTCGAGCTTGTCGCCGCCGACGTCGCGCAAGCAGCGCGGGCCGACAACGTGATCCGAGGGGGCTGACGATGACGGCGCCGAAGCTCACTGCGATCACCTTTGATCACTGGAACACGCTGGTCTACGAAGACGAGAACAGCAACCTGTCGCACCGCCGCATCGATCAATGGGTGGCGCGCTTGGCCGAAGAAGGACACGCGCTCGAGGACGGACAATTGCGCGACGCCTTCAACACCACGTGGGAGGCCTTCACCGTCGACTGGCACGCCGGCGTGCAGCGCTCAGGGGAGGACGCGGCCCGCCACGCGCTTTCGATCCTCGAATTGCCGATCACCGACGAGTTGAGCGGCGACCTCATCGACTTGTTCGTGCACGCCGGCCACGGGATCGACTTCCAGCTCTGTCCCGGCATCGAAGAGTGCCTGCGGACGTTGAAGGACGCGGGGCTCAAGATCGGCATCGTCTGTGACGTCGGCTTCACGCCGTCACCGCATTTGCGCGACCACCTCGACCGGCGCGGGCTGCTGCAGTTCTTCGACGGGTGGTCGTTCAGCGACGAGGTCGGCGCCTACAAGCCCTCGCCGGTCATCTTCGAGCACGCCCTCGGCACGCTCGGGAATCCCCAGCCGGCCCAGGTCGCCCACATCGGTGACCTGCGCCGCACCGACGTCGCCGGCGCGCTCGCGATGGGCATGACCGCGATTCGTTACTCAGGGGTGTTCGACGACCCGCCCGAGAACGGTCCCGACGCCACCATCACCGTCGCCGACTACTCCGAACTTCCGGCGCTACTCGGCCTTTAACCGCCCGAACCGACGATCCGGGCACCGTTACGGATCTCTACGGTCTCTAACGGTGCCCAAAACCAGGGGTGGGGCTAGCTCGCCTTCTTCTTCGTCGCAGCCGACGAACGCTTGGCCGGCGCCTTCCTGGCCGTCTTCGAACGTCTGCCCTTCGCGTTCTTGACGCTTTCTTCGAGCGCAGCGAGGAGGTCGACCACGTTGTCGCGTTTGTCGTCGTCGTCGGGCTCGGCGACGGTGATGTCCTCGCCCTTTTGCTTCTTCTCGATCAGTGACTTGAGCTCTTCGGTGTAGGTGTCGTGATAGCGCTCGGGCTTCCAGTCGCTCGCGAGCGCGTCGATGATCTGGCGCGCCAGCTTCATCTCCTTGTCAGTCTTCGCGCTGCCGGCGCGCTTGGGAATGAGGTCGATGTCGCTCGACGGGACGACCTCGTCGGCGAAGCGCATCGTCGACATCGCCAGCGCACCACCGACGGGACGGATCGCGGCGAGGTATTGCTTCTTGCGCATCACTACCGAACCGATGCCAACGCGCTGTTCGTCTTCCATGGCGTCGCGCAACAACGCATATGCCTTGGTGGCGCCGTCGCCGTCGGGCGCGAGCCAATACGTGTGGTCGTAAAAGATCGGGTCGATGTCGGCCAGATCGACGAAGTCGCCTATGTCGATGCTCTTGGTCGACGCCGGCTGGAGTTGCTCGACCTCGTCTTTGGTGAATTGCACGTAGTGGCCCTTGGACGTTTCGAAGCCCAGCTTGATCTCGTCGGGGTCTACTTCCTTGCCGGTTTTCTCCGAGACCTTCTCGTACTTGATGCGCGAACCCTTGGGGTCGAGCTGGTTGAAGTGAACGCTGTGGTCGCGTACGGCCGTGAACGCCTTCACGGGCACGTTCACCAGTCCGAAGCTGATCGAGCCTGACCAGATTGAACGGGGCATGTCTTCTGACGTACCCACGCCGTTTACGCAGCATTCGTCGCCGGGTATCGACGCCAGGTGACAGGCAGAGCCCACATCGGCTGTTCCGGCTGGGTGTACTCAGAGTGGCGCGGGCTGTTTTACCCCGAGAAGTTGCCCACGAAGGACTGGTTCGCTTACTACGCGCAGCACTTCGACACCGTGGAAATCAACAACAGCTTCTATCGCCTGCCCACTGCGGAGGCGGCGGAAGGCTGGGAACGTCAGGCGCCTCCCGGCTTTGTCTACGCGCTGAAGCTCGGCCAGTTCGGCTCGCACCGCAAGAAGCTGAAAGACCCGTTAAGCGGCTGGCTCGACAACCATCTCGACCGGGTGCGCCGTCTCGGCGCGCACCTCGGTCCGAACCTCGTGCAGCTCCCGCCGCGCTGGAAGCGCGACACCGCTCGCCTGGACGATTTCTTGCACGCGGCGCCCAAGGACATCCGTTGGGCGGTCGAGATGCGCGACTCGAGCTGGCTGCACGACGACGTTTTCCACGTGCTCGAAAAGCACGGCGCCGCGCTGTGCATCCACGACTTGCTCGTCGGCCATCCGTGGATACGCACGACGGACTGGACCTACGTGCGTTTTCACGGCCCGCGTGCCACTGAGCAGCCGTACTACGGGCGCTATGGCGCCAACCGTTTACGTCGACCCGCCGCACGGTTGACCGAGTGGCTCCAGAGCGGGTCCGACGTCTACGCCTACTTCAACAACGACATCCACGGCCACGCGGTTCACGACGCGAAGTGGCTGCGGTCGCGGTTGGCTGCGTTCGAGGCGGTGGCGTAACCGCAATGGCCACGACCAAGACGCCCGACCGCCTCAAGAAGTACGTCGCCAAGCGCGACTTCTCCAAGACGCCCGAGCCGCGCGGTAAGTCGAAGCCACCCAAGGGCGGGCACCGCTTCGTCGTCCAACGTCACCGCGCCAGCCATCTTCATTACGACCTGCGCCTCGAGATGGACGGCGTGCTTGCGAGTTGGGCCGTGCCGAAGGGCCCAACCCTCGACCCCGGCGCCAAGCGTCTCGCCATGCACGTCGAAGACCACCCGCTCGAGTACTTCGACTTCGAGGGCGTGATCCCGCGCGGCGGCTACGGCGCGGGCGACGTGATCGTGTGGGACTGGGGCACGTACGAGCCGGTGCACACCGACGACCCCTCCGCCGCGGTGACCAAGGGCGAACTGCACTTCGACCTCGACGGCCAAAAGCTCCGGGGTCGGTTCGTACTGATCCGGCGCGGCGAGGCGGGCGACCGCGAGCAGTGGATGTTGTTGCACAAGCGCGACGACGCCGCGGTGTCCGGTTGGGATGCCGAAGACCACCCGCACTCGGTGAAGTCGGGCCGCACCAACGACGAGGTGCTCGCCAAACCGAAGGCGACTTGGACCAGCGACACGCCGACGGTCGCGAAGTGGGCGACGAAGCTCGGCTTCGGCGGCGTCACGCCCGACGAACTCGACGCGTTGAGCGCGATCAAAAAGGAAGGCGAGTGGGTCGTCTCCGGCAAACCGGTGCGCCTGACCAACCTCGACAAGGTGCTCTTTCCAGGCAAGGGAGCGCGGGGCAAGCCGTTGACCAAGCGCGACCTCATCCGTTACTACGCGTCGATCGCGCCAGCGATCCTGCCGTATCTCGCCGACCGTCCCGTCAACCCCAACCGGTTCCCCGACGGCGTCACCAAGCACGGCTTCTGGCACAAGGCGGTGCCCGACTACGCGCCCGACTGGCTGACCCGGTGGCACTACGACGACTTCGGCGCGGGCGAGACCGAGTGGTACGCCGTGATCGACAGCGCGCCTGCGCTGGTGTGGATGGCCAACCACGCGGCGGTCGAGCTCAACCCGTGGACGTCGCGGGGAGCGAAGCCGAACGAGCCAACGTGGGCCCTCATCGACATCGACCCGGGCGAGTCGACGACGTTCAACCAGATCCGCGAGCTGGCGCATTTGTACTGCGTCGCCCTCGACCATCTCGGCGTTGTCGGCTGCCCGAAGGTCACCGGAAAGCGCGGCATCCAGATATGGATTCCGATCAAGTCGGGTTACTCATTCGACGACACGCGCAGCTGGGTCGAGCGGGTGTCGCGCGCCGTGGGTGGCACGCTGCCTGACCTGGTCAGCTGGAGCTGGCGCAAGGCTGAGCGCGGCGGCCTTGCCCGTCTCGACTACACGCAGAACGCGATCAACAAGACGCTGGTTGCGCCCTTCAGCGTGCGCCCGGCACCCGGCGCGCCGATTTCGGTGCCCATCACATGGGAGGAAGTCGGCGATCGCAATTTGAAGCCCGACAAGTGGACGATCAAGAACGCGCTGCAGCGCCTCGAGGACGCAGGCGACCCCCTCCGGGAACTCATCGGGCTGCAACAAACGCTGCCGGAATTGTGATGTTTGAAGCCCGTGCCGGGTGGGTAACAGTCGGCCGATGAGTCTTGCCTTCGACTCGGCCTGCGCCCTCGGGATTCACGCCGACACAGAAACCGCCACGATCGTGGTGCAGGTTGAGGGGCCCGTCGACGGAGCCGTACTGGTTCGGATCGAGGAAGCCGTACGCCCGTTGCTTGCTGTTCACCAAGCGCGCGTCGAACTCGAAATTGCCGGCGACCGCCAGATCTTGGACGTCGCGTGAGCGATCCGCAGGGCGGCGCCGAGTCGCTCGACGAAGACGAGCTGCCCGGCGACCTCATCCCTGAGAACTTCATCGAGCCCGAGGACTGGGACGCCGGCGCCGGAGCGGCGCCCGATGCTGCGATCGAGAACGAGAGCGGGATCGACGCCGACGAGTCCGAAATCGGCCAGGAGCGCGAAGGCGAACTCGCCCCTGAAGAAGCCGCGATGCATGTCGAGCGCGGCACTGCCGTCGAGTAACGCCGCTCGCGTCATCTTCGTCAATCCGTCGTCGGGGCCATCCGACACGGACGTCGACGCCCTCCGCGAGCGCTTTACGGGCTATTCCGTCGTAGAGACCGACGCCGGGGAACTCGACGACGCCATCCGAAAGGCGCTCGACGACGGCGCGACCGTGATCGGCGTCGCCGGCGGCGACGGATCGGTGTCGTGCGCCGCGCAACACTTGAGCGGCACCGACACGCCGCTACTGGTCATCCCGGCGGGCACCCGCAACCACTTCGCCCACGACGTGGGCATCGACGACCTCGACGCAGCCGCCGCCGCGGCACACTCCGACCGGTCCGAAACCGTCGACCTGGGCGAGGTCAACGGTCGGCCCTTCGTCAACAACGCGAGCCTCGGTACCTACGTGCGGCTCGTGCACAAGCGCGAGCAGTACGAAGCGCGGTTCCGCAAACAGATCGCGAACGTGATCGCCGCCTGGAGCGAGTTGCGCCACGGTCGCCACGTCAGCCTCGAACTCGACGGCCAGCCCACGCGCGTTTGGGCGCTGTTCGTCGGCAACGGCGAGTACGGCGAAGGGTTGCGTGACGTGACGCAGCGCGAGTCGCTCCAAGAGGGCTGCCTCGACGTCTGGATCGTGCGCTCACGCGGCCGCTTCAGCCGCCTACGGGTTACCGCCGCTGTGCTGTTCGGGCGTCTCGACGCGTCGCCGCTCATCGACCGCGTCAGCGTCGGGAGGCTGCGGGTGGACACGCGCCACCACGCGATCGGTGTGGCCTGCGACGGCGAAGTCGAGCAGATGCGTCCCCCCCTCGAGTTCACGATCCGGCGTGGCGCCCTCCGGGTGCTGCTGCCGCCAAACGGGGACGGCGGAAGCCCAACATAATCTTTACGTTGACGTCAACTTTTGGGTAAAGTGGAGCGTATGCCCGCTCCCTCGATCCCAAGGCCGGACGTCGAGTCCGTCGGACCTCGCTACAAGTGGACGGCGTTGTCGAACACGACCCTCGGCATGTTCATGGCCGCGCTCGACTCGTCCATCGTCTTGATTTCATTGCCCGCGATCTTCCGCGGCATTCACCTCGACCCGCTCACGCCCGGCAACATCGGCTACCTGCTGTGGATGCTGATGGGCTACCTGGTGGTCACTGCGGTGCTGGTCGTCACCTTCGGTCGTTTGGGCGACATGTTTGGGCGCGTCCGCATGTACAACGGCGGCTTTGCGGTGTTCACGGTCGCATCTGTCGCGCTATCGCTGACACCGGGCCACGGCGCGGGAGCGGCGATGTGGCTGATCGTGTGGCGGGTCGTGCAGGGACTCGGTGGCGCGCTCCTTATGGCCAACTCCACGGCGATCCTGACTGACGCGTTCCCGGCCGAGGAGCGAGGACGGGCCATGGGCATCTCGATCGTCGCCGCGCTTGCCGGGTCGTTCATCGGCCTCATCGTCGGCGGGCTGCTCGCCGACGTGAACTGGCGTCTCGTGTTTTGGGTCAACGTGCCCTTCGGCCTCTTCGGCACCGTGTGGGCTTACGCCAAGCTCAAGGAATTGGGCGTGCAAAAGCGAGCTCGCATCGACTGGTGGGGCAACGTCACGTTCGCCGCTGGTCTGATCATGATCCTGCTCGGCATCACGTACGGCCTGCAGCCGGCGGGAGGCCACAACATGGGTTGGACGAGTCCCGTCGTGCTGTTCGAACTCATCGGCGGCGTCGCGCTATTGATCGTCTTCGGCGTTATCGAGTTACGCGTGAGCGAGCCGATGTTCCATCTCGAGCTGTTCAAGATCCGGGCGTTTGCCGCAGGTAACGCGGCGTCGTTGCTCTCGTCGATTGGGCGAGGCGGCATGCAGTTCATGCTCATCATCTGGTTGCAGGGCATCTGGCTACCGCTGCACGGCTACTCCTTCGAGCGCACACCGTTGTGGGCTGGCATCTACATGCTGCCGCTCACCGCCGGCTTCCTGATCGCGGGCCCGGCCGCGGGTTGGTTGTCGGACAAATACGGCGCTCGGATGTTCGCAACGGGCGGGATGATCATGGCGGCGGCGTCCTTCGGTTTCTTGATGCTGCTGCCCGCCAACTTCTCGTTTCCGGTCTTCGCATCGCTGTTGCTTCTCAACGGCATCGGCATGGGTCTGTTCGCCGCGCCGAACACCACGGGCATCATGAACGCGGTTCCGGCCAGCCAGCGCGGTGCAGCGTCGGGGATGCGCGCCACGTTCCAGAACACGGGCATGGTGCTGTCGATCGGCCTGTTCTTCAGCCTGATGATTGTGGGCTTGTCGGCGTCGTTGCCGCAGAGCCTGCGTACCAACCTCGAGCGCGACGGAGTCCCGGCGCAGCAGGCCGAATTGATCGCGCACGAGCCGCCGGTCGGTTCGTTGTTCGCCGCCTTCCTCGGCTACAACCCCATGGAGAAGCTCGTCGGGAAACAGACGCTCGACGCGTTGCCCAAAGCGCAGGCGGCCGACATCACCGGCAAAGAGTTCTTTCCGAAGCTCATCTCGAAGCCGTTCATCGACGGGCTGCGCATCGCGTTCAGCGCGTCACTCGTGATGTGTCTCGTCGCGGCCGCCGCGTCGTGGATGCGCGGCGCGCAGACGGTCTACGGCGACGACGAGCGCACCGGAGCCTTCGGCGCGCCGCAGGCACGCGGCGCCGACGGCGAGGAAGCCCCGGTCGCCGAGGAGTGGGTGCCGGCGTGAACGAACCGGTGCGTTATCGCATTGGTCAGATCGCCGAGCACCTCGGCGTGTCGACCCGCACGCTTCGGTACTACGAGGAACTGGGTTTGCTCACACCGTCGGGATACAGCACCGGCGGTTCGCGCCGCTACGACGAAGCGGATCGTGCCCGCATCATTCGTATTCGCGAACTGCAGGCGGTGATGGGCTTCAACCTCGACGAGATCAAAGAGATCCTCGGCAGCGAAGACCGTTTGGGACAGCTGAAGTCCGAGGTCCACAAAGGCGTAACGCCCAACCGTCACCAGGCGATCGTCGCCGAGGCGATGCGGCTCAACGCACAGATGCAGGAACAGGTCCGCAACAAGATCGCCGTACTCGAGACGTTCGAAGCCGAGCTCAAGGACAAGGAAGTTCGATACCGAGCCCGCGCCGCGGAACTCGGCGTCGATGTGGCCGCGAAAGCTACGGCGCCGCGGGCTCGCTGACTACGGCGTCTGGCGCGGCCAATGGCAGCCGTCGCGGCGACGCCCGCAGGCTGAACAGCACCGCCACCGATCCCGTCGCCACGCCGGCGACACCCATGCCGACGCGCGGGCTCCACTCCTGGCTGATCCAGCCGACCAAAGGCCCGCCGATCACCGTGCTGCCCAGCCCGAGCAGGCTGTACATCGACATCACTCGGCCCCGGAAGCTTTGGTGCGACAGCGCCTGCATGTGCGAGTTGGCCATGGCGCCGAAGAACACCGCCAGCGCGCCCGTCGGGACTAGCGACGCGATTACGAGCGGCTCAGTCGGCACCGTGGCCGTCACGGTCATCGCAACACCGAGCGCAACCCCGCTGAGCAGCACGAGCCGGGCCGAGGTGCGGGCGCGATGCGCGGCGGTGAGCGCACCGATCACGGTCCCTACGCCGAGCACCGCCATCAGCACGCCGGCGAGGCCGGCGCCGCCATGGAAGCTGCGGTCGGCGAGCAGCGTGGTGAAGGTCGGAAAGTTCCACACGAGGGTGCCGACGACCCCGAGCACAATGATCGTTGGGCGCATCTCGCGAATGCCCCAGGCGTAACGCAACCCCTCACGGACGCGGGGTGGCTCCGCCGAACGCTGCACGGGCAACAATTCGCCGCGGCGCATCAACAGCAAGGAGCCCACAACGGCTCCGAACGAGACGGCGTTTACGAAGAAAACCCAGGCCACTCCGAATTGTGCGATCACCACTGCGGCGATCGCGGGCCCGGTGATGCGCGCCGAGTTCAGCGTCGCACTGTTGAGGGCGACCGCGTTGGGCATCTGGTCGGCGCCGACCATTTCTTCGACGAACGCGTTGTGGGCCGGGTGGTCGACCACCGTGACGAGACCAAGGCCGAACGCGATGGCGTACACGGACCACACGGCGGCCGAGTCGCTGAGCACCAACAACCACAACGCGATCGCGAGCACTCCGGACAACGACTGGGTGAGCACGAGCAAGCGGCGGCGATCGAAGCGGTCGGCGATTACGCCGCCCCACAATCCGAACAGGAGCACCGGCGCGAACCGGAACGCGAAGGTGCCGCCCACCGCCGCGCCGTTATGCGTCAGCCGGAGCAGCAACCAGGCCTCGGCCATGATCTGCATCCACTCGCCGACGTAGGACACGATCTGACCGAAGAAGAACAGGCGGTAGTTGCGCGATTGCAGCGACCCGAAGATGCGCCGCAGTCCGTTCCTCACCCGGCGAGATCGTACCGACCGCCCCGAGATATCCCCTGTGGATATTTCAGTTTTGCCGATTCCTGCCGAAAGGAACACGTGTGCACCGATTCGGCTAACAGAAGCGCGACACGGTGACGGGGGCTATCAGCGTCCTCCGGTACGCAAACATCGTCGCGTTCTGCCTCCTGACCTTGGCGTGCCTGTGGCAGTGGTACCGCCGGCGCGCCGCGAGCGTGGCCTGGGCGGCGGTCGCCTTCGGCACCTTGAGCGCTCTCAGCCTCATCGGTCTCGCGCTGCAGCAGCCGAAACCCACGAGCGTCTTGTTGTGGTTGGTGAAGGGCATCCTCGTGTCGCTCGCCCTGACCCCGTATTTCCTCTACAAGTTTGCCGCTGCGTTCCAAAAGCCGTCGCGAGCCCTCGCGTGGGTCGCCCATCTCTCGACCGGTGTCGTTGTCGCGTGGACGTTCTGGATCCCGCGCCTCGTGCTGCCCATTGCGCCCGAGCCGCTGTGGTGGTCGCTGTACCGCGACGCATTCCTCGTCGAGTGGACGATTCTGTTCGCGATCGTCGGCATGAAGCTGTGGGGCGGTAGCCGCCGCGAGGCGAGCATCGCCCGCCGCCGGATGCGCACGCTGGCCGTTGCCATTGCGGCCATGAACGGTGCGTTGCTGCTTAGCGGGTTTGTGCGGTTCCCGTCCCAAGCCCAAACGCTGTTCACCAGCTCGCTGTTCTTCGTGTCCTCATTGCTGTTCTTCGTTGGGCTGGCGCCACCGCGCTGGTTGCTCGCCATGTGGCGTCGTCCCGAAGAGTTGACGATGCGCCACGCGATGGGATCCATCCTTCAGGCTGAGACCGCCGTCGAGGTGGGTTCGATCCTGTTGCCGTTGGCCGCGAAAATGGTCGCCGCACGCGGCGCGGTTTTCGTCACTCCTGACGGAGAGGTCATCGCGCGCTACGGCACCACCGAGTCCGACGAGAACGTCCGGTTGATTGTCAGCTCTCCCGAGGGAGCCCCGCTGCGAGGGGTCCACCGCGTCGTAATGCGGGGCGGAACCCTGATGGTATGGACGAGCCCGTACGCGCCGTTCTTCGGGCCAGCAGAGTTTTCACTGATCGAGAGTCTCGGCACATTCGCGAACATCGCGATGGAGCGCGCCTTCCTGGCCGAAGCAGCCAAGGCTGAACGCAGCCAACACGAAGAGGCCCTGGGCCAAGCGTTGACCGAGGCGCAGAACGCGTCGCTCTTGAAGTCGACGTTCGTAGCCAACATGAGCCATGAGATCCGCACGCCGATGAACGGTGTGATGGGGATGCTCGGGCTGTTGCTCGAGACGAACCTCGACGAGGAGCAGCGCGATTACGTGCAGACGATGGCCGGCTCCGCCGAGGCGCTGCTCGGCATCATCGGCGACATTTTGGACCTGTCGAAGATCGAGGCCGGCAAGCTCACGCTCGAAGCCGGCACCTTCAACCTGCGCACTGCGGTCGAGACCACCATCGCGCCATTCGCTGTGCGCGCTGCGAACGAAGATCTCGACCTCGTGCTCAGCTACGACGACGCGCTGCCACAGCTGGTGCGCGGCGACGCGTTGCGCGTGCGACAGGTGCTTTCGAATCTCGTTGCGAACGCCATCAAGTTCACCGAGGTCGGTGAGGTCGATGTGCGGGTCAAGGTCGCCGGCGATGCCACGCGCTTCGAAGTGATCGACAGCGGCATCGGCGTTACGCAGGAGCAGGAAGCCACCCTCTTCGACGCGTTCTCGCAAGGTGACTCGTCCACGACGCGGCGCTTCGGTGGCACCGGTCTCGGTCTCGCCATTTGCCGCCAGCTAGTCGACCTCATGGGCGGCGAGATCGGTATGACGTCGACGTCGGGCGTCGGCAGCTGCTTCTGGTTCACGGTGCCGTTGCCAGCCGTGAGCGCCGACGCGGCACCGATGTCGTCACCCGCCGCGTGTGTTTCGCCGCACGGCGCAAGCGAAGGCCGCGTGCTCGTCGTCGAAGACAACGCCGTCAACCGCAAAGTTGCGAAAGCCCTGCTGGGCCGGCTCGGCTTCCAGGTCGACACCGCGGTCGACGGGATCGAAGCGCTCGACACGCTCGCTACTGCGTCGTACGACGTCGTGCTCATGGACTGCCAGATGCCGCGGCTCGACGGCTACGAAGCCGTCAAGCAGATCCGCGCCAGTGAGGGCGCCCACCACACGCCGATCATCGCTATGACCGCGTCGGCCATGGCGTCGGATCGCGAGCGTTGTCTCGAAGCGGGCATGGACGACTACCTGAGCAAACCGCTCGACCGGGATCTGCTCGCGTCGACGGTGCGCCGCTGGGCTCACTCCCGCTCAGAACCCGTCAGTTCATAGCCGCGCGACCGCTTCTGGCTTGGCGCCAGTTGGGGTCGGGACCGCGTCGTGCGGTTAGGCCTCGACGATGTTCCAGCGTTGAAGCACGGGCTGCTCGCGTTCCCAACCCAACACGCTCACGGAAGCCGGCGCCAGCGCGAGGACCGCACCGCTCGTTGGCGCTAGACCGACCCAACGCGCCGCGAGCACGCGCAGGAAGTGCCCATGCGAGAAAACCAGCGCGGGACCCCTCGCCGCCCGGACCTGAGCGATGACGCCGTCGGCGCGGGCACCGACGTTCGCGGCGGTCTCGCCGCCCGGAACGCCGTCGGCCCAAAGCGTCCACCCCGGTGAGGTGGCGCGAATTTGATCAGTGGTGAGGCCTTCGAACGACCCGTAATCCCACTCGGCGAGATCGCCGCAGCTTTGGGCGTTCGGGAAGCCCGCCAACTCTGCGGTCTCGCGGGCCCGAGCGAGCGGGCTCGACAACACGAACTCGAAGTTCGTTGCGGTTAGCGACGCGCCGAGCCGGCGCGCCTGGTCGCGCCCTGCGTCGTTCAGCGGTACGTCCGTCGAGCCCGTATGTTGCCCACTAAGGGTCCACGCGGTCTCACCGTGTCGCACGCAGACGAGGAGTTGGTTCACTCTCTGCGCAGGGTAGCTATCGCGGGCTGCCTCTACTTGGTGGTCGGGACCGGCGTCGATCCGGTGACCTCACGCTTTTCAGGCGCGCGCTCTGCCATCTGAGCTACCCGACCGTGGCGGTCCTGACGGGATTTGAACCCGCGACCTCCGGCTTGACAGGCCG
>JBEEFT010000095.1:0-2747 GCA_041166225.1 Actinomycetota bacterium | reverse complement strand
ATCATCAGCGGCCAGAAGCCCAAGACCACCATCGCCACTAAGTCGATCGCCAGCTTCAAGCTGCGCGAGGGCCAAGCGATCGGCTGCATGGTCACGCTGCGCGGCGACAAGATGTGGGAGTTCTTCGACCGTCTCGTGTCGATCGCGATCCCGCGTATCCGTGACTTCCGCGGCCTGCCGCCCAAGGGCTTCGACGGCCGGGGCAACTACACGTTCGGCGTCACCGAACAATTGATCTTTCCGGAGATCGAATACGACAAGGTCGACAACCCGCGCGGGATGGACATCACCATCGTCACAAGCGCACGCACCAACGAAGAAGGCCGGGCCCTGCTCAACGCCTTCGGTTTCCCGTTCCGCCGCACCGAGGGGCAGTAGCTAGCAATGGCCAAGAAGGGTCTCATCCAGAAGCAGCAGCGCACCCCGAAGTTCAAGGTGCGCGCCTACACGCGGTGCCAGCGGTGCGGTCGGCCCAAGGCCGTCTTCCGCAAGTTCGGCCTCTGCCGGATCTGCTTGCGCGAGCTCGCGCACGCAGGGGAACTGCCCGGCGTCACCAAGGCCAGTTGGTAGGAGAGGAATCGACATGCCAGTAACTGATCCCATCGCCGACATGCTCACGCGGATTCGCAACGCCAACGTCGCTATGCACGACCTCGTTCCGATGCCGTCGTCCAAGCTCAAAGAAGCGCTCGCCAAGATTCTCGTGCAAGAGGGTTACATCGCGGGCTTCAACGTGCGCGACAACGAAGGCGCCCCCGGCAAGACACTCGAGATCGAGTTGAAGTACTCGGTAGAGCGCGCCCGCACCATCAGCGGCCTCAAGCGTGTGTCCAAGCCCGGTCTGCGCGTCTATAGCGCTGCCGACCGCTTGCCCCGCGTGCTCGGCGGCCTCGGTGTTGCTGTCCTATCCACCTCGCAAGGACTCATGACCGACAAAGAGGCGCGTAAGCGTCGTGTCGGCGGCGAAGTCCTTTGCTTCGTCTGGTAATCGAACATGTCCCGAATCGGTAAAAACCCCATTCCCGTCCCCAGTGGCGTCGAGGTGTCGATCGTCGATCGCCACGTCACGGTCAAGGGCCCGCAGGGCACGCTTGAGCGCGACCTGCCGGGCGACATCGAGATCGCGCAAGAAGACGCGACGCTGCTCGTCACCCGGCCCGACGACACTCGCACCAACCGCGCGCTGCACGGTCTCACCCGCAGCCTCGTGAACAACATGGTCGTGGGGGTCAGCGGCGGCTTCACCAAAGAACTCGACATCGTCGGCGTCGGCTACCGCGCCACGGCCGCGGGCCCGAACAAGATCGAGCTGGCGCTCGGGTTCTCGCACCCCGTCCACGTCGACGCGCCCGCCGGCATCAGCTTCGAAGTTCCCGTTCCTACGCGCATCATCGTGAAGGGCATCGACAAGGAACTCGTCGGTCAGGTCGCCGCGAACATTCGCAAGATCCGCAAGCCCGAGCCCTACAAGGGCAAGGGCGTTCGGTACGTCAACGAGGTCGTCCGCCGCAAGGCGGGCAAGGCCGCGAAGTAGAGGTCTGGATCGTGTCTACGTCTCACAAGCTTGAACTGCGGCGCCGCCGCCACAACCGGGTGCGCAAGCGCGTCACGGGTAGCGCGGCGCGGCCGCGCCTCGCCGTGTTCCGTTCGGCCAAGCACATCAGCGCGCAGATCATCGACGACGTGAGCGGCAAGACCCTTGCTGCGGCGTCCACCCACGAAAAGTCGCTGCGCTCGGGCAACGGCGGCAACAAAGACGCCGCGGCGCAAATCGGCAAGCTCATCGGTGAGCGAGCCAAGGCTGCTGGGGTCACGACGGTCGTATTCGACCGCGGAGGCTTCCTCTATCACGGCCGTGTCGCCTCCCTAGCTGACGCTGCACGAGCTGAAGGGCTTGAATTCTGATGGCAGACAACCAGTACGAAGAGCGTTCGATCGGTCGTCCGCGGCGTGTGTCGAAGGTGGTCAAGGGTGGCCGCCGGTTCTCGTTCGGCGCGCTCATGGTCGTCGGCGACGGCAACGGCAAGGTCGGCCTCGGTTACGGCAAGGCGGAGGAAGTCGGTCTCGCCATGCAGAAGGCCGTCGAAGAAGCGAAGCGCAACATGTTCTTCGTGCCCCTTGCCGGGTCCACGATCATCCACACGATCATCGGTGAGGCGGGTGCGGGTCGCGTGCTGCTGAAGCCGGCCGCCCCCGGTACCGGCGTGATCGCCGGTGGTGCGGCGCGTGCGATCCTCGAGGTCGCCGGCATCCACGACGTGCTCGCGAAGTCGCTCGGGTCGACGAACGCCCTCAACGTCGCCCATGCCACGATCGCGGGTCTGAAGGGCCAGAAGTCGCCCGACGTGATCGCCGCCGCGCGCGGCAAGTCGGCCGAAGAAGTCACGCCGGTGGGTATCTACCGTGCGTTCAGCGAGACCAAGCGTCTTCGTGCTGGAGGTGGCGCATAGTGGCCAATCTCGTCGTCACACAGGTCAAGTCCGGCATCGGCACCAAGCCCAAGCACCGCGGCACGCTGCGCGCGCTGGGCCTGGGCCGCATCGGCAAGACCAACACGCTGCCCGATCGTCCCGAGATCCGCGGCATGATCGCCCGGGTCCCGCACCTGATCACGGTTAAGGAAGAGTCATGAAGATCCACGATCTGAAGCCCGCTCCCGGGTCGAATCGCGCCAAGCGCCGTGTCGGCCGCGGCATCGCGGGCAAGGGCGGCAAGACGGCGGGCCGCGGGACCAAGGGCCAGAAGGC
>JBEEFT010000094.1:0-2647 GCA_041166225.1 Actinomycetota bacterium | reverse complement strand
CTGCTCGAAAAGCCCATCGGGTTGTCTGTCGACGAAGCGCAACGGTTGGTCGACGCGGTCGACGAGGCGGGCGTGGGCACCGTCGTCCTGTTGTCGTGGCGATATGCGCAAGCCACGAGCGACTTCCTCGACGACGTGCGTGCCCTCGGGCCGGCGTTGGGCGGGCGTGGGCTGATGGTGTCGGGCGCGTTGCTCGGCGACAGTCCGTTCGCCACGCCGTGGAGGCTGGAACGGGGCCCATTGCTCGACCTCGGACCCCACGTCGTCGACTTGCTCGACGCCGCGTTGGGCCCGGTGGTCGGGGTGAAGGCCGGTGGTGACTTGCTCGGGTGGGTGTCGTTGATCCTCGAACACGAAAGCGGCGCCACGAGCACCGTCGATCTTTGCGCGACGGCCGGGGTGGACAGCGTCTCGGGCGTGGAGGTCTACGCAACCGCTGGTTCGGCGGCGTTGAACTGTGCGACGGTCGCAGACGCCGCGTCGATGGCGAACGTGCCCGTCGCGCTGGCCGCCGCCGCCCGCGGTGAGCCCACCCACGCCCCCGACGTCCACCGCGGCCTGCACCTCCAGCGCATCCTCAACGACGCCGAATCCCAGCTACGCCCCTAAAAAACGCGACTTTTGGCGCACTGGGGCGCGACGGGGGTGAACGGTGCGCCAAAAGTCGGGAGGGGGTCGGGCGCGGGACGCGAGGGGAGACGCGGTTTGCGTTGGCGGACGGGGGCGTTCAACCGCTAATCTTGTCCGGTTCGCAAATCGATGTCCGCGGGCGCCCGTTTCTCCTCGTGAGGAAGCAGTCGGGAACCCCGTGGCACAACGTAATTAGCGCTCCGCTTGGGCATGCCCGGGCGGAGCGTCCGCGTGAGAAGAGACAGGCTCCGAAATGGCAACCAAAGCGATCGTCGGCGAAAAGGTCGGCATGACGCAGGTATGGGATGAACAACACCGGCTCGTACCGGTGACGGTTGTTCGCGTCGTCCCCGCCCGCGTCGTGCAGGTCAAAACGTCCGACCGTGACGGCTACAGCGCGGTTCAGGTTACGTACGGCCAGGTGAAGGCCTCTCGGGTCAACAAGCCCGAGACCGGCCACTTCGCCAAGGCCGGCGTCGAGCCTGGGAAGCGGCTACTTGAACTGCGCATCGACGATGCGGGTGCCTACAACGTGGGCGACTCGATCGGCGTCGACGTGCTCGAGGCGGGCGAGAAGATCGACGTCACCGCCGTGAGCAAGGGCAAGGGCTTCGCCGGCGGCATGAAGCGACACAACTTCAAGGGCCAGAAGGCCACGCACGGTAACCACAAGAAGCACCGAGCCCCCGGCTCGATCGGCGCCTGCGCCACGCCGTCGCGCGTGTTCAAGGGCACCCGGATGGCGGGCCAAATGGGCGGCGAACAGGTCACCACGCTCAACCTGGAAGTCGTGCAGGCCGACGCCGAGCGCGAGTTGCTGCTGGTCAAGGGCAATGTCCCCGGTCCGCGCGGCGGGCTGGTCCTCATCCGTAACGCAGTCCGGAAGCAGAAGTAAATGAGCGCTAGCGAATCAATCAATACTGCGCCGAGGCATTTCGCACCGGCCGAAGGACGGTGCTGAGAAATGCCCGACATCTCGATCCGCACCCAGTCCGGCGGCACCGCCGGTTCGGTCACGCTCGCTGACTCGGTATTCGGCGTTCAGCCCAACGTGCCCGTCATGCACCAAGTTGTCACGGCGCAACTCGCCGCCGCTCGCGCTGGTACGCAGTCCACCCTCACCCGCGCCGAGGTGCGTGGTGGCGGTAAGAAGCCGTGGCGTCAGAAGGGCACCGGCCGTGCCCGTCAGGGTTCGACCCGTGCGCCGCATTGGGCCGGCGGTGGTGTGGCCTTGGGCCCCAAGCCCCGCAGCTACGCGCAGAAGACCCCGAAGAAAATGATCGCCTTAGCGCTGAAGAGCGCGCTGAGCGACCGGGCCAACGAGGGTCGCGTCGTCGTGATCGACAGCTGGAACTTCGAGAAGCCGTCAACCAAGGCCGCCGTTGCTGCGCTGAACGCACTCGGTGTATCCGACAGCGTTTTGGTGGTCATCAGCCGTGAGGACGAGGACGCGTTCAAGTCGTTCCGGAACCTGCCCGAAGTTCAGGTGCTGCTCGACGGCGAGCTCAACACGTACGACGTGCTGAACAACGACTGGATTGTGTTCACGACATCCACGCTGCCCGGCGCGGACGCGGTCGACGCTGCAGAGACGGGCGCCGTATCGGCTCCTCCGACTGCAAATGTCTCCTCCGCCGACACGGCGCCCGTCTCCGACGTTGCGCCAGCCGCTGAGGCGCCTGGTTTGGATGTCGCTCCTGCGGAGGGCGAAAACCCTGAAACCCCCGCCGACGCCGGAACGGAGACATCCGAGTGAGAGATCCCCGGGACGTCATTATCAAGCCGGTTGTTTCTGAGAAGTCGTATGGGCTGTTGGACAACGGGGTGTACACGTTCATCGTTCATCCCGATGCGAGCAAGCCTGAGATCCGGGATGCGATCCAGGCGATTTTCAACGTGCGGGTCGAGAAGGTCAACACGCTGAACCGCCAGGGCAAGCGCAAGCGCAACCGGCGCAGCTTCACGTACGGCAAGCGCGCCGATACCAAGCGCGCCATCGTCACCCTCAAGGGCGACG
>JBEEFT010000093.1:0-8814 GCA_041166225.1 Actinomycetota bacterium | reverse complement strand
GCGCTCGTGGTGACCAGCGGTCCGACGGCGCGGCAGATGCGGCGTATCTGATCGTCGTCGGGGCATCGCAGGCCGATCGTTTCTCGCGTGCCGCCGAGGTCCCACTGTCGTGACGCTTCGGTGCGCGCGCCCACGATCGTGAGGGCGCCGGGCCAATGCTCGGCGTAGGTGAAATCGAAGGTCATGTAGTGCGCGGCTTCGGCCGGGTCGGCGATCAAAACCGGTAGCGCCACATCGCGCGGTCGTTCTTTGAGCGCGAACAGCGCCGCGGTCGCGTCGACAATTGCGGACACGCCGTACACGGTGTCGGTCGGTAACGCGACGACCTCGCCCGCTTGGAGGCGTGCGATCGCATCGGTTTCGTCGACTACCACCGCGTCACCATTTGGCGACGGTGCACCGCGGGCGTCCGGCGAGATCGGAATGCGTGGACACGTCTTGCGCACCGGCCGCAACGGCCATTTCGGTGATCGCCGGGCCCTGGTCGGGCGCGTGCTCGAGCACAAGCGCACCCGGGCGCGCCAGCCACAGCGGCGCGTCGCGCACGATGCGATCGATGTGGTCGAGTCCGTCGGGGCCCGCCCGCAGCGCCGAGACCGGTTCCCACTCGGTAATCACAGGCGGAAGTTCATCGGAGTCCTTCACGTAGGGCGGGTTGCTCACGACGAGGGTGATCATTCCGCGCAGCGCGTCGGGCAGCGCCGCGAACCAGTCACCGTGTTTCAGGTCGACGCGGCCGGCCGCGGCCTGCCCAAGCCCGATCAGGTTCAGGCGGGCCACCTCGAGCGCGTCGGCCGATGCGTCGGTCGCCCAGACGTTTACGTCAGGCACCTCAGTTGCGAGCGATAACGCGATCGCGCCCGAGCCCGTTCCGAGGTCGACGACGAGCGGGGTGTCGCCCTCGACCCGCAGCGCGCGCAGTGCGGCGAGCGCAACCTCGACCACCTGCTCCGTCTCGGGGCGCGGGATCAACACGCGCCGGTCGACGTACAGGTCGAGGCGCCGGAAGCCCCACGCGCCGAGCACGTATTGGAGCGGCTCTCCGGCGGCGCGACGCGCCACGCGCGTGTCGATCGACGCCTGGCACTTCGCGTTGACCGGCTCGTCGCCGTGCGTGACGAGCTCGGTGGGCGTCCAATCGCCGACGTGGCCGACGATGAGGCGAGCGTCGTTGTCGCCGACGACCGCCGCGGCCGCCGCGACCGCCTCACTCCACGTGTTAGTCGTCACCGGCGAGTTGGCGGGTGCGCTCGTCGGAGACCAGCGCGTCGCTGACTTCTTCGAGTTCGCCCATGAGGATTCGGTCGAGCTTGTAGAGCGTGAGGCCGATCCGGTGGTCGGTGACTCGGTTGTCTTTGTAGTTGTACGTGCGGATCTTCTCACCCCGTCCCCCGCCGCCCACTTGCTGGCGACGAGCGTCGCTCAGCTCGGCTTCCTGCTTGTCCTGCTCGGCCTTGAGAATGCGCGCCCGCAGAACCTGCATGGCCTTGGCCCGGTTCTGGATTTGGCTCTTCTCGTCTTGCATCGCGACGACGATTCCCGTCGGGATGTGGGTGATACGCACGGCCGAGTCGGTGGTGTTGACCGACTGGCCGCCGGGCCCCGACGACCGGTACACGTCGACGTTGATGTCCTTCTCTTCGATCTGCACGTCGATCTCTTCGGCTTCGGGCAACACGGTGACCGTCGCCGCCGACGTATGGATGCGCCCCTGGCTTTCGGTGGCCGGCACCCGTTGCACCCGGTGGGGACCGCCTTCGAACTTCATGTGCGTCCACACGTTGTCGCCCTTCATCAAGAAGGTCACTTCGTTGAACCCACCCTTGGACGACGGGTCGGTGCCGAGAACTTCGACCTTCCACTTCATCCGGTCGGCGTAATGCGTGTACATGTCGTACAGGTCCTTGGCCCAAAGGTTGGCTTCCTCACCGCCTTCGGCGCCGCGGATCTCGACGATCACGTTGCGGCCCGCGTTCGGGTCGGCCGGGAGCAACAGCAGCTTCAGTTCCGCATCGAGTGCTTCGATGCGTTTCTCGGCGTCTTCGACCTCGGCCCGCATGATTTCGCGATCGTCACCCGAGGCGTCGGCGAACATCTCCTTGGCTGCCTCCAGATCGCTGTGGGCCTGGTCCCACGCGCGGTAGGCGTGAACGATGGCCTCGAGCTCTTTGTGGCGACGCGACAAGTCGCGCACCAGCTTCTGGTCCGTGTGAATGTCGGGCGCAGACAGGCGCGTCTCTACATCGCTGAACTCGCGTTCAAGAGCTTCGAGGCGATCGCGCATGTTGTCAGTCTCCCAGAGCGGGCCAGTTGCCCGGAACTGTGACGACGCGAGCGGGTCGCTTTAGCGCCGACGCGAGCAGGTGGGTCGACGGCGCGTCGTCGCCCTCGGGGACCACGAGTACGAGCTCGCTATCGCGCCCGTGTTGGGCGCGCACGTCGGCCGCGGCCGGCACGAGGTTCGGGTCGATGCCGACCGAACAGGCCACGACGATCCCTTCGCCGACCGCAGGCGCGATCGAGGTCGCTCGGAGATCCACGCGGGGCAACGGCGGCTGGACCGCGGCTAGTTCCGTCGCGCCAACCATGTCGGGATGCGCGATCACGATGGACCGAAGCCAGCGTTCGCGGCCCACCGACGTCATCAAACCGGCCGGTGCGTCGGCGGTGCGCTCGAGGCGGACGCGGTCGGCGAGCGCCAAAAGTGCGGCAGCCGGATCGCGGTCAGCATTCGCCATGCGGTGGCCTTCCCGATCGTGCTTGCCCACGCCCACCGCGAGTTCGCCGTGCTCCACCCGCGCGATTTCCAGGCCGCGCACCTCGGCCGTCAGCACCCCGTGTTCCCACACCGCTTCCGCGCCCGCCGCCCGAATCACGTCCGCAAACTCGTTGAGCTCGTTCTGTGCATGCGCAGCGACATCGGATGTCGCTGCGGATGCACAGAACGTGAGCGTGGTGCCGGTGACGGACGCGACGTCGATCGTCGCCGGGCGCGCGAACTGGGCGGCGCGGCGGGCGACCACGGCCGCGTCGTTGGCGTCGTCGGTGATCGCAACGAGCCGTTCGACCGGCGGGTCGGCCCGCAATGCCACCATCAGTGCGGGGCCGAGCACGTTCGCGCCAATCTCGTCACCGAGCACCCAAAAGGTCCTGTCGCCAGACGCGGCGGCGCCGCCGGGAAACCCCAGCGGCGTCAACTCTGCCGCCCCAGCCGACTTCGCCAGGACCTTCAGTTTTGCGGCGTTCAAGCGGGCCCGTTGTGACGGGTCCACGCCTTAGGCCTCTTTCTTCGAACCCTGCTTGCCGTACCGGCGCTGGAAGCGCTCGACGCGGCCGCCGGTGTCGACGAGCTTCTGCTTGCCCGTATAGAACGGGTGGCACTCGTTGCACAGTTCGGCGGACAGCTCGTTCTTGGTCGAACGAGTGGTGAACGTGTTACCGCACGAGCACTTGACCGAGGCCTCGACGTAATCGGGGTGGATGCCTGTTTTTGCCATTTCGATCTCTCCTCTTAAGACACCGGGCTCGGGCCCTGGGCGATCTCGCCCAAGAACTGCTCGTTCGTCTTCGTCGTCTTCATTTTGTCCATCAACAGGTCCAGCGCGGCCGCACCTGTGCCTTCGGCGCCCAGACCATTGAGGACTCGGCGAAGCTTCCACACAGCTTGGAGCGCCTTCGGCTCGAACAACAACTCCTCACGACGCGTAGAACTTCCATTCACGTCGATTGCGGGGTAAATCCGCTTCTCGGCGAGGCGCCGATCGAGGCGGAGCTCCATGTTGCCGGTGCCCTTGAACTCTTCGAAGATCACTTCGTCCATCTTGGATCCGGTCTCGATGAGCGCGGTGGCCAGGATCGTGAGCGAGCCGCCCTCGTCGAGGTTGCGAGCCGCACCGAAGAACTTCTTGGGCGGATACAGCGCGCCGGTGTCGATACCACCCGACATGATGCGGCCGGTCGCCGGCGCAGCCAGGTTGTACGCACGGGCCAGACGCGTGATGCCGTCGAGCACGATGACGACGTCTTTGCCCTGTTCGACCATGCGCTTGGCGCGCTCGATCGAAAGCTCGGCGACCTGCGTGTGCTCGTCGGACGGACGGTCGAAGGTCGACGCCACGACCTCGCCCTTGACGGAGCGACGCATGTCGGTGACTTCCTCGGGACGCTCGTCGACCAACAGCACCATGAGATGCACGCCGGGGTTGTTCGCTTCGATCGACGTGGCGATCTGCTTGAGCACGGTGGTCTTGCCCGCCTTGGGCGGCGAAACAATGAGGCCGCGCTGGCCCTTGCCGATCGGCGACAGCAAGTCGACGATGCGGGCAACCATGTTGTTGGACTCGCCCGGCATCTCGAGCTTCAACTGCTCGTCGGGGAACAGCGGCGTGAGGTCGTCGAACTTCGGACGGGCCTTGGCCTCGTCTACGGACATCTCGCTGACGGTTTCGACGTCGAGCAGCGCGCCGTACTTCTCTTGCGGACCGGGGGGACGCGACGTGCCGACGATGCGGTCGCCCTTGCGTAGGCCAAGTCGCTTGACCATCGCGACGGGGACGTAGACGTCCTCGGCGCTGGGCAAATAGCCCTTGACCCGGATAAGACCGAAGCCGGCGTCGGCGAGGTCGAGCAGACCAGCTACGGGCTCGGGCTCACCTTGGAACGGCTGTTGGTCGGAGTAACCGGCCATGTCGCGCTCGCCTTGCCCCGCGCCACCCATGCCGTCGAAACGGTCACGGCCGCGACGGCGGCGGTTGTTGCGCTTGTTGCCGGCGTCGGCTTGGTTGCCGCGCTCGGGCCGGTTGCCACCTTGGTTGCCGCCGCCCTGGTTCTGGCCGCCGCCACCCTGGTTGCCGCCGCCCTGATTGCGGTCGCCCTGACTGCGCTCACCCTGGTTGCGGTCGCGGTTCTGGTTGCGACCGCCGCCTTGACCGTTGCCACCCTGATTGCTGCGAGCACCGTCGTCGTTGTTCCCACCGTCGCGGTTCTCGCGCGGCTTGCCCGCGAAACCGGTGTTCGTGGATGTCTCGACGGGCGCCAGTTCGTCAGGGGTCGGAATATCGACCGTTACATGCGCCGCCGGGTCTGCTTCGGTCTCGGCTGCCAACGCGGCAGCACGCGCCGCAAACGCCCGACGCGACGTCAACGGCCCCGCTTGGGGATCGTTCGACACCGTGATCGTGGGAGCTTCACGCGGTGCGGGCGCGTCGTCACCAGCTGCAGGCTCCTCGGCGGCGGCCTCAGCCGTGCCCGCCGTCTTCTTCGTTGCTCGGGTGCGCTTGGGCTTCTCGGCCGGCGCCTCTCCGTTGCTTGATCCATTGCCGTTGTCGGACGACCCATTAGGCGTGACGCCCGTTGCTTGCAGGATCTTGTCGACTAGGTCGGCCTTTTTCGTCCGACTACCCGGCTTGACGCCAAGTGCATCGGCGATGGCATGGAGCTCTTCGCGCTCTTTGCCTTCTAGGACCGAGCGTTCGAGCTGATGCTCTCCGCTCATTTCCACCTCACTTAGTTGGGACAGGTTGCGTCGACGCGAAACCGCCGGAACACAACCAGAGCCACCTCAGAGAAAAACTCGCCGAAGTGGCGGATTCGAGAGCACTGCCGGGGTTCCTAGATGTGTTCAGGGGACCCGGTCGGTGCGAAAAGGACTGTAGCACCACACAGTCGTCGGAATGGCGCCAGCAGGAAGAACGTCGTTTTGGTTGACTTCATTCCGTGAATGTCAGACGAGTTGTGACAGGCCACGATGCCTCCGGAAAATCCGTCTTCGTCAGCGACGAGGAGGTGGCGCCCGTCGAACCCGTGCTCATGCCGAGCGCCGAGTTCCACCGGTTGTGGGGAGGCGACACCACGCCGCAATTCCCGGGCGACGGTTCGCTGCCGCCCCACCACACGTACTTCCCGCCGATCGGCGGGTTCCGCTTCGGCCTCTTCTCGTTGCCGCCCGCGGGCACCGAGGCGCCAGCTGGTCTCGACGTCGCCGCCGGCCTGCGCGACATCGAGGCGGGCATGCCCGGGATGATGGGCTACATGGACATGTCGGAGCCCGGCATGCACACCACCGACACGATCGACTTCGAGATCGTGCTCGAGGGCACCGTCGTGCTTGAACTCGACGACGGCGTCGAGGTCACGCTCCAGCCCGGCGACACGGTCGTGCAGAACGGCACCCGTCACCGCTGGAAGAACCCCGGTTTCACGCTCGCTCGGTTGGCGGTGTTCATGTGCGGCGCCCAGCACGACACGGTGCCGCCCGCTTCGTAGTTACAGGTCGAGTTCCTTGCGGATCGCTTCGGTGGTGGCGTCGACGGCGTGATGCGGGGGCGCGCCGGCCAGCGCGTTGTCGGGGTCCTTCAAGCCGTTGCCGGTGTTGACGCACACCACCGTTGCGCCCTCGGCCACGCCGTACTTGATCAGACCAGCAACCGATGCGGCCGACGCCGGCTCGCAGAACACCGACTCTTCGGCGGCCAGGAAGCGGTAGGCGGCGAGGATCTCGTCGTCGGTGACGGCTTTGATCGACCCGCCGCTCTCGCTCGCGGCCGCGGTGGCGCCGTACCAACTCGCAGGGTTGCCGATGCGGATCGCAGTAGCGATGGTCTCGGGCTTGTCGATGGGGTGACCCTCGACGATGGGAGCTGAGCCGGCCGCCTGGAAGCCGAGCATTTGAGGGAGTCGCGTCGACTTCCCGACGGCCTTGTACTCCAAGAAACCCTTCCAGTACGCGGTGATATTCCCGGCGTTGCCCACGGGGATGCACAGCGCGTCGGGCGCTTCGCCCAGCACGTCGATGATTTCGAACGCTGCCGTCTTCTGGCCTTCGATGCGATAGGGGTTGACCGAGTTGACCACGGTGATCGGTGCCCGCTCGCCGAGTTCGCGCACGATGTTGAGGGCTTCGTCGAAGTTGCCGTTGATCTGCAGCACCTTGGCCCCGTGGATGATCGCCTGGGCGAGTTTGCCCAGCGCGATCTTGCCGTCGGGTACGAGCACCGCGCACGTGAGGCCGGCCCGTGCCGCGTACGCCGCGGCCGACGCGCTGGTGTTGCCAGTGCTCGCACACACCACGGCGTGGCTGTCTTCTTCGACGGCCTTGCTGATTGCCATCGTCATGCCGCGGTCTTTGAACGAGCCGGTCGGGTTGAGGCCTTCAAACTTCAGGTAGACGTTCGCGTTGACGCGTTCGCTGAGCCGCGGCGCGGGCAGGAGCGGGGTGGCACCCTCCTGCAGCGTGACCACAGGGCTGTCGGCGCTGACCGGCAAAAACTCGCGGTACTCCTCGATCAACCCCCTCCAAAACTTCACTTTTCGTCGCCGATCACTCGCAGGAGTCCGCCGATGTTGCGGACCGCGTCGAGTCCGTCCAACTCCTTCAGGGTGTTCTGGACGTCGGCTTCGCGGGCCACGTGGGTGATGAACACCAAGCGGGCGTCGTCGCCAAGGCCTTGCTGTTCCATCGACTGGATCGACACGCCGTGGTTGCCCAGCACGCCCGCGACGGTGGCGAGCACGCCGGGCCGGTCGGCCACGTCGAGGGCGAGGTAGTACTGCGAGCGCAGGTCGTCGACCGAGCGCAGCTTCGCTGTGCTCAACACCGGCGCCCGGCCGGCGCCGCCTTGGCGCAGGTTGTGCGCCGCGTCGAGCAGGTCGCCGAGTAGCGCGGAGGACGTGGGCATCGCACCCGCGCCACGTCCGTAGAGCATCAGTTCGCCCACTGCTTGGCCTTCGATGAAAACGGCGTTGAACGAGTCGCGCACGCTGGCCAAGGGGTGCGTGGCGGGAACCATCGCCGGGTGCACCCGCACGCCGACCTGGCCGTCGACCTGTTCGGCGATGCCGAGCAGCTTGACGACGTACCCCAGGCGCTGGGCAAAGGCGATGTCGGTCGCGGTGATGTTCGTGATGCCTTCGCAATAGACGTCGTCGAGCGCCACGCCGACACCGAAGGCGATGCTCGCGAGGATCGCGACCTTGGCGCCCGCGTCGTAGCCGCCGACGTCGGCAGTGGGATCGGGCTCGGCGTAGCCCAGGCGCTGCGCTTCGGCGAGGGCGTCGCCGTAGTCGGCGCCGTCTTCGGTCATCCGCGTGAGGATGAAGTTGGTCGTGCCGTTGACGATGCCCATGATCCGGGTGATCGGTTCGCCGGCGAGCGACTCGCGCAGCGGGCGAATCAACGGGATGCCACCCGCTACCGCGGCCTCGAACAACAGGTCGCGGCCAGCCGCCGCGGCAGCACCGAACAGGTCGACACCTCGGGTCGCAAGCAACTCTTTGTTCGCCGTGACCACCGCTTTGCCGGCGGCGAGCGCCTTGCGGATCAATTCGTCGGCCGGGTCGAGCACCCCCATGATCTCGACCACGACGTCGACGTCGTCGGCGGTCACGACCTCGTTCGCGTCGGTGGTGAGCAGGCTGCGGTCGAGCTCGTCGGGCCGCGGCTTGTTCAAATCGCGCACGGCTACGCGCGTGATCTCGAGACGGATGCCCGTGCGCGCCGCGATCGCGTCCGCCTCGCGGGTGATAAGGCTTACGAGAGCGCCGCCTACGTTGCCGCAGCCGAGAACTCCCACTCGTACGGCGTCGGTCATCTCGTCGTCCAACCTACAGGCGAGCAGCGTCACCCAATCCGACTTTTGGCGTGTCCGTCACCTACGTCCAAGACAAACACGCCAAAAGTCGGGAGGGGCGTCTAGTCGAGGTCGAGACTGAGTAAATCGTCGAGGGTTTCGCGGCGGACGACGAGGCGCGCCGCACCGTTCTTCACGAACACAACCGCGGGGCGCGGCACCTTGTTGTAGTTCGACGCCATGGAGT
>JBEEFT010000092.1:0-4398 GCA_041166225.1 Actinomycetota bacterium | reverse complement strand
CCGCGCGGCGACGTCGCCGAGAACGCCGCCTGCGCGCCCGCTTCACGCATGACCGCTTCGTGAATCACCGTCGAGTACTTCGACGCGACCAACTCGTGGCGGTGCGGCTTGTACGTCGCCCGTCCGGCGGGGAAACCCCACGCGTCTTTGATCGACGGGTCGAGGTCGATGCGGTTCGTCGCCTGCGGCAGATCCTCGCCCTGCATCGTGAAGGCCCAGATGCGGCGGCGCAGCGCGCTGTCTTGCATCGACGGCAGGTGGTGCTTGCCGCGGCCGTACGTACCCGCCTCGCCGATCGGCCCACGCCCCGAGCCGTGCTCGGTGGTGCCTCCCCGCAACCACGGCAATCCGGCTTCCTTCGCGGCCACCCGCAGTTCGGCCGTGTCGATCATGAGGTCGTCGTGCAGGTGGGTGACCGACCGGCCGCGGTCGCCGCCGGTGTCGGTGTCGAAGATGCCGACGGTGAAGGTCTGGTAGTGGTACGTGAGGTACCGCCCGACGTTGTCGCCGCCTATCCCGTTGCGCAGCAGCAAGCGGGGCGTTTCGAACGCGCCGCCCGCGATGATCACGGCGCGCGCGGCGCGCACCTCGACCGTGGGCGCGTCGGGATACCCCGTGAGGTCGAGGTAGCGCACGCCCGTCGCGCGCGACCCGTCGGCCGACAGCACCAGGTCGGTGACGTAACAGTCGCTGCGCAAGTCGAGGCGGCCCGTCGCCAACGAACGCGACAGCGCCGCGATGGGATCACCCTTGGCGTGGATCGGGCAGCCGTAGCCGCCGCAGAATCCGCAGTCGACACACGGCGGGCGTCCGTCGTAGTCGACCGAGTTCACACCGGTCGGCGCGCGATACGGGTGCAAACCGAGGCGCTCGGCCGCCGCGGTCGACACGAGCGCGAAAGGCATGTCGGGCCCCGGCGGCATCGGGAACGGCTCGTTGCGCTTCTCGGCAAACGGATTCGTCTCCTCGCCCGCGACGCCGAAGCTCTTCTCGCACGCTGTGTAGTGCGGGGCGAGTTCGTCGTAACCGAAGGGCCAGTCTTCGATCAGCGCGCCCTCGATTGGACCGCGCGTCGACAGCAACGCGAAGTCCTCCTCGCGAAACCGCGGCAACTTCGCGTCGGCGTGCACGCCCCCGCCGCCGACCGTCGACGGCAGGTTGTTGACCTCGCCCGTGCAGAGCCGGTCGCCGTCGTCGTCGTCGCGGCGATACGTGCGGGGCTCGAGCATCGGGTCGGGTCCGAGCAGGAAGCGGTTGTGCGCCGCGATCTCGTCGTTGGCGAAGTGGCGTCGCGGCGCGAACGGCGCGGCGGTGTCGATCAGGTGGTTGCGACCCTTCTCGAGCATCACGACCGACCACCCCGCGGCGGTAAGGACCTCGGCCGCGGTGGAACCGCCCGGACCCGAACCGATGACGACCGCGTCGCAGTCGAAGTCCGTCACGACGTGGATCGCGACGGTGTGAACAGCGGCGTCGGGAAGTTCACTCGTCGCCACCCGCCTTCGTCGCGGTTGCCGCCGTAGGCGGGGTCGCCGTAGGTCGCCTCGCACGCGTGCTGGTGCACCACGTCGCGGTCCGCGTCGGACAGTTCGTCACCCGCGGCCACGCGCGCGTACAACGCCGACCACGCCTCGATGCGGGTGCGCCACGCGTGTTGCTCCCACGGCCCCAACTCCAACCAGCCGCCGGGGCCACCCGACCACGCCCCGGGCGCGGCCCAGATTCGCGGCGGCGAATGGTCGAACGCACTCAGCAGGTTTTCGACGTAGTCGACGGCGCCCAAATCGGACGCACCGGGCACAAGGGCGTCAAGGGCGGCCGCGACGCGGGCACGCGCGTCGTAATCGTCGAAAACTGTCACAAACCCCCCTCGCAACCCGCTGGTTAGAAGTACCGTCACCGTAGCTAACATTCGTGTCAACTTTGAGAAGGGGAAGGCTGTGGGGGGAGTGAGCGTGCGTCGCACCGCGTGCAGAGCGTCATTGGCGCTGGCGGGCGTCTGCCTCCTCTTGGCGTTCATCTCTCCGTCGGCGGGCGCCGCCGACGAGGTCGCCCGTCCCGGCGTGTTCAACGCGAACGCATCGGCGCGCGCCATGTCGGTCAACCTCGACCGCACCGCCCTGCTGCCCGTCGCCGACCTCTTCAACTTCATCGCGCTCGACGGCAGTGGCATCTACGGGTCGAGCAACCAACAGGCCCGCGCCTCGATCTTGTTCCCGGGGAACGGCCTCATCCTCGGGCCGAGCCTCGCCTGCGGCACGTTCGGCGGCCAGTTCCCGGCGCAGTTCAAGCCGATCCTCGACACGTGCCTGCAGTACAAGTATCCGCTGACGGTCTTCGCCGACTCGTTCGCGCCCGACGGCGCGACCGTCGGCACCTTGGCCCTCGGCAAGCCCACCGACGACATCTCGGGCACCGCGGTCAGCGCCACTGCGCACGCGGCCGACGACTCGACCACCACGAACGCGGTCACGCAAGACTTGAAGGTGCTCGGCGTTCCACCCGTGGGCCCAATCGCGTTGCCGGGCTCGGCGCAACTCAAGCTCGACACGTCGATAGCCACCCTCGACAACGCAAGCAGCCGCACCGATCAGCGCATCACCAAAGGTGTGCTCGTCACCGACGCGAAGGTGTCGTTGAGTGGCGTGAAGCTGGTTGGCGGGCTCATCCGCATCGGGCAGTTGGTGTCCGAGTCCAAGATCACCGACGACGGGAACGGCAAGCGCACCGCCACTGCCAACCTCGAAACCACCGGCGTCACCGTCGCCGGAATGCCGGCGCAGATCACCAACAAGGGCCTCGTGGTCACCACGCCAGACAACCCCACGCCGCTCGGTCTCGAAAAGCTCAACCAGATCAACAAGGTGTTGGCCTCGCTCAACATCAAGTTCACCGCGCTGCCCAGCGAGGAGAACGCGAACAAGAACGGCGCCGGCGTTGCAAACGTCGGCGGTGTGCTGCTGGAGTTCGCGCACGACGTCGAGGGCCTGCCAAACGTTCCGGGGCCGCTCGGCGACATCGATCCGAACGGCGTCTACACCCTCACCGTGCAACTGGGCCAGACCGGCGTGGTGGGCGCGGCCGACGCGTCGGGTGACGGCAGTAACGACGAATTGACCGGCGGCGGCGACAACACCTCGTTCGACGATTCTTCCGGGCTCGGCGGCGACGAGGCATTGCTCAACTTCGGCGACAGCGGCGCCCCCACCGACGTCGGTGGCGACCAGGCGCTCGGCGGTACCAACGGCGGCGGCGTCGCGACCCGTGCCGGTTCGGGCACGCTCGCCGCTAGCCGCAACCTCACGAACAACTTCGGCGGCCGCCTCGGTTTCGTCTATCTCGCTTTGATGTTCGCGGTGCTCAGCCTGTGCATCGCACCGCGTCTCGCAATCCCCGCCCGGTTCCCCGGGCGGAAACCCTGATCGTTCAAGGAGCTGACCGTGCCCGCTGAACACCCCGACTACGACCCCGAGGATCCCCGCATTCTGTGGCGCTGGGTGGGCCAGGCCGTGCGGCCCTACATCGGTTGGATCCTGATCGCCATCGGCGCAATCTTCATGCTCGTGGGCTACCTCGGCGTGTCGCGCGAGGCCATCCCGGCCAAGCAGATCCCGTACCTGGTGTCGGGCGGCATCGGCGGAATCTTCCTCGCGGTGATCGGGGCGTATTTCCTCGGCACGCAAGAGATGCGCAACGACTCGGGCCGTCTCGACCGCCTCGAGCAGATGGTCGAAGACCTGCACGGCGCGCTGTTGACCCGCGCCGACGCACCGGTGCGCGAGAACGGCACCGCCGAAGTCGCCGCAGTGTCGGGCAAGCGCAGCGCGCCGCGACGAGTCGTGGCCGTTCCCGGCGGTCAGCTCTTCCACCGCGTCGACTGCGCGATGGCCGAAGGCAAAGACGCCACTGAGCTCACTCCCGCTGCAGCACAAAAACGCGGTATGCGCCCGTGCCCCACGTGCGCGCCTGTCGCGGCGCTCGCGTAACGCGTCGCCGTGTTCTACGTCCAGATCGCGCTGCTCGGCATCATCTTCGGTTGCCTTTACGCGCTCTCGGCGACGGGGATCGTCGTCACCTATCAGGCCACGGGCGTGTTCAACATCGCTCATTTCTCGATCGCGTTGCTCGCCGGTTATCTCGGCTGGCAGATGAGCGGCGTGTGGCACTGGCCGTTGTTCATCGTGGTGCCGGCGGTGCTGCTGTTCTGCGGTCCGGGGCTCGGCCTCGCGCTGGAGCGCGTGGTGTTCAGACCGTTGCAACAACGCGGCGCGTCGTCATCAGAAAAGCTCGTCGCCGCGCTCGGTGTCACCGTCGCGATGCTCGGTGTTATCAACGGCATCTGGGGCCCCGGCGTGCAGGGCACCAGCGACGAACCGGTCCCCCGCCTGTTCGGTATTC
>JBEEFT010000091.1:0-33502 GCA_041166225.1 Actinomycetota bacterium | reverse complement strand
CTCTTAATCCGCAGGTTCTGGGTTCGAATCCCAGGGGGCGCACTCCGCAGGAGCCAGCCGTTCACGCACCGGAAAGCTGGCGGCATCGTCTCGTGCTAGCGAGCGCGTCGAAGTACGCGGCAGTCAGTTCCGGCGCTTGTTTGTGAATGAACTCGCTACGCGTAATTCTTCCGGCGTTAGTGATCGACGTCACGTTTCCCCCGTAGTCGAGGTGCGACAATGCGGGCGTAGGGGGTGAGATGAACCGACGAATCCGGGATCACGATGACACGTAGCGTCACCACTTCGGTGGTGTTCACTGACCTCGTCGGTTCGACCGAACTGTCGGTCAGCCTCCGCGCCAGCGAGGCCGAACAGGTGCGGGCGACGCACTTCCGGTTATTGCGCGAAGCCGTGGCCTCCAGCGGAGGTACCGAAGTCAAAAACCTCGGCGACGGACTCATGGTGGTCTACCCGAGCCTGGGCGGAGCGCTCGACGGTGCCGTGGCCATGCAACAAAACATCGAGTACTACAACCGCAAGGCGGCGCGACCGCTTGCGGTGCGAATTGGTGTGTCGAGTGGCGACGCCGTCGAGGAGGACGGCGACTACTTCGGCGAGCCCGTCGTAGAGGCCTCCCGTCTGTGCGCGCACGCCGAGGGCGGCCAAATCTTGACGACCGACATGGTGAGCCGTTTGGCCCGGCGGTCCGGTCACTTGTTCGAAACCGTCGGCACGGTGACCCTCAAAGGCTTGCCCGAACCCGTCGACGCGTGCGAGGTCGTGTGGGAGGCAGCACGCGTCGCTACGCCGGTCCCGTTGCCCAACCGTCTCGCGGTGAGCCCACCGATGGGCATGGTCGGACGCCAACTGGAAATCGACTGGCTCAACAGTGCGTACAAGGCCGCGTCTTCCGGCGAGGATCATCGCGTCGTCTTCCTCGCGGGCGAGCCTGGCATCGGCAAGACCACACTGGCTCGCGCCGTGGCCCAGCGCGCTCACGCCGAAGGCGCGACTGTTCTTTACGGTCGATGTGACGAAGACATCGCCGTTCCGTATCAACCGTTCGTAGAAGCACTTGGCGGCTTCATCGCCACCGCGCCGCAAGAGGCGTTCAGCACGATCGATGAACGGTGCATGACCGAGTTGTCGCGGTTGCTGCCCCAGGTGATCTCGAGCGTGCCCGGAGTTGCTGAGCCGCAACCGACCGATGCCGACGCCGAGCGCTACCTGTTTTTCGGAGCCGTCACGTCGATGCTGACGGACATGGCGTCCTCCGCGCCAGTTGTGCTCGTACTCGACGACCTGCATTGGGCCGAAAAATCCACGGTGTCCTTGTTGCGCCACCTGGTGGGCACCCTGGGCGCCGCCCAGGTGCTGATCGTGTGCACCTATCGCGAAAGCGATATCACGGCTCTGCATCCACTGTCAGAGTGCCTCAGCGCGTTGCGACGCGAACCGAACGTCGAGCGGGTGGCGGTGCTGGGTCTCGACGAAAACGGCGTGTGCGCGCTGCTCGAGGCGATGGCGGGCCACGAGCTGCCCGAAGACGGGGTCGAGCTCGCACACGCTGTGCGTCGCGAGACCGGCGGCAACCCATTCTTCACCGCGGAAGTACTGCGCCACCTCGCCGAGACCGGCGCGGTGGTGCAGGAAGAGACCGGCCGCTGGGTTGCGAGCAAGGAACTGTTCTCGATCGATCTACCCGAGAGCGTGCGCGAAGTGGTCGGCCAACGTGTGCGCCGGTTGGGCGCACCTGCGCACGCGGTTTTGACCGTCGCGTCGGTGATCGGACGGGACTTCGACCTGGACCTATTGGCTCGCGTCGCCGAGCAAAGCGAAGACGACGTGCTCGCTTCGCTGGAGGCGGCCGCCGAGAGCCTGATCGTCAGCGAAGTGGAGGGCGTGTCGTCGTGTTTCACCTTCACCCACGCCCTGTTCCAACGGACCCTTTACGACGAGTTGTCCGCGAGTCGCCGGGCGCGGTTGCACCGACAGATCGGGGAACTGCTCGAGATCGATTGCGGCGACGATCCAGGCGACCGCATCGTCGAGTTGGCCCATCACTGGATCGCGGCGACGCGTCCGGCCGACGCGCGCAAGGCCGCGCAATACGCGCGACAGGCGGGCGAGCGGGCGTTGCGGACGTTGGCGCCCGACGAGGCGATCCGCTGGTTTCGTCAAGCGGCCGAGTTGGTGGAGTCGGCTGCGGAGGTCGACACCGTCGCCCAACTCGACATCGTTATCGGCCTCGGAGATGCCCAACGCCAGGCCGGCGACGCCAGCTACCGAGAGACGCTTCTCGAGGCGGCATCCACTGCGGCGCGGCTGGGCGAAACCGAGCGCCTTGTCACCGCCGCGGTTGTCAATCAGCGGGGCATGGTGAGCAGCGTCGGCACGGTCGACACTGAGCGGATCGCCATGCTGAGCGCGGCGTTAGACGCCGTTGGTGAACATGACAGTCCGGAGCGCGCTCGTTTGTTCGCCACCCTCGCTGCCGAGTTGCCCTTCAGCGGCAACCATGAACGCGTTCAACGCATCGCGGCCAAGGCCGAATCAGTCGCGCGGAGCGTGGGCGACGATGCCACGCTGCTCGCGGTACTGAATCTCATCGCGCTGCCGATGTGGGTCCCCGAGAACTTCGAGCGCAGCGTTGCCGCGTCCGAGGAGGCACTTGCGCTGGCTGAGCGGTTAGGTGATCCGGTCGCCGCGTTCTGGGCCGCCATGAACCGCGTCTACGCGATGGCGTCGAGCCTCGACCGCGCCGGCGTCGATTCTGCGCTGGATCGCGCATCAGCGCTCGCGGAACGGATCGGTCAGCCGTACCTGATCTGGCAAGCGAGCTACGTCCGAAGCCTGGTCGTGCTACTCGAAGGCGACGCCGACGCAGCCGAGCGCATTGCGAATGAAGCTTTGGACATCGCAGTGTCGTCGGGTCAACCTGACGCCTTGGTGGTGTACGGAGCGAACCTTGCCGGCATTCGCTTCCATCAGGGACGGCTCGAGGAGATGATTCCGCTCGTCGCCGATGCGGCCGCACAGAATCCTGGCCTTCCGGGCTTCGCCGCGGCGCACGCCATGATGCTGTGCGAGTGCGAACGGTTTGAAGAGGCGGCGGCCCTGGTAGCCGAGGCCGACAAGGCCGATTTCCATAACGCCGCGTACGACTATGTGTGGCTCACGACCACGACGCTGTGGGCTGATGCCGTCGCGGCGTTGGGCGATGCTGCAGCAGCCGCTCGGCTCTACGAACGCCTCGCCCCCTTTGAGGGTTACGGGGTGCTGTCGGGGGCGACCTTCAGCGGCACGGTGGACATGTACCTCGCCCGCCTCGGCGCGGTACTCGGCCACGACGCAGATGCAACGCGACTCTTCGCGCAAGCGGACGCGACTTTGCGTGACCTGCGCGCTCCGTTCTGGCGCGCTCGCAACCAGGTCGAATGGGCGCGGCTGTTGGAACGCGGCACCGACGCCGACCGGGCTCACGCCGCCGAACTGCGCGCCAGCGCAGCGGCTATCGCCGAGCAGTTCGGCTGCGCGCGCGTGTTGGCAAACGCCCGGAACCCAAGCGGGTATTGAGCGCGCCTGGCCCGTAACTGCGGACGGGCCCGCCACGCACGCGAGGCTGGTCCCGTGACAGCCCGGCATTTGTACGACGTACTCGGTGTCGAGCCAACCGCGTCCGCCGACCAGATCAAGACCGCGTATCGGGCGTTACAAAAGGTGCACCATCCTGACGCCGGGGGCGATCCTGAAGTCGCGCAGCGCGTCAACGAGGCGTATCGCATCCTGGGCTCGCCAACTCGCAGAGCGGAGTACGACCGCAGCCGAGTTACCCCCGAACCTCCTACGCAAGCGCGACCCGCGTACGGTGCACCGCCGCAACCAACGCCGACGACTCCGCGTTACGTACCGCCGCGCCGTGTCGTTGACCCACGCGCGCGCCGTCGGCGGATCCGTTTGCTCGGCGCAGCCGGCGCGGTGATCGCGCTCGCGCTCGCCGTGAGCGCGGTGTTCGGTACGTCGACGTCGGCCGAGACCAGGGCCGTCACCGCGGCCGCAAAGGGCGCCGCCCGCGCGCTCTACGACTACGACTACCGCCACCTCGATGATTTCGAAAATCACGTGGTCGCCGCCTCCACGCCGGAGTTCGCCACCACCTTTCGCACCCAGTTCAGGGAAGGCCTGGCGAAGGTGATCGCGGATAGCGAGGAGACATCGATCACCACCCGCGTGTCGGTCACCGTCCACTCCGTCAGTGCGAGCGCGGCGCGCACGACGCTGTTGATCGACGCCACCCAGCGCGCCGGAGTGTCATCGCCCGCTGAGCCCCGCAACTTCCACGTCGAAGTGCGTTTCATCTACGAGCACAAACGGTGGCTGATCAGCGGCGTCTCCACGCTCGCGCCTCCCGCCGACGTGACCGGTTTCCGCTGAGGTACGGCACGCGACGACCTACGAGGGTTGCGTCGTCACGTTCACAGACAGGCTTACGATGCTCACGGTGGCCGGGGACGAAAACTTTGCGGTCTCGCTCGAACTGCTCCGCCGTGGACATGACCTCCACGGTCTGGTGAAGTCCCTCGCCGAACGACTCGAGCGCGCGCTCGGCGACGAGGTCCAGCTCAGCACAAGCCGCCTGCGCCGCCGCACGTCACTGGTGATCAAGCTGTCGCCCGAGCAGTTCCGCATCGACGTCGTCGGGCGCCGTGCCGCACCGCAGGTCGAACACGTTGTGCGAGGTGTCTGTGTGCGTTCTGAGGACGTGGACATCGACTCTTGGCTTAAGCGGCTTGCGGCCAGTCTCGAGCGGGAAGCGGCGAAGAACACGACGATCCGCCTCGCCCTCGACGAGGCCTTGGCGTGAGTGGCCCGACGATCCGCGGCAACCTCGCCGTACAGGACGCTGGCTTCGAACCAGCAGGGATCGTCGTGGGCGCAGCTACGTACCAAATCGTGCGTCCCGGCGGCTGTCGGTACGGCTGGGGCGCGACTAAGTCCGCGCCGTTCCTGGAGTACTCGGCGTACGGACAAACCGTGACGCGGGTGTGGCAAGAGGCAATCGCTGCGATCGAAGCCGACGCTCGCGGTCGACACGCACACGGCGTCGCCGGCGTGTCAGTAGCCGAAGAATGGTTCGCCGGCTCTGCGTATCAAGTCCGTCTCATCGGTAATGCCGTCGTCGTGCGCGACGTCCGCCCGCTGCCGCGACCGTTCCTATCGACACTGTCGATGGAGCAGACGCTGAAGCTTGTGCTTCGTGGCTGGGTGCCATCGGGAATCGGTGTCGGAGTAGCAGCCGTGCACGTGCACGGTGTCCACACTTCCGGTTTTCGTCAGGGCGCGGCTACGCGAAACATCGAAATGCCAGTTCCAACCGAAGCGATGCAATACGTCCGGCGGCAAATCGAAACGCGGTTGCGCCGGTCTCCGACGCTGCGCCATGCCGAGGGCGTTATCGCGGCCGATACGCAGCTGTCGTATGAAACCGAAGGATGTGCGCGCGTCGGCCCCGGCATAGGGCTAGTCGGGCGGATGATCGGAACCGGAGTAGTTCGGTTCGGGGAGCCAACCGTGGCGATAGACGTGGCGGTAAGCGTCGCGAAAGGTGAAGACGACGATGGCTGACGACGCTGATTCCGTAAAGCTCCCTGCAGCAGCGGTGGAGCGGCTGCGTGAACTCGAAGGCCGCGATGGTCGCGACGCGATGTTCACGAGTGATCTCAGCGTGAACGAGTTCTTACTGATTGAGGACACTGACTTTGAGCCGCTTGGACTCGTGGTGGGCAGCTCGATCTACCACGTTGGTATTCAGGTCGTGCGATGGACAGCGAGCAAAGAACTCGACGTACTGACCCGGGCGATGTACCACGCTCGCGAACTCGCGATGGCACGTATGGAGGCCGAGGCTGAGGAACTCGGCGCCGACGGAATCGTTGGTGTTCGACTCGACATCCGTTTCTACGACTGGGGCAAGAACCTCGCCGAGTTCATGGCGATCGGTACCGCCGTCCGACACCGCAAGGGCGGATCGTGGAAAACGCCCGCGGGCAAGCCGTTCACGTCTGACCTCAGCGGGCAGGATTTCTGGACGCTTCTCCAGACGGGAAAGCGGCCTGTGGCGTTGGTGATGGGCAACTGCGTGTACCACGTCGCCCATCGTCGGATGTTGGCGGCATTGAAGCAGACCTACCGCAATGTCGAACTCCCGAACTTCACCCAGGCGCTCTACACCGCACGCGAACTCGCGATGGAACGCATGCAGTACGAAGCGAAACAGGTCAATGCGCGAGGCGTGGTCGGCGTACAGATCATCGAGAAGAACCACGTGTGGGGTCATCACGCGATCGAGTTTTTCGCGATCGGCACCGCGATCACGCCGTACCGCACCGGGGGACCAACCCTGCGGCCGCGCTTGACGATGCAGCTCGACCGCTAGCCGACGGTAAACGCCAAGCCGCGGTACCGTTGAGCGCATGTTGGGGGGAACGCAAAACACTCTGGTTGCTGTCGTACTCGCGCTCGTAGCGATCGTGGCACGCACGATTGGGCTGCCGGTCACAGTGCCGACTGACCCGCTCGTCTACGTCTCGCTTGGCGACTCGTACGTGTCGGGGCCGCTGGTGTTCCCGCACGACGACACCTTCGTGCTCCAAGCGTGCGGGCAATCGAGCCGCAACTTTGCGCACTTGGCCGCCGAGATGGTCAAGGCCGACGTGTTCAAGGACGTCAGCTGCGGCGGCGCCACCATCAACAAGTTCGAGGAAGGTCAGGACGTCGTGCAGGGCGTCGTGCCGCCGCAGTTCGACGCCGTCGACGCGAGCACCGACGTCGTCACGCTCGGTATCGGCGGCAACGATGTCGGCTTCGTGGGCGTCGCCCTCGATTGCGTGCGCCTCAATCCCACCGATGCGCCGTGTACGCCGACGTACTTCGACCAGAACGGCGTCGACACGGTGTCGCGTGACATCGCCGATATGGGCGACGAATTGGGCGTCGCCCTAGACAAGCTCCACGTACGGGCGCCGAACGCCAAGATCCTCGTGGTCAGCTATCCGGACGCGCTGCCCGACAACGGCGTCGGTTGCTACCCCTACCTGCCCAGCCTCAACGAGGACATGCCGTACCTCGTCGCCAAGTTCAAGGAAATGAACGCCGAACTGAAAACGACGGCCGCCGCGCACAACGCGACCTACGTCGACATCTACACCGGCGGGATAGGCCACGACGCATGCAAGCCACCCGGGATCGCGTGGATCAACGGCGCCGTACTCGTGCCGCCGAGCTTTCCGGCCCACCCGAATGATCTGAGCTTCCTCAACTCAGCGCCGGTAGTCGCGCAGGCGATCACGGCCGCGCTGCACTAGCGCGTCGCGCGGGGTTCGGCCCCGAACGCGTCAGCGCTCCGCTCGCACGTAACGTTCGTAAACGTGCCGTCGCTCGAGCCACGAACGCGCTACGCGATCACCGGCGACGGCGCGCACATCGCCTTCCACGCCGTGGGTGACGCTTCGGTCGATCTCGTGATCGTGCCGGGGTTGGCCTCGCACCTCGAGCTGCAGTGGGAGGACCCTGCCTACCGATCCTTCGTGCGGAAGCTCGCGACGTTTGCGCGCGTCATCACGTTTGACAAGCGGGGGACGGGACTTTCGGACCCCGCAGCGGAGTTGCCCGACCTCGATCAGCGGGTCGACGACCTCATCGCCGTCATGACCGCGGCCAACGCCTCGCGGCCATTCGTGCTCGGGTACTCGGAGGGCGGTCCGATTGCGATGAAATTTGCCAGCGAGCATCCCGACCTGTTGCGCGGTTTGGTCCTCTACGGCACGTCTCCGCGTAACCCGCCTGACTGGGCCGTGGAGCAACTCCGCGGCGCCATTGATGTGTGGGGCTCCGGTGCCTCTATTGCGTTGTTCGCACCGTCGCAGGCCGGGGATCCCGTCGCCCGGGAGAAACGTGCCCGCTTCGAGCGGGCCGCGGCAAGTCCGTCGATGGCGCGCGCCATAGTCGACGCGCTCGCGCTCGTCGACGTTCGACCTTTGCTGGGCAGCATCGAGGTGCCGACGCTGGTCGTGCACCGCGAGGGAGACCTCGTACCGATCGGCGACGCCCGTTACACGGCCGCCCACATTGCCGGCGCGCGTCTCGCTGAGCTGCCGGGCACCGACCACATCCCGTGGGTGGGCGACACCGACGCGGTGGTGGACGTCGTCGAGGAGTTCGTGCGCTCGCACGCGCCCCAAACGGCGCCGGTCCCCCGCTCGGCCTCCGGCGCACGACGCGCCGCGAGGCCCTCTACGGGCTGGCACAGCCTCACCGAGCGGGAGGCCGACGTGGCCATGTTGGTGGCCGAAGGCGCTTCGAACCCGGAGATCGCCCAACGGTTGTTCATCAGCCGGCAAACCGTCGAGAGCCACCTGAAGCACATCTTTTCCAAGCTTGCGGTGGAGTCGCGCGCCGCCGTCGCCGCTGAAGCGGTTCGCCGGAAATCCACGCCGAATACCTGAGTTCAGGGATGTGGTCGTGCGGCGTCGGCCTAATCATGCAGGCATGAACGCGACCGCAACCCTGGCAGATCCGGTGCCCGCCGACAGCACCACCCTGAAGGCAACGACGAGGGCGTTGCTACCCGAGTTGCGCGCCCACGCCTCAACTATCGAAAGCGCGCGCCGCGTGCCCGACGGCATTGTCGAACAGCTGCGTGATCTCCGATTGTTCGCACTGCAGACTCCGGCTGAACTTGGCGGGCTCGAACTCGACCCGCTCGACACCGTCGAGATCGTCGAGACGCTGGCGCAAGGCGACGCTTCCGTGGCGTGGTGCGTGATGATTGGCGCCGGCACCAACGCGCTCGCGGCACGGCTACCCGAACAGGCGGCGCGTGAACTCTTCACGCGCGCCGACGGCCACGACGTGATTAGCGGCGGATCGTTTCACCCCCGCGGCGAAGTTGTCGCCGTCGACGGCGGCTACCGCCTCACGGGGCGTTGGGCCTTCGCGAGCGGGTCACAACACGCCGATTGGCTCTGCGGAGGGGCGATCGTCCCGACGCAATCGGGCGCCGAGCACCGGCTGTTGTTCGTGCCGGCGTGCTCGGTGACGATTGTCGACACGTGGCACGTGTCTGGCCTGCGCGGCACTGGCAGCCACGACTTCGAGGTCGATTCGGTCTTCGTGCCCCGCGACCACACGATGACGCTGAATGACGTCGGATGGGCACGGACTCCCCTATCCCGTATCCCCGGATTCACTGGCCTCTTGCCCGTGATGGCCGCCGTAACCCTCGGCGTGGCCCGTGCCGCCATCGACGAGTTCGTAACGATCGCGCTCGACAAAACTCCCTACCGCAGCTCGCGCTTGTTGTACGAACGAGAAACGGTCCAGTCCGACATCGCAAAGGCCGAAGCGTCGTTGCGCTCCGCGCGCGCCTTCCTCGTCGACGCGTTCTCCGACAACTGGAGTTCGGTGTGCGCCGGACAAGAGCTGTCGACCGAACAACGAGCGCTGGGCCGTCTCGCGGCGGTGCATGCCGCCCACGCCTCAGCCTCGGTGGTCGATACCTGTTACGAACTGGCCGGCGGGTCCTCGATCTACGACCACCATGTGCTGCAGCGGCACTTCCGTGACGTTCACACCGCCACCCAGCACGTGGCCCTCGCGTCCTCGGGCTTCGAGACAGTGGGCCGAGTGCTGTTCGGCCTCGAACCCGACACCACCCTCCTTTAAGAAAGGACTGCTGCGATGCCAACGATCGTGAACACCGACGCGGCGAAGTATTGGACCGCCGCCGCACCCACCTGGGTCGAGATGAAGGACTCGTTCGACGAGATATCGGGCGAGATCGGGTACCGAGCGCTCGAGCGCCTTGCCCTTCAGCCCGGCGAAACCGTGCTCGACGTCGGGTGCGGCACGGGCGGAACGACACTGGAGTTAGCTAAGCGCGTTGGTGCGTCAGGCGCGGCCGTGGGCGCGGACATCGCCCTCGGCATGGTGGAACGAGCGCGCGAAAACGCCGCGCTCGCGGACACTGCCAACGCGTCGTTCCTACACGCCGACGCGCAGGTCCACGACTTCGGTGCCGATCGTTTCGACGCGGCGTACTCGCGCTTCGGCGTGATGTTCTTCACCGATCCGGTCGCCGCATTCAGCAACATCCGTCGCGGCTTGCGCGCCGATGGCCGCCTGTCGTTTGCGTGTTGGCAAAACGTGTTCGCGAACGAATGGATGCTGGTCCCCGGTGCTGCGGCGATGACGGAACTGGGCGCCGCTCTGCCGCCGGTGGCCGACGCGAACGCGCCCGGACCGTTCTCGTTGTCCGACCCCGACCGTGTGATCAGCGTTCTCACCGACAGCGGGTTTCACGACGTAGACGTCGTCGCCCACAACGACTTCATCGCCACCCCCGAGGCGCGCATACCCGAGATCGCTCGCATCAGCACTCGCACCGGCCTGGTTGCCGAACTGCTAGCAGACCACGACTACGACACCCGCGCTCGTGTGGTGGCCGCGATCGAAGCCGCGATGCGCGCGCGGATAGAAAACGGCGAGGTTCGCGCCGCGCGGGGCGCGCTGCTGGTAACGGCACGCACGTAGCGCGACGCGAGGCAAACCAAGGCGGTACGGGGTCGCAGCGTGCGCCAACATGGCGCATATGCCCGACGCCCTGCGCTACTCCGTCAACGCGTTCAACACGGCGACTGAGTCGGCCAACAAGATTCACGACGACGACGTCGCGAAGAACCTCGGGTTCCGCGGCGGGTTGGTGCCGGGCGTCGACGTCTACGCGTACCTGTGCCACCTCCCGGCTGAGCAGTGGGGACGGTCGTGGCTCGAACGGGGAACGATGACGGCTGCCTTCTCGTCACCGGTCTACGACGGCGACACCGTCGAGGTCGAAGGCGTGATGGCCGCCGCGAACGTGATCGAGATGACGCTGACCGGCCCCGACGGCTCGGCGTGCGCGACCGGCTCAGCCACTGTCGTCGAAAGCGGTCCCGCGGGACCGCTTTTCGATGCAGAGGGTTGGCCTGACTTTCCCGCCGACGGCAACCGGACGCCGGCGTCGCCTGAGTCGCTGATGACACTGCCGATGGGCTGGCTCGAAGTTGGCTTCCACGCCGACAAGGCGCACGCCTACCTCGATGACATCCGCGAACACGCCGACGTGTTCCGCGTCGAAGGCCTCGCGCACCCGGGATGGCTACTGCGCTATTGCAACTTCGTGCTCACGTCGAATTTCGTGCTTGGCCCGTGGATCCACGTGCAGTCGACCACGCAGTTCTTCGCCGCGGTGCAAGACGGCGAGCGCGTGCAGACGCGCGCGAAAGTCGCCGACGTCAGTGAGAACAAGGGTCACAAGATCGTCGACCTCGACATCGTGCAACTGGCCGACGGCACCCGGCCCATCGCCCGCGTGTCGCACCGCGCGATCTACCAACCGCGCGGCACTTAGAGGCGTCGCTTCCGTCGCCGTCGCTCGCGCACGATCAGATAGAACGCGGCGACGGCAAGGATTACGACGACGGCCGCAGCGCGAGCAAAACCGCTTTGCTGAGCGGCAATCGTCATATGCAAGACTGCTCGCTCCCGTGGTGGTTGTAGCTCAGTTGGTTAGAGCACCAGGTTGTGATCCTGGGGGTCGGGGGTTCGAGTCCCCTCAGCCACCCCATTTTTTTTCCCGGGCGGGCACCCCGCAGGCCCGCCCTCCTCCGCACCGTGGGGCCCCTCGCTTCGCTCGCCCCACGGCGGCCGTCTCGGCGCGGCTCACGAAAGCCGGATCCTTCGCTATTAGGCGCCGGGCGCTACGACGCTGACGTCGGCCTTCTCGATGACTTTGTCGACGAAGCCGTACTCGAGCGCCTCGTCGGCAGTAAACCAGCGGTCACGATCGGAGTCGGCCTCGATGCGCTCGACGGGTTGGCCGGTGTGGAACGCGGTGCGCTCGGCGAGCTTGCGCTTCATGTAAATGATCTGTTCCGCCTGAATGGCGATGTCGGTGGCTTGGCCCTGCATCTGGCCCGACGGCTGATGCATGAGGATGCGCGAGTGCGGCAGCGCGTAGCGCTTGCCGGGGGCACCCGCCGACAACAAGAACTGGCCCATCGAGGCTGCCAGGCCGAGGCAAATCGTGGATACGTCGCACGTGACGTATTGCATGGTGTCGTAGATGCCCATGCCGGCGGTGACGGATCCACCCGGGGAGTTGATGTAGAGCGCGATGTCGGTTTCGGGTTCCTCTGCGGCGAGGAGGATGAGTTGGGCGCAGATCAGGTTCGCCGACGAGTCGTCAACTTGAGTGCCAAGAAAAACGATGCGCTCCTTGAGGAGCCGCTGGTAGATGTCGCCGACCGGATTCAGATCAATTGCCATGCGGCAAATGTACGCCCTTCTCGTAACCTGTCGGTTCACGCGGGCGTGGCGAAACTGGCAGACGCGCAGGGTTTAGGTCCCTGTATCGAAAGATGTGGAGGTTCGAGTCCTCTCGCCCGCACTAGTACCAGCTGCGTGGGTGGTCTTCAGGTGCGCTTGGATTTCTCGAATGGTTGCGCCCACGTGACCACCGCTTAAGCGTCCAGGCCCGAGTGGGCCGGAGCGGTTCTCGCCGAGCGGTGGAAGGCAAGCGAGGGAACGGGCGACGCCGCTGGTCATCTCTGCTACTTGGCGACGCGCTTCTACTCGTGTGACACCATCGTCATCGCAACCGGCCGCAAGGGTGGCTGCCTTCGCGGCGTACCCCGCCGCACCGAGTGCATGTGCACCCATGTGGGCGACGGCGGCGGCTTGCTCGGCCGCGTAGGCCGCTGCTCTGCTTGCTGGCGTGGGCGCTTCTCGAGCGGCGGCACCAGCTTCGGCGCCTCGACGGCGCACTGCTTCGCCGACGTCGAGTTCCCCCGCAGCAAACCAGCGAGTCTGTTCGATCGCCGCTCGCACTCGCCGGTCGCCGGGCACGGCGTCTTCGTAGATGACAAGAACGTGCTCCGCGCAATCCGCCGCCCACGACGCGACGGCGCGCCGATCCTCAACGCTCAAAGTCTGCGGTGAGCGTGCCACTGCCCGAGCGTAGGTCCGAGCCGCCTACGGACGAACCAACGCCGCACGTCGCACGATCTCGGCGTAGCCGCGCTCTGACGCCAGCACCGCAGCTTCGTCGACGAGGCGTCGGCCCCGGTCGAGATCGCCCACCGACGCCCGGTGCAGCAGCATCCGCCCGTGCGCCAGCTTGGTGCACGCGAGGTGGAACGCAGCACCGGCGCTCTCGCACATCTCCGTCGACAAGGCGAAGTACGCATCGGCTTCGTTGTAACGACCAAGCACGGCCGACAGGCCGCCGAGGTGGTACGCAACCGGGCCCTGGACCGTGAGCCCGTTGTCACTGAACTGCGTGTCGAAGTCGCGGAGTTGTTCGATAAGACCTTCGGCCGCTTCGCGTGCGTCGACGCGCACCGCGGCTTCGGCGTACAGGGTCATGCTCGTAAGCCACGCCATGTCGAGCGGGAGCGGCGGCGCGCCCGGCACAACTGCCTGCAACAGCGCCAGAGCGGCGTCGTCCTGATCGGCGAACGTGTGCGCCAAGGCGAGCGCCGCTTTGAATCCCGAAACGTCGGGGTTGTTCGTCACTGCGTCCTCGACCAGTGGCACGAGGTCGCCGAGCGTGCCTCGCTGCAGATGGACGCTGATCAGTTGCGCCCCATAAAACGCGAACGCGTCGGGCTGCCCGCTTGCCGTACCAATCTCGAGCGCCTCGGTTGCGAGGCGCTCGGCTTCGTCAGGGTCGCCGGCGAGCATGGCGCGGCGCGCCGCGTGATAGCGGCTGTTCCACATCAGCATCGGTTGACAGACGCGGCCGCTGATCGTCGCCATCATCTCGAGACAGCGATCTTCCTCGTCGATGCGGCCGGCTTGGCCCGCAACGATCGATCTCCAGTTCGCCGCCCAGAACGACAACACGGGATCCTCGATCCGACCCGCCAACTCGAACGCGCGCGCGGTTTCGGCGTCACGCTCGGCGAGCGTGTGTGGGATGTCGAGGGGCAATTCGAGTTGGTTGATCACGTGCAGAGTTGTGGCGGGTTCGTCCAGGCTCTCCGCGATCGACCGCGCCTCGTGGGCCAACTCGCGTCGGCGTTCGAACGTACTGATGAAGCCGATCTCGTTGCACAGCGTGGCCAGCACCAGTGCACGCTCCACGCTGGGCGACTCCGGCATCAGCGCCACCGCGGCTTCGAGCGCGGCGACTTTTTCGTGGTCGATCCCGCTCATCGTGCTGAAGTAGCCGCGGTTGTTGGCAATAGCCGAAGCGACCAGGCGGCCGGAGTCGCCGAGGTCGCGGGCAACCGCGGACGCGGCCAGCAGGGTTTCGCGGAACTCAGGATTGCCGGCCTGGCGCTGCGCGATGCCGAGCCCGATCGACAGGTCGAGCCCTACCGTGGGGTCCTGGTCGGTTGCACCGTCGTAAAGCTGTAACGCCTGTTCGTAGTACCGCGCTGCAGCGTCGGGAGCCAACGCGGCAAGCGAGGCCTCGGCGGCCGCGACGCAATACGTAAGGGCCTTCGTGGCGTCGACCTGTTGCGTCGCTTCGTACCAATGATGCGCGAGTTCGCCCACGCGCGCGCCCGGTTGGTCGCGCGCGATCACTTCAAGCGCCTCGCCTACTCGTCGGTGCGTGCGGGCCTGGTGCGTCGGGCCGAGATCGGAGTACAGCGTCGACTGGATGAGCGCGTGCGAGAATACGAAACGGTCCGGCGTGCCGGGCACCTCCAGCACGAGCGTGACGCTCATTGCGGCTTCGAGGATGTCGAGGACGTCGTCCTCGGCGTAGCCCGAGGTGCGGGCCAACAACTCGACGTCGAACTCCTGGCCGATCACCGCCGCGATCGACAAAACTCGCTCAGCCTGGGCACCGAGGCGCGCGACACGAGCTGCGACGACCTCCTTCACGCTCTGGGGCAAGTCGGCTCGGTCGAGTTGGGCCGCTGCTGACCAGTGGCCGTCTGCGTCCTGATAGATGAGACCGGACTCGGCCAGATGGCGCAGCACCTCGCCCACGAAGAATGGGTTCCCGTCCGTCTCACGGTGGACGGCATGCGCCAGCGAGACGCCGGTGTTTTCCAACTGATGACCCGCAGCCTTTTCCATCAACTCGACCACGTCGAGGTCGCCGAGGCCGCTCAATTGGATGCGCTCGACCCCGGGCTCCCTGCGCCACGCCGCGAGCGTGTCGGAAAAGGGGTCGGTGCGCGAGATCTCCATGTCGCGATAGGTGCCGAGTATGAGCAGACGAGAAGGCTCGGTTGACGCAACGAGGTGACGCAACAGTGTCGTCGTCGGCTTGTCGGCCCAATGCAAGTCGTCGAGCAGCAGTACCACCGGCACGTCTTGACTGACCGTCGCAAGAAGGTTCACAACCGCACCGAACAGCAAGTAGCGCTGGGTGTCGGGATCGGTCGACCGGGGCGCGGGTGCGTTCGTCACGCGGCGCAACAAGCTCGGCACCAGATAGCTCAGTTCACTTCCGTAGTTCGCGACGTGCGAGGCGAGATGCGCCGCCGGCGCGTGCCGCACGAGTTGCTCGAGCGCCTCGACCATCGGGCGGTAGGGCACAGCCAGCTCTTCGTCACAGCGGCCGTAGAGCACGATGGCGCCATCGGCGAACGCCTCGCGGGCGGCCCACGTAGCGAGCGTGGTCTTGCCCATACCGGCCTCTCCGGCGATCAACACCACGCGCCGGCCCGCACCGGCAACCGTGGCCTTGAACGCGTCGGTAATCGCTGCTCGTTCGAGGACGCGGCCCACGAAGACGGAGCCTTCGTCGCCGATGACGCGCCCGGGGAGCGGCACGTCGGCTTCGAGAGCGGCTGGAGTCCACCCGACTTCGACGATCGTCACCGGCTCGGGAAGGCCTTTGAGCATCTGATCGCCGATCGCCGTGAAGCTGCGCTCGCCCCCCCCCCGCTGCGAGCAATCCCACTGCAGCCGTCGTCAGAATCTGTCCACCCTGCGCGGCGTCGCAAAGCCGAGCGGCTTGCACGACCGGAGCGCCGAAGAAGTCGTCGTCCTCAGCGATCGCGTCGCCGGTGCAGACCCCGATGCGCAGCCCGAGGTGTTCGCCTCCGCGCTGGTTATGCGCGTGAATTCGCTGCTGCATCCCGATTGCACTGTCCACGGCGGCCCCGACATTGGGATACACGACCATCAGTCCGTCGCCCAGGTTCTTCACCTCGGTGCCGTTGTGTGCCGTCACGGCATCACGCATCAGCGAGAAGTAGACGCGGCGAACTTCGTTCGCCCGCTCCTTACCCAATCGTGTCAACAGTTGCGTCGATCCGACCAGGTCGGTGAACGCAACGGTTGTGGTTATGGCCGTTCCCACTGTCAACCGCCCCCGGTCGATGTTCGAACGAATCCGTTTAGATCCGTACAGGCATTATGCGCCGCGCACTGCGCCGTTAGACGTTTCTGGGGTGTGACTTGTGGCACGGAGTTCGAACACCATGCAGCGCACAGCGGCGTGGTCCCGCATACGGTTTGGCGCAATGGCCGAAGCTGTGAAGCGGAAACGACTCGACGCGCTGACGTCGCTGCGGTGGTTCGCCGCCTTCGCCGTGTTGCTGCGCCACATTTGGGGTCGGACAAGGCTGGTGCCCGCAGGCGTTGCGCACCATTTCTTGCGCCAGGGAGTTGTGGGCGTGTCGTTCTTCTTCATCCTCAGCGGTTTCGTGTTGACCTGGTCGCACGTCGCCAACGACAGCCCGCGCTCGTTTTACGGCCGTCGCATTGCACGCATCTACCCGGCGTACGCAGTTGCCGCGCTCGCCACGGCGGTGTTCATACTGTCGAAGCACCTGCACATCGGCTTCAGAGACATCTTCACGTTCACGCTTCTGCAGGCCTGGATCCCTGACGGCAAATACCACTTCGCCTTAAACAGCGTCAGCTGGTCGTTGTCGGTGGAGTTGTTCTTCTACGTCGCGTTCCCTTTCCTGCTCCCGCTTCTAACGCGGCTTCCGCTGAACGCCCGCCGCATCGTGATGGCGGCGTGCGTCGTAATTCCGCTGCTGATCGCACTCGGCCTACGGCCGCACGAAGGTGAGACGTCGTACTGGTTCATGTACGTGTTCCCGCCCGTCCGCATGCTCGAATTCGTCGCCGGCATCCTCCTGGCACTCGAAGTCCGTGATGGCACGTGGCCGCGCGTTGATGTGTTACCCGCGGTGGCAGTCGCGCTGGTCGGTTACGTCGCGGCCGGGTTCGTGCCCGAGCCCCTGATGTGGACCGCCACTGCGAGCTTGCCGTTCATCATTCTGATCGGCGCGGTTGCGCAGAGCGATCTCGATCGGCCGGTGCGCGTGTTGCATTTCCGGGCGCTGGTTTGGCTGGGCGAAGCGAGCTACGCGTTCTATCTCGTACATCTCACCGTGCTCGCGTTTCTCCTCGATCACCTCGGCAGCAAAACCGCGGGGCTGCTGGCGTTGCCGGCCGGCCTGGTCGCCGCGGCGCTGTTGCACGAACTGATCGAAACACCTTTCGAACGACGGCTGCGTCCGCGCTTGAGCGGTACCGCGCGCCCGCGCGTCAACAGCTAGCCCCCTTTCTTCGCCGCCGTCTTCTTCGCCGCCGGCTTCTTCGCGACACCGTTCTTCGCGGCGACGCCGGTCTTCACTGCGGCCTTGTTCACTGCGGCCTTCTTCACTGCGGCCTTCTTCACCGACGCTTGCTTCTTCGGCGCAACCCGCTTCTTGGAGGGCTGGCCGTACCCAGCCGAGCCGAGGATGCCGCTCAGTGTTTGCAGCCCGATGATGTCGCTGAACTGACGCAGCGTGTAGCCGGTGACCTTGGCGCCCTTGGCGCCCGCGCGCGCGGTGGCGCTGCGGGGCAGGTCGAACAGCGGACCCATCTCACCGAAATGGTCACCCGGCTTATTCACGTAGACGACAGACTCGGTGCCGTGCTCGTCTCGGCGCAAAATCTCGATGTCGCCCGCGTCGACCACGTAGATCTTGCCGCCGAGGCTGCCCTGCTCGAACAACACCTGGCCGGCGGTCAGCGTTTGCTTCTCGGGCTTGTCCGAACCTTCGACGAACTTCGGCATCATCTCGATCACGATGTCTGCGAGGGGCAACATCCGCTCGTCGTGCGTGGCCACGATCACCGATCGACCGGGCTGCGCCAACGATCGAATCAGTCGCAGCACGGCTTCGACCTGGACGTAGTCGAGGTGGGCCGTCGGTTCGTCGGCGAGCACCAACGGCGGCTCGTGCGCCAGCGCGCGTGCGATAGCAACACGTTGCTGCTGACCGCCCGACAGTTTCGCGGGCAGATGGTCGGCCCGGTCCGTCATCGACACTTGCGCCAACAGGTCGTCGACGCGCTTCGCTGTGGCCTCGCGTGACATACCGGCGGCCCGCAGCGGCGCGGCCACGTTTTCGGTGGCCGAGAGGCTCGGCACCAAGTTGAATGACTGGAAGACGATGCCGACCGTCTTGCGCCGATACTCGGTGAGCGCGGCACCCGAAAGCCCGGACGTGACCTGTCCGCCGACCGAGATCGTGCCGCTCGTGGGCGTGAGGATGCCGGCCAGACACGACAGCAGCGTGGACTTGCCGCAGCCGCTGGGGCCGAGCAACAACGCAAGCGAACCGCTCGGCACCGAAAAGCTGAGGTGGTCGACGGGCCGCAGCACGTAGTCGCCGCTCGTGTATTCGATGACGAGGTCGTCGACGACGAGTTCCATTTCAACGACCTCCGAAAGCGAGTGCGGGATCCACGGTGACAGCGCGGCGCAGCGCCGCACCGCTGGCGATCACACCGATGACAAGCCCGACGACGGGAACCGTCATCTGCAGCCTGGCCGGGATGAGCACGGTGACGGGAAAGGCCGGCGCGAGGAGATAGGCCACGCCGATCGAGAGCACCGACGCGCCGATCGACAAGAACACCGCCTGGGTGACAAGCGCGCCCAGAAGGTCGCGGGTGGCCACCCCCGTGGCTTTGAACACCGCGAAGTCGCCGACTCGCTCGAGGGCCGATAAGTAGACGACCGAGCCCACAATCGCAGCGGCGACAACCCACAGCAAGCCGCGGAACAGGTTGATCGACTTGATCGTGTCTTGCAACGGGCGCTTCAGATCGGCCCCCGCGACCTTGGCTGAGACGTACGAGATCGCGGGCGGCACAACCGTCGGTTGCCCCTTCGTCGCGAACGACGTCGCGTACGGCTGACCGCCGAACACGGCGCGCTGGGCGTCTTCCAACAGCGTGAACACGGTGCCGTGACCACCGACCACAGTGACACCGTTGGTGCGCCCGACGACGACGAGTTGCACGCCGCTGATAGCGAACTTGTCGCCGATGTGCATCGTGGTGCGGCTGTCGACCACCGCTTCACCGGCTTTCTGCGCAACTCGGCCCTCGGTGGGTTGCGGTGTCCCCAGGCCGCCCGGCACCGCGCCGATGAGGTACACGTCAGGACGGAAATGCTGATTCGTCACCTGCAGCATGGAGATGACCGGATCCGCCTTCGTGACGCCCGGCAGCGCGGTGAGCTGCGTGGACAAATTCGCGGGCATCGGCGAGCCACCGGTGAAGGGGCCCAACCGGCCCTCGGGCACGATGTATCCATCGGCGCCGAAGAGCTTGATCGTGCGCGAGACCTCGGTGTCGAAGGTCGACAAGAACCCCGACAGCAACAATGTGAGCCCGAACACGAGCGACGTCCCGAGCACCGCGATGACGAAACGCCGCCGCCGCCATTGCAGATCTCGGATACCGGCCAACCACAAGAACCCTGCGCGCATCAACTCCGCCTCTCCCCCGCCGAGGGGAGGCTACGCGACACGCGCGGTGGCACTCGATACCGTCCTGCGGACATGAAAGCGTCCGTACTCGCACGTCTGCCGTTTTTACAGGGACTCTCGCCGTCGACCATCGCGGCAGTAAACCGCGTTCTGCGCCCGATGTCTGTGGCAGCGGGCACAGTGCTGTTCCACGCCGGTGACCTCGGCGACGCCTGCTACATCGTGGACACCGGGGCCATACGGGTGTCGACCGCGATCGAAGGCGACGTGCTGGCGACGCTCGGCCCCGGCTCGTTCGTCGGTGAGCTCGCGCTCCTGCTAGGCGAGCCCCGCACGGCGACCGTCACGGCGGTCTCCGACGCGCGGCTGCTCGAGTTGAAGCGCGGTGATCTCGAGTCGCTCATGAGCGATCACCCCGAGTTGTCGATCGCGATGACGCGCGAGTTGAGCCGGCGCATCGTCCAGGCGAATCACAGACTCGCCGGCGACTTCGGACCGCGCCGCAGCGCAGTGTGGCCCGCGGCGATGGTGCCGCGTGTTGTCGCCGCGATCGATCCGGCGGTCTGGCGCGTGGGTGTCGCCGCGCTCAAAGGAGCGTCGATCGGGTCGACGCCCCGAGGCGCGACGCGCGTGCGCGCCCCAACCTATGGAAGCGGCGACGGCCGGTTACGCAGCGTGGTGCTCGCCGCGGGCGACGAAGGCAGCCCTACTGCGATGGCCGCGGTTGCCGATGCCGAACACGTGTTGGTCTTCGGACCCGCGCCGCGATGGCTTGTCGATGCGGCGGCACCGGGTCGCTTGGTGCGCCTCACCGACGACGCCATCGGTTTGCGGCGCGCGGCGCGCTGGGCAACCGGACGCGCGGTGGGTCTGGCGTTGTCGAGTGGTGGCAGCAAGACGGTGGCGCACACGGGCGTTATCCGAGTACTGCGCGAAGCGCACATCGAGATCGACGCCGTCACTGGCACGAGCGGCGGCGCAATCGCGGCCGCGGCCGTGGCTTTCGACCGTGACGACGAGTTCATGCGGCGGTGCGTACGGGAGATCGCGCATGCGACGCACTGGCGTCGCCTCGACTTCAACTTTCCGCCCCGCAGCGCCTTGTTCAAGGGGCGACGTTTGCGGGCGTTGTTCGAGAAGTGGGCGGGCGGTGTCACGCTCGAAGAAAGCGAGATCCCGGTGTGGCTGGTGGCGGCCGACGTCATAACCGGCGGCGAGGTGGTCCTCCACGACGGCTCGCTCGCCGACGCGATGCGGGCGAGCATGAGCGTGCCGGGCGCGTTCGACCCGTGGCGTATCGGCCGCCACGTGCTCATCGACGGCGCGGTGGTCAACCCCTTGCCTGTGCAACTTCTACGCGATATCGGGGCGGGCGTGATCCTGGCGTCGAACGTCGCCGGTCAGGCCACGGAGCTGGTGGTCGGCAAGAAATTGCCCGCTTTCATGCAGATCATCGGCCGGATGCTCAACACGATGGAACGCGAGGTGATCCGCAGCCAGATCCCTATCGCCGACATCGTCATCCGTCCGGTGGTCAGCGCGGCAAGCACATTCGACTTCTCGCAGAGCGACAAGATGATCGAAGCCGGGGTCGCCGCCGCACGCGAACGGTTGCCCGACATCGCGTCGGTGTTGCGCGCCGCGGAGCTAACGACGAAGGTTCGGGGATGACACCTCGCACCACCGCGGATCTCACAACCCCGGCCCTCGTTGTCGACGCCGCAGCGTTCGACCACAACCTCGCGACGATGTCCGCGGCGTTGCCCGGCGCGCGCCTGCGTCCGCACGTAAAGGCCACGAAGTCGACGGCGCTCGCGAAAAGGCAGCACGCACTCGGCCATACGAACTTCACCTGCGCGACGGTCCGCGAAGTCGAAGTGATGGCGGCCGCGGGCCTCGGTGACGACTTGCTGCTCGCCAACGAGGTGATGCACGCCCGCCGTCTGGGCGCCGTCGCCGCGGGTGGCGCCAGGGTCACGGTCGCTATCGACTCGCCGGAAACGTTGCGCGCCGCAGTCGACGGCGGCGTGCGCGAGTGCGTGATCGACGTGAACGTCGGCCTGCCCCGGTGTGGCATCGCTCCTGAGCGCGCCGGCGCGCTCGCCGACGAGGCCCGCGCCGCGGGGATAAACGTGCGCGGCGTCATGGGTTACGAGGGCCATGTGGTCGGTAACCCCGACCGCGCCGCGCGGGTAGCGCAATGCGAAACGGCGATGGAGTTGCTGTTGCAAGCCCACAACGACGTAGGCGGCGATCTTGTGTCGGCTGGCGGCACCGGTACCTACGACATCAACACGTGGGCCAACGAGATCCAGGCTGGGTCCTACTCGTTGATGGACACCGCTTACGACAAACTTGAGTTGCCGTTCAAGCAGGCGCTTTTCGTGCTCTCCACCGTGATCTCGGTGAGCGACGGGTTCGCGGTGTGCGACGCCGGGCTCAAGTCGCTCGGCATGGACCACGGCAACCCCGCGCTCGCGCCCGAGGTCGGCGAGGTGTGGTTCTGCTCCGACGAGCACATCACGTACGGCCCAGCCGCCACGCCGACGCTCGGCGAGCGGGTTCGGGTGACGCCGGCGCACGTCGACCCAACCGTGGCGTACCACGACACGATGTGGGTCGTCGACGGCGACACGATCGTCGACGAGATGCCCGTCGACATGCGGGGCTGGTAGGCCTCAGTCGCGGTCGGCGAGGCCCGCGGCCAACGCGCGGAAGGCGCGGCCACGGTGTGACACGCGTTCCTTTTCGCCCAGCGTCATCTGCGCGAACGTGCGGCCGTCGCCGCCGTCGGGGATGAACAGCGGGTCGTAACCGAAGCCGTTGTCGCCCACGGGTTCGTCGGCGATCCGGCCTTCGACCACGCCGTGGCCGATGATCTCGGTGCCGTCGGGGAACCCCGCGAGCGCCACGGTGCGAAAGCGCGCGGTGCGGGTCGACGCTCCGATCATCGCCTCGTACAACTTCCGCACGTTGTCTTCGTAGGTGGCGTGGTCGCCCGCGTATCGCGCCGAGTACACGCCCGGAGCTCCACCGAGTTCGTCGACCTCGAGCCCGGTGTCGTCGGCGATCGCGGGCAGGCCGGTGGCGTTCACGAGAGCGAACGCCTTGAGCCGCGCGTTTTCCTCGAGCGTGTCGCCGGTCTCGTCGACGTCGGGGACGTCGTCGGGCCGCGGGAGCAGGTCGACATCGTCGAGGATCGCCGCGATCTCGGCAGCCTTGTCCTTGTTCGCCGAAGCGAGGACGTATTGCACTACGAGCGGGGCGCGAGGGGCTGCGCGAGCACTGCGGCCTGCGCCGCCAACAGCTCGTTGATGCCGCCTTCGGCGAGCAACAGCAGCGAGTCGAGCTCGCCGCGTGAGAACGCCGCGCCCTCGGCGGTGCCCTGCACCTCGACGAACTTGCCGGCGCCGGTCATCACTACGTTCATGTCGACCTCGGCCTGGTGGTCTTCGTGGTAGTCCAGGTCGAGCACTGCGGTGCCATGGGCCATTCCGACCGAGACGGCTGCGCACGCATCGGTGAGCGGGTGCTTGGGCATCACGCCCGCCGCAACCAGCCGGCTACACGCGTCGTGCAGCGCGACGTAGGCGCCGCAGATCGACGCGGTGCGCGTGCCGCCGTCGGCCTGCAACACGTCGCAGTCGAGCGTGATCTCGACCTCGCCCATCGCTTCGGCATCGGTCACCGCTCGTAGCGCGCGACCGATCAAGCGCTGGATTTCTAGCGTACGGCCCTTCTGCTTGCCCTTGGCTGCCTCGCGGTCGTTCCGGTCGGGCGTGGCACCAGGGAGCATGGAGTATTCCGCGGTGACCCACCCTTTGCCTTTGCCCTTCATCCAACGAGGCACGTCCTCGTTCGCCGACGCCGTGCACAGCACCCGCGTCTTGCCAAAGGAGACCAATACCGATCCGGCCGCGAATTCGGTGAAGTCGCGCAGGAATGAAACGGGGCGGAGTTGGTTGGGGTGACGGCCGTCGTGGCGCGTGGTGCTCATGGCGAGAAACCTATTGCCATTCGAGCGAGTCGACGGCGTCGAGTTCGGGACCGAGCAGCCGCCGCCCGAGCCGTGCGAACTCCGCAGCGTCTCCCGTCGATACCCAACGGTGAGTGCCGGTGCGGTCGGCGGGCGACGCGAGGTCCTGATCGTCGAGCAAAGCTCGCAACGCGAACGCAGTCTCGTCGGCCGAACTGACGAGCACCACGTCGCGGCCCATCACGTCGCCGATCGTGCGGGCGAGGAACGGATAGTGCGTGCACCCGAGCAGCAGCGCGTCGACGTCGGCGTCCGAAACCGGCGCCAATAACCGCTCGGCCAGCACGTGCACCTGTTCGGAATCGGTCTCGCCCCGTTCGACGAACTCCACGAAACCCGGACACGCCGCGCACGTCAGCGTGACCGCCCGTTCGCCGGACGCTTCGCGAACCGCGTCCTGGTACGCACCGGAACCGATCGTGCCGACGGTTCCGATCACGCCGACCCGTCCACTGGTGGTCGTCTTCACCAGTGCGCGCGCGCCAGGGTCGATCACGCCGAGGACGGGCACCGGGCATTCCTGCTCGAGCACGTCGAGCGCCGCGGCCGCCGCCGTGTTGCACGCAACCACTACGACCTTGACGTCGTACGCGTCCACTAGGTGCGCAGTGATCTGCTCGGCAAACCCGCGCACCTCTTTCAGGTCGCGCGGGCCGTAGGGGTAGCGGCCCGTGTCGCCGAGGTACACGAGGTCTTCGTTCGGCACGAGGTCCATCACCGCTCGCGCCACGGTGAGACCGCCAAAGCCCGAGTCGAACATCCCGATCGGCCGCGTGTCCACCGGCCCAAGGGTAGAAGACGGACTTAGAAGTACAGGGTTTTCTTGGCCCGTTCGGTGACGGCGTCGATGTCACCGGTCCACGCGTCGCTCGACAGGTACTTCCAGGCGCCGTCGGGCGACAGGAACACCACGGTGCCCGCGTCGATCTCGGCCGCGCACTTGATCGCGCCCATGTACGCGGCGCCCGTCGACAGTCCGCACAACACACCGATCGTCGCGAGTGCGCGTACGCCGAGGATCGAATCGCGGGGCCCGACGATCTTCTTGCGGTTCAACAACTCGGCGCCGCCGTTGTCGATGAAGATCGGGGGGATGTAGCCCTCGTCGAGGTTCTTCAACCCATCGACCATTTCACCGGTCGGCGGTTCGACGGCCCACACCTGCACCGCCGGGTTCTGCTCTTTGAGATAGCGCCCGACACCGAGAAGCGTGCCGCTAGTGCCGAGGCCGGCCACGAAGTGCGTGATCTCGGGGCAGTCGCGCCAGATTTCCGGGCCGGTGCCTTCGTAGTGCGCGGCGACGTTGGCCGGATTCGCGTACTGGTACGGATACCACCAGTCGTCGTGATCAGCGGCGAGCTTCTGCGCGACCTTGATCGCGCCGTTCGAGCCCTCGCCTCCCGGCGACGGAATGATCTCGGCGCCGTAAATCTCGAGCAGCTGTTTGCGCTCGGGCGACACGTTCTCGGGCAGAACGATCTTGAGTTTGTACCCGCGCGCGCGCGACACGAGAGCGAGGCCGATGCCGGTGTTTCCCGACGACGACTCGATGATGGTCTGCCCCGGAGTCAGAGATCCGTCGGCCTCGGCGGCGAGGATCATCGAGCGGGCGATGCGGTCTTTCACCGAGCCGCCCGGGTTGTAGCCCTCGAGCTTGATCAACAACGAGACGTTCGGATTCGGCGAAAGCTGAGACACGTCAACCAGCGGCGTGTTGCCGATCAGGTCGACCGGTGATGCGAAGCGGGCCACGCGCGCTCTGCGCTACCCGCCGGCGACGGCGGGCAGGATCGAGATGGTGTCGGCCGGGCTGACCTTGGTGTCGAACTTGTCGAGGTACCGGACGTCGTCGTCGTTGACGTAGACGTTGACGAACTTGTGGAGTTGCCCGTCCTCGGTAATGACTTTGTCCTTGAGGTTGGGGAACTTCGCGACGAGGTCGGCGAAGATCTCCCCCACGGTGTCGCCCTCGGCGTCGACCACGGCCTGACCGCCGGCGTCGGACCGCAGGATCGTTGGGATTCGCACTTGCACGGCCACGGGAGACTCCTGGCTAATTCCGAGTTGGACGGTCGACATTAAACGACAACTACAGGCTCCTCCGAGATGTTCCCGTCGACGATGCGATAGCTCCGAACGCTTGGCGCCTCGTCGGCAAACGACACGAGTACGTAGTGCCACGCTGGGTCCGGCGCCGCGGCGACGTCGGTGGGCGACGGGTACCCGACCGTGTGCGTGTGCGAGTGGTACACACCGAGCAACTGCAACCCGTTGTCCTCCGCGTCACGGTCGGCGCGCAGGTGCTCGCGGGGGTCGAGCTCGTATACGCGCGACGAGCCCGCAGCATTCGTGATCGGGTAACAGACGTCGGCGGTCGCGTCGTCGCTTTTCGGTGCGACGCCCGCGACGAGCCCGCACGCCTCGTTCGGCAAATGGTCGTAGCAGTCCCCGACCATTCGGAGATAAACGTCGCGTCGCATCCGCAGCACCGCCGTATCCTCGCACCTCATGCCCGGCGCCAAGAAGACGACCACGACGCGCGCTCCCACGATTCAAAACCGCCGGGCCCGCCACGACTACGAGATCATCGAGACATTCGAGTGCGGCATCGTGCTGGTCGGCTCCGAGGTCAAATCGATCCGCGAGGGCCACGTGCAGCTCACCGACTGTTACGGCCGCGTGATGGACGGTGAGGTGTGGCTCGTCGGCATGCACATCCCGCCGTATGCAAACGCCACGAGTTTCGGGGCCCACGATCCCGACCGGCGCCGCAAGCTTCTGGTGCACAGGCGTGAGATCGCCACGATGGAAGAGGCGGTCAACGAGAAGCGCCTGGTCCTCGTGCCGCTCACGATGCGATTCAACGACGAGGGGCGCGTCAAGGTCGACCTCGCCATCGCACGGGGCAAGAAGTCTTACGACAAGCGCCATTCGATCGCGGCCCGCGACGCGGCACGCGACGAGGAACGCGAGAGCCGCCGCCGTCGGTAGCGAGCCGAACTCCGAAAATGCAAGAGCCGTCGCCTTGCGGCGACGGCTCCAGGGTGGAAGCGGGGAGTAGCGAGCTCCCGTCCTTCAACGCGTTACTTGTTCTTCTCCGAGCGCAGCCGATGGAAGGTTTCAAGCGGCGCCACCTCATCGGCACGGTGACGCTGCTCTAGCTAGCTGAATTGTCCTCGTGAACCGACTAGCGCAGCTCTCGAGTAAGCCCGACTTGATGGCGCCTCAGATCCGCAGCGCCGGGCTGGCCACGGTAAGACGTCGTTACTGCCTAGGCAGCAATGAGTGCGAAATTATCGTTCGCGTTTGTTTTTGTTTCCGACTCTTTTACGTGGATTCGGAGACCACGGCTCGCTTCTCCAAGTGTGGCTATCGAAGTCGAATCAATTCGCTCCCTTGTTGGCTATTACGTCCGCCAGTGTAAACCTCACCTGCGACGACGAATTCCCAGTCACGGCGTTATTCGGTAGTGGAGGTGGACGACGCCGTTGTCGAAGCGACGCTCGTCGAGCAGTTCGAGTTGTACGCGGACGTCGTCGGGCAGCGTGCGTTTGCCACCGCCGATCACGATCGGAGACAAGAAGAGATGGCACTCGTCGACCAGTCCGGCGGCGATGGCCTGGCCGGCGAGGTCGCCGCCGCCGATCGAAAGGTCAGCCGTCGCAGCGTCCTTAAGCGCGCGGACGGCGACAGGGTCGAATTCACGCTCGATCCGAGTGTTGGCGCTCGTTGGCGCCGCCAGTGTCCGTGAGTAGACGACCTTGTCGGCGCTACGCCAGACCCGCGCGTAGTCGCCGAACACCGCCGGTTCGCCATCGGTCGCCGCGGTCTCCCAGAACGCCATCGTCTCGTACATCCGGCGTCCGTAGAGATAGGTCCCCACGGAGCGCTCGAGATCGTTGACGAACGCATGCACGTCTTCATCGGGTGCAGCCCAGTCGAACCTGCCGTCTGCGTCTTCGAAGTAGCCGTCGAGCGACCCAAGGGCCGAGTAGATCAGCTTGGCCATTTTTCGTTCAGTCGATCCATGCGCCGACCTTAGGACGCCCGTTTTGTGCGTCGACCGAGCGGGCATCACGTCGCGGCATGTGCGCCGACCGACTATCGCTGTGGGCAGTCCCTTCCGCCGCTGACGCGCCCATGTTCGACGAGGTAATCCAACGACTGTCACGCGTCACGGGCACCGCGCCGTTTCCACCTCACATCACGTTGCTGGGGTCGGTCACCGCGGGCTCGACCTTCAACGACGCCGTCGCCCAAGTGGCGGACTCAACTGAGCCGGTTCCCGTGCAGCTCACCCAGGTCGAGCATTCCGACCAAGTGTTCCGATGCGTCACGCTGAGCGCGGCACCAGGGCATCAGTTGTCGGAAGCGCGTTCGGCGTTGCTCAACGCGTGCGGCGGCGACGACGTCGTTCCCTACGAACCACACCTGAGCGTGCTCTACGGCGCGCTACCCGCGAACGAGCGCCAACAACTCGCGCACAGTGTCGATTTAGCCCTTCCGGTCAGCATCACCGTCGACGCCCTACACGTGGTCGACGTAAGCCACGACGACTGGGGTCGATGGGCGGTCGTCGCGCAGTGGCCACTCAAAGGGGGCAGGGCGAGCTGACGCGTCAGTGATGGCCGCGTTCGACGAACGACGCGAGCGCCTCGACGTAGGCGTTGTTCGTGCGGCGCTGAACAAACCGGCTCACCGGTGCCCCCAGGCGCGCCAGCAGTTCCGCGTGACGTGAGTGCGCCGACACCGTGAACACGACCGAGCCTTCGGAGGCGATGCGCACGACGAAGCGTTCCTCGCCGCATTCGGGGTGACCCGGCAAAGTTGCGTACGCGAATCCAAATTGATCCTCGTCATCGACGACGTACACGACGCGACACGGAATCAGCACGTGAAACGGCGGCACATGCGTGGACGCGATCACCGTCGCACCCTCGGTCACTGGTTCGGTCGGCGGCGTAATCGCCACACCGGCACCGACGTGTGCGGCCCACACGCGCAGCCCGTCGCACGCGGCGTGAAATGCGGCCCGTCCGTGACCCACGACGGCCGAGTAGGTGTCGAACCGAAAACCGTCGACGCGATTCGCCGATCGCGTCGCTCCTACGTGCGGAAACGTCGGTGACGCGGACCGGGCATCGGCAAGCGTGCGACTGACAACATCGGGCGACGGGCGGCGCAGGAAGAACACAGCGTCGTCCTACCAGGCTTAGGGCGTCGGGCAGGTCTGCCGGTACGGGCACACCGCGAACGCAGAATCGCTGCGGATCGGCGACGGCGTGGCGAGCATCACGAAGCCCACCGGCGACACGTTCGTCTTCACAGCGTCGCCGGGCGCGAGTTGCCGCGGGACGCCGCCCATCATGTAGCGGTTGCCGTAGAAGTTGGCGTGGTCGAACCGCGCCGGCACGCCGTAGGCCGTGGCCAAGCCGAGGTACGTGGTCGCCGGCGCCTCGTAGATCCACTCGACCGACGACATCGACGACGCGTAGTCAAACGTCTGGGACCACGACCACTTGCCCACGTTCGTCACCGCGATGTTCCAGGCGTTGTTGCCCACGAACTGGATGTTGACAGCGATGTGGTCGCCGAAGGTGACTGCGCACGAGGCGTCTCCGGAACAGCCGCTCGTGATTCGGACCATCGACGCGGGCAGCATCTCGTACCAGGCGTAGTAGCCGCGGGCTCGGCCGTAAGCGACGCCGGCCTGGATCAGGTCGGTGCTCTGCGCGCCACCGATGCCCACCCATGAGGCCGACAGCGTGGGTGGCACCACTTTCGGCTCCGGCGTGACGACCAGCGTGCTCGCCTGGCTGATCGGCTGATTCGGCGCGGCGTTCGTGTAGTAGCCGGCCCAGTTGAGGCTGTCGTCGTCGGCGGTGTGGCGGCTGGCGATGACGCGATCGATGCTCGCGACCGAACGGCGGCTCGCGCGAGCATCCGCCGCTGGTGCCGCGGCCACGAGGCCTGCCACCGCGGTAGCAGCGACGGCGGCGAGAAGCGTGCGGACACGGTGCTGCATCGAACCTCCCCAGGTCGACGTCACGTTGACGGCGGGTTCAGGGTAGCGGCAGCTGTGCGCCTAGACGCGCAGGTGGCGGCGCACCGCGAGTGCCGAACTCGTCGCGCCGATCGCCGCTCCTACGGCCATCAACAGCAAGCCGGTGTTGCGCGCCTCGGCGGCGGTGGCGTGGATCTTGCGCAAGCCCTGGGTGAGCGCAGGATCGCTGATCACGTCGACGATTTGCACCCGGAAGAGGTAGACGAGCAACGCAGCGAGCAGCGCACCGGCGACACCCTGGAGCATGCCTTCGAGCATGAACGGCAAGCGGATGAACCAGTTCGTCGCTCCGACGAGCTTCATCACCTCGATCTCGCGGCGACGGCTGAACACGGCGAGCTGGATCGCGTTGAAGATCAGCAGTACCGCACCGAAGATCAGGACGACGGCCACGCCGAAGTACGCCACCTGGCGTTGCCGCGTGGTCTTGAGCAGCGCCTTGATCTCGTCTTTCGCGAACACAACTTCGCTAACGCCGGGGCGCGTATCGAAACGATGCCCGATCGACTCGGCGAGCTCAGCCTTGCGCGGCACGATGCGAAACGACGTAGGCAGGTCGTCGGCGGTGACGACGTTGATGAGGTCGGCGTTGTCCTGGAAGTAGCTCTTGTACTCCTTGAGGGCGGCGGCCTTGTCAACGAACTTGAACGACTTCATCTCAGGCGTCGCCTGCAGTTCGCGCTTCACGGCCTCGATCTGCCCAGCGGTGGCGTCGGGACGCATGAACACCGACAGTTCGACGCCACCGCGCCAACGCGCCGTGGCCTTGTTCACGCCCTGACGCATCAACAGCGCCCCACCGACGAGACCGAGCGACACGGCGACGGTGAGAAGGGCGGCGATTGTCATCGCGACGTTGCGACGAAGGTTCGTCGCCGTTTCCCGCGACAAGTAGTTAAAAGAAACAGGCAAAGGTCAGCTCCCGTAGACGCCGCGGGCTTGGTCGCGCACCTTGACGCCGCGATCGAGTTCGATCACGCGGCGACGCATTGAGTCGACGATGCCCTGGTCGTGAGTGGCCATCAACACGGTGGTACCGGTTCGGTTGATCCGGTCGAGCAGCCGCATGATGCCAATGGTGGTGTTCGGGTCGAGGTTGCCGGTGGGCTCGTCGGCCAGCAGGATCAGCGGGCGGTTCACGAACGCGCGGGCAATCGCCACGCGCTGTTGTTCTCCGCCGGAGAGCTCGCCCGGGAGGTTGTCGGACTTCGCCTTGAGGCCGACCAATTCGAGGATCTGCGGCACCTGCGATTCGATGACGTGTCGAGGTCGACCGATCACTTCGAGGGCGAAGGCAACGTTGTCGTGCACGGTCTTGTTCGGCAGCAGGCGGAAGTCTTGGAAGACACAGCCGATGTTGCGCCGCAGGTAGGGCACCTTCCACGGGCTCAGCTCGGCGATGTCTTTGCCGGCCACAAAGATTTGGCCGTTCTCGGGCTCTTCTTCTTTTGTCAGCAGGCGCAGGAACGTCGACTTGCCCGACCCTGACGGGCCGACCAAGAAAACGAACTCGCCCTTGTCGACGTTGAGCGACACATCGCGCAAGGCGACCGTGGAGTTCTTGTATGACTTCGTGACGTGTTCAAGCCTGATCATGAGCAGGTAGAAGCCTAGAGGCCACTCCGGCGAAATCTGAGCCACGCTTCCATGAAGGCGTCGAGATCGCCGTCGAGCACGGCGTCGGGATTGCCCGACTCGTAGCCAGTTCGCTCGTCTTTCACCTTTTGATACGGCGCGAGCACATAGCCCCGCATGAACGAACCGGCGCGGCTGACCGATCCCTGCGGACCGCCTAGCGCGGCCAGTTCGGCTTCGCGTTCCTGGCGAGCCCGATCTGCAAGCTTCGCCTGCAACACCTGCATGGCGCGGTTCTTGTTCTGCAACTGGCTGCGCTCGTTCTGGCACGACACCACGATCCCGGTGGGTAGGTGCGTGATGCGTACCGCGGAGTCGGTGACGTTTACGTGCTGGCCACCGGCGCCCGACGACCGGTAGACGTCGATGCGGAGGTCTTTGTCGTCGATCACGACCGCGTCGTTCGAGTCTTCGATGAAAGGCGTGAGTTCGAACGACGCGTACGACGTCTGGCGCCGGGCCTGGCTGTCGAACGGCGATATGCGATACAGCCGGTGCACACCACGCTCGCTGCTGAGCAGGCCGTACGCGTAGCGACCTTTGATGATGAAGGTCGCCGACAAGATGCCCGCTTCCTGGCCCGGGGTCACTTCGTCGATCTCGACGGAGAATCCGCGGCGCTCGGCCCAGCGCAGGTACATCCGCAGCATCATCTCGGTCCAGTCCTGGGCGTCGGTGCCCCCCTCCCCCGCATGGACTTCGCACACCGCGTCGCGCTCGTCGTGCTCACCGGTGAACAGGGCGCGCAGTTCCAGTGCGTCGAAGCGCTTTTCCAAGTCGTTGACGGCCTGGGTCACCTCGGCCTCCACCGAGTCGTCGCTCTCCTCGACGCCGAGTTCCCAAAGCGTGCGGGCATCGTCGATCGCCGCGTAGAGGGAGTCGATCAGCGTGACGTCGTCGTTGCGGGCCGAGTACTCGCTCGACACGGCCTTGGCGACGTCGGGGTCGTCCCACAGATCAGCGCGGCCCATCTCGACTTCGAGCTCGGCGAGCCGCGCCCGACCTGCGGCCTCGCCGAGGTAAACCCGCGCCTCGTCCAATCGCTTCGTAAGCGCGTCGAACTCACCCGAGAAGTCCCGCACTACGCAACCCTTCAGTAAACGGGTGCGACGCGCATGGAGGCCCCGGGGGCCAGGGGGCGTAGCCCCCGGTGGGGGCCGTGGGGGCAAGGCCCCCACCCCGGCGCCGATCCGACTTGTTCGGTCGGCGACGCACAAACGCCGCCGGCGAAGCCGGCGTCCTTAAAGCTCGTGCGAGCGCCAGCGAGCACGATCAGCTCCCGTGACATTGCTTGAACTTCTTGCCCGAGCCGCACCAGCACGGTTCGTTGCGGCCGGTCTTTTCGTGTTCGCTACGGACGACCTGCGCGACGGGAGCGCCGGTGTTGATCTGGTCGGCGGTCACGCCGTCGCCGGGCGCGCCGGTGGCGGCGAACGCAGCACCGACGTCCATACCTTGACTTTGTTGTGCCTGCACCTCGGCCACCGCCGCTTGGTGGATCGCGGCGCTGCCCTGCGGCGAATCTTCGGGTGCAGCGAAGCTGGCGCCTTCCAGCTGCACCTCCGGTTGCGCTATCTCGGCTGGCGCCACGTCGACGTGCATCACGTATGTGAGGTAGTCGTTGTTGATCGCACCGATTAGCTGGCCGAACATCTCGTAACCGTCGGTCTGCCACTCGACGAGCGGGTCTTTTTGGCCCATGGCCCGCAGGTTGATGCCGTCGCGCAAGTAGTCCATCTCGCTGAGGTGCTCACGCCAACGGGCGTCGATGATCTGCAGCATCACTTCACGCTCGACCTCGCGCCACACGCTTTCGTCGCCGTGCTGTTCGGCTGCGACCCGCTCGCGCTCCTCGTAGTACGCGGTGGCTTCCGCCACGAAGCTTTCGACCAACTCCTCTTTCACCGCGGCCTGCTTGAGGTCCTCGACGCTGAATTGCGACGGGTAATAGGTGGTGATCGTGCGGTGCAGCCCTTCGAGGTCCCAGTCTTCGGG
>JBEEFT010000090.1:0-11746 GCA_041166225.1 Actinomycetota bacterium | reverse complement strand
CGCACATCTCGGTAGCGGGAAACCCGCCGACACCGACGGTGGCGAAACCGTCGACGTCGCTGAGCGAGAGACCTGCGTCGTCGAGCGCGTCTTTGACGACTTCTGTCTGCAGTGAATGGACGCTGCGTCCCGCGATGGTCTTGGGATCGAGGTCGCTGACCCCGACGATGGATACGGCCGTACTCACGGGCGCAAAACCTAGGCCGGAGGCGGCACCGCCCGGAAAAAGCACTGGCCCGACGAACTGGCGAGCAGCGCACCGTCTTCGGACCAGACCTGGCCGTTGAAGCCGAAGAGCCCCTGCGTGGACACGTCGGCGCGGCCGTACATCAACAGCCACTCGCACTCGGGCCGGAAGCGGTGGAACTGCACGTTCAAGTCGAGCGACGGCGCCATCCAATCCAACGGTCCGCTGTAGGCGCGAGTCGCGGCGGGCCAGCTCACGGTGTCGGCGAGCACGACGAGGCGGGCCGCGTCGACCGCGACGTCGGCGGTGTCGGGCGTGGGGTTGTACCGCAGCCAGTTCGTGAACTCGGGCTCGCCCGGCGGGCGATCCTCCCAGCGGTCCCACCAAGCGGTGGGCCGCTCGTCGAAGTTCTCCCAGAACGGAAAATGACGCTGGTTGCGGAGTTCCTCGGGCATCGCCGCAAACCGTTCTGCGACGGTCGGCAGGGTCTCCCAGCGCGGCGCGTCGGGCATCGACGAATGGTCGTGCTCGAGCCCCTCGTGGTTGTCGTCGATGAACCACGCCTGCGCGGTGAGCAGCAGACGCTCGCCCTGGTGCAGCTCTACGGTGACGGCCTGCGCGCGCTTCGTGCGACGCGTAGTGACGACGTGCGCGTCGACGTCGTCGAACTCGCCGACGGCGAGGTACTGACACGAGAACGACGCCGGACGCGGCAACTCGGCGTGCGCGGCGGCGGCGCGCAGTGCGACCGACGCGATGTAGCCGCCGTTCGGACCCCAGATCTCCCAGTCCTGCGATAGCCGGCCGCGAAACAAGCCAGGCTCGATCAGCTCAACCGCCGTGTCCTTACCGATGTCCCCCATCGGGCAACTCTCGCAGAGACGCCGCCCGCGCGACCAACGGATTTACGTCGCGAAGTCGGGCGTGTTCGAACGCACCGAGTCGCTACGACCCTTCGGTTCTTCCCACTCCTCTTGGCGGCCGAGCGCCGTGAGGTCGAGGAAGTAGTACGAACCGCCCGTCGACTCGAGGCCGCGGGCGTAGACCGAATACGTGTGGAAGATGCGCCCGTCGACGTGCAGAAACGAACTGCGTCCGGGCATGTCGTAGGGCTGCTCCGACGTTTTCATGCTCTCCTGGCCCATCGCCGCGTACTCGTCGAGCGTGCGGTAGTTGTACGTGTCGAAGCCGCGTGAAGCGTCGATCGTCACGCCGAAGTCGTAGTTGAAGTCGTTGCCGTTCGACGAGTACCACGGCAGGTCCCAACCCTGCTTCGCCTTCCACGCTTCGAGCTTGGCCAGAGGGGCGCGCGACACCATCGCGTAGCTCGTGTCGCGCGTGTTGAGGTGTTCGATGAGCCCGGCGTTGAGCTCGTCGGTGCCCGCCGTGCAACTCGGGCAGCCCTCGTCCCACTCGGGATGGAACATGAAGTGGTACACGAGCAACTGTCGTCTTCCGTCGAACATGTCGACGAGGCGAACGTCACCCTGCGGACCGTCGAAGACGTAGTCCTTGTCGACTTCGACCATCGGAAGTTCACGTCGCTCGGCGTTGAGCGCGTCGCGTTGGCGGGTGAACTCCTTCTCCTTGTCGAGCAGTGCTTTGCGGGCGGAGTTCCATTCGTCGCGCGTGGCGATGCGGGGCAGGCTCATGCCGCTTGTTCTATGCCAACGCGGTCTTGGCGCGCTTGGCGGTGCGGCCGCGCTCTTGCGCGCTGAGCACGACCTTCCGAATGCGCACGCTCGTGGGCGTGACCTCGATGCACTCGTCTTCACGAATGAACTCGAGCGACTGCTCCAGCGCCATCTGCACCGCCGGCACCAACTTCACCGTTTCTTCGGCCGTCGACGACCGGATGTTGTTGAGCTTCTTTTCCTTGGTGATGTTGACGTCCATGTCTTCTTGACGGGCGTTGACACCGACGACCATGCCCTCGTACACCTCAACGCCGGGGCCGACGAAGAGCTGCCCGCGCTCCTGCAGGTTGATCAGCGCGAACGTGGTCGTAGGACCCTGACGATCCGCGACCAGCGAACCTTGGGGACGCGTCTTGATCTCGCCGAACCAGGGTTCGAAGCCTTCGAAGACGTGGTGCAGCTGACCGGTGCCGCGCGTCTCGGTCATGAACTCCGTACGGAAACCGATCAGGCCGCGGGCGGGAACGATGAACTCCATCCGCACCCAACCCGAACCGTGGTTGACCATCGCCTCCATACGGCCCTTCCGCATCGCGACGAGCTGGGTGACCACGCCGAGGTAATCGTCGGGGACGTCGATGGCGACGCGCTCGACCGGCTCGTGCACCTTGCCGTCGATCTCGCGGGTCAACACTTGCGGCTTGCCGACGGTGAGCTCGAAACCTTCGCGGCGCAGGATCTCCACGAGCACGGCGAGCTGTAGTTCACCGCGGCCTTGCACTTCCCACGTGTCGGGGCGTTCGGTGGTGAACACGCGCAACGACACGTTGCCCACAAGCTCGGCGTCGAGGCGGCTCTTAATCAGACGCGCCGTGAGCTTGGTGCCTTCCTTGCCCGAGATCGGCGACGTGTTCACACCGATCGTCATCGACAGGCTCGGCTCGTCGACGGTGGTTACGGGCAGCGCCTGCGGATCGTCGGGGTCGGCCAGCGTCTCGCCGATCGTGACGTCGGGCAGGCCGGCCACCGCCGCGATCTGACCCGGCCCGGCTTCGTCGGCAGACACGCGGTCGAGTTCCTCGGTCACGAACAACTCGGTGATCTTGACCTTCTCGATTGTGCCGTCGACCTTGCACCACGCGACCTGCTGTCCGCGCTTGAGCACGCCGTGGCGCACCCGGAGCAGCGCGAGGCGCCCGAGATACGGCGACGAGTCGAGGTTCGTCACCAGGCACTGCAGCGGGTGGTTCTCGTCGTACTCGGGCCCGGGCACTGCTTCGCCGAGCATCTTGAACAGCGGCTCGAGGTCGGTGCCGAAGTCGCCAGCCAACACGGCGTCGATGTCGGTCGTGGCCTTGCCCTCGCGGGCGACGCAGTAGATGATCGGAAACTCGATCTGCTTCTCAGACGCGTCGAGGTCCATGAACAGGCCGTACACCTCGTCGACGACTTCTTTGATGCGGGCGTCGTGGCGGTCGACCTTGTTGATCACGAGCACGACGGGCAGTTCGAGTTCGAGCGCCTTGCGCAACACGAAGCGGGTCTGAGGCAGCGGGCCCTCGCTGGCGTCGACGAGCAGCAACACGCCGTCGACCATCGTCAGCGCCCGCTCGACCTCGCCGCCGAAGTCGGCGTGGCCTGGCGTGTCCACGATGTTGATGCGCAGACCGTTGTGGAGCACCGACGTGTTCTTGGCGAGGATCGTGATGCCCTTCTCGCGCTCGAGGTCCATCGAGTCCATCACGCGCTCTTTAACGTCCTGGTTGGCCCGGAACGCACCGGATTGCCACAACATCGCGTCGACGAGCGTGGTCTTGCCGTGGTCGACGTGGGCGACGATTGCGACGTTACGGAGGTCGTGGCGGACAGACATGAGCCGAACAGTTTGGTGCCTGGGCCGCCGTTCCCGCGCATCCACGCTGTTGTTCCGTTGAACGGTACGCTGCCAACGTGGCTGCGGACCGCTCAGAGAACCTCAACAGCGTGGGGCGTGCGGTCGACGTCCTCAACCTGTTCGGCCGCGAGGCGGGGTCGCTCGGGGTCACCGAGATCGCGATGGAACTCGGTTTGGCCAAGGCCGTCGTGCACCGGATCCTCCAGGCGTTCAAGGCCAAGGGCTACGTCGACGTCGACCCCGTGACGCGTCGGTATCGGTTGGGCCCGGCCGCGATGGTGCTCGGGTTGTCGTATCTGGACCGTCTCGACGTGCGCACCGTCGCCCACGACGCGCTGCGCCAGCTGTCGGCGGCGACGAACGAGACCGCCACGCTGTCGGTGCGCTTCGGCGATCAACGTGTCTACGTCGACCAGGTGAACCCGTCGCGTGACGTGCAGATGGTGGTGCAACTCGGTCGGCCGTTCCCGCTGCACGCCGGTGCGAGTTCCCGCGCCTTCCTGGCGTTCCTGCCCGACGACGAACAGAAGCAGTACTTGTCCCAAAGGCTGGAACAGGTCACCGACGACACGCTGGTCGACCCCGCTGCGTTACGCGCCGAGTTGCGCGTGATCCGCGCCGCGGGTTTTGCCAAGTCGATCGGCGAGAGCGACCCGGGCACGGTGGCCGCGGCGGCGCCGGTCTTCGACCGCCACGGCGACGTAACGGCGGTGATGAGCGTGTGCGGACCGCGCGAACGGCTTCACGACCACCTCGACGCCGCCGGCGCGCAACTGCGCCACATGGCGCGCGAGACGTCGCGTCGCCTCGGCCACCGCTGACCGCGGCTTTTGCGTCACGTGGCGTGACGATGCACAGGCCTTTTTGGTTGTCCCCCGCGGCGCGGGGTTTTCCACTGGGAAACCCACAGCTGTGGGCACGGAAATTCCGTCGAAATCCCCATGTTTTACGTCTTGTTCCCCACAGGCTGTCCGGGGTTTGATGTCTCCATACCCGGTTGACGGGGTGCTGGACCGAAGGGAACGAGACGGCCGCAAGGCAACTCGGAAACAGAGGAACAGTCCCGACTATCGGAGGTGGAATACCGAGCGGTGATTCGGAGAGGCTTCGGCCGAACCGGAGATCCGGGCCCGGCGAACGCACTTCGGTGCGAACGACGGACGAGGTTTCTACCGCGGGAGCGGTCCTTCGGGACTGTCGGACGCAAGTCCGGCGGTGTCGGTGGGCCGCTTCTTCGCGTTGCTTCTTCGCCTCGCTGGCGCTCGGCGAGTTCAAACCCCGCGGCACGCGCTCTTGCCTTCGGACCGGCAAAGCCGGATCCTGCGGCGTTACGTTCCGTCTTTCGCACGTTGCCAGGGCCCCCTCGTCGACTTTGGGCGCATTCCGGTCGGCCGGGCGACCGTGGTGCGCCCAAAGTCGGGATGGGGGCGGCTCGGCGGCCTTCGCTTTAGCGGAGGTCGGCGAATAACTCCGTGGAGAAGTAGCGCTCCATTCGGTCGCAGAAGACTGTGCCTACGTGGTGTTTGGGACCGAGGGTTTGGGCGAGGCGCTGGGCGCCTCGGTAGTTGAGGCCGCTGCTCAGGCCGACGGGGAAGCCTTGCGCGATCAGTTCTCGGGTTGCGGCCATGGCGTCGTCGTGGCTTACCTCGATGTCGGAACCGAGTTGAAGTGCCGCCGGGTCGAGTAGTTCGCTCATGCAGTCCACGACGCCCGGGATGCCTGCGCACGGGCCGCCCTGCTCGGCGTCGGCCTCCTCCCCCGCAGCCACGCGCACGCGTGCCAGCGTCATCGCGCCGCCGCACGCGGCCCGGAACGCGGCGCCCATCCCCATCAGCGTGCCGGCCGTGCCGACCGCGGCCACAAAACCGTCGAGGGGGTGGCCGACTTGCTCGAGCATCTCAGGCCCTGTGCGCAAACGGTGGGCTTCGCTGTTCTCGGGATTCGCGAACTGCCGCGGCAGATACACGCGATCATCGGCGGCCGCCCGCGCCTCGGCCTCGACCATGGCGCCCGGCATGCCGAGCGCCGTCGGCGTCAACACGACCTCGCCGCCGTAACGACGGATCATCAACAACCGTTCGCCGCTGACGCCTTCGGGCATCACGGCCACGAAGCGCACACCGATCGACGCGCATGCCATCGCGAACGCAATCGACGTCGACCCGCTCGACGCTTCGATCACAATCGAGTCGTCGTGCAATACGCCGGCCCGCGCCGCTTCGGAGAGAATGCGCGCAGCAATTCGGTCCTTGGTCGACCCGCTGGGCATCTCATATTCGAGCTTCGCCCAGATCGTGCAGCCGGACTGCGCGTCGTCGATCGGTACGGTTGGCGTCGTGGTGCCGGAAATACGGTCGAGCGCCAGGAGGTTCATACTCACATCATGTTCGGACGCGACAAGACCTCGATGATCGATCCCGACAAGGCACTACCAGGCCGCGACCGAGAAATACCGGTGGCGCCGCTCAACATCGTCACCGGTCACCCGATGACTCCCCCGTTCCCCGACGGCCTCGACACGGCCATCGTCGGCCTGGGGTGCTTCTGGGGTGCAGAGCGCAAGTTCTGGGAGACGCCCGGCGTGTGGACGACCGCCGTCGGTTACGCCGGCGGCATCACGCCAAACCCGACTTACGAAGAGACGTGTTCGGGACGCACCGGTCACGCCGAAGTCGTGCTCGTGGTGTTCGACCCGAAACAGGTCACCTACGAACAGCTCCTCAGGGTGTTCTGGGAGTCGCACAACCCGACGCAAGGCATGCGCCAGGGCAACGACGTCGGCACGCAGTACCGCTCTGGCATTTGGTACACGAGCGACGAACAGAAGGCCGCGGCCGAAGCCTCACGCGACATGTTCCAGCGGGCGTTGACGGACAAGGGCTACGGCGAGATCACCACTGAGATCGCGGCCGCCGGCGCGTTCTATTACGCCGAGGACTACCACCAGCAGTACCTGCACAAGAACCCGAACGGTTACTGCGGCTTAGGCGGCACCGGCGTGTCGTGTCCCGTTGGTGTGGCCGACGTGAACATCGACACGTTCAACCTCGACGGGTAAGCGCTCTGCGGCGCGAACCTTCTAACCGCTTCGCCCTTCGCCGGCTTTCGCGTGCGGTTAGGGCTGCGGTTTCGGTGGAACGACGTGGAATCACGACCCTAAGTGCACACGAAAGTTGGCTAGGCGACGTGACCACTTAGGGCGCGCGTTTTTCAAGCCGCGCTGTGAGAATGCCGCTGCGCTGGCTCGTGTCGGTTTCGTCGTACGGGACGGACGCGAGCACGCTCGCATGGACGAGTTCGTGGCGCATCTCGTAGTGGGCGCGGGTGACGACTGCGAGTTCGGGACCGAACGCGTCGACGATGTCGAAGCCGAAGGTGACGGGTTCGGTCGGGGTCGGTTCATGACCCACCTCGGTGATCAACAAGAACGTTCCGCCGGGGCGCAACACGCGCACGACCTCGCGCGACGCTTCGTCAACGTCATCGACGTGGTCCAGCGAGTTCAAGCTCGCCACGACGTCGAACGATCCGTCGGCAAATGGCATCGCTTCCGCTCCGGCCGCGATGTACTGCATGGCGTGACTTGCCACACCAAGTTCGATGTAGCGCTGCGCGAGCGGATCAAGACCGACTCGTAGCCCCGGTCCCGCCCACTCGAGGCTGCCGCGTGGGCCGCACCCGACATCGAGAATCGATCGCGACTCGAAGAAATCGCGATCGAGGCCGAACACCCATCCGAAGAGGTCGGCGTAGTGAGGACCACGCAGCTCGCCTTCGATCGACCGGCGTTCGCGCCAGAACGCGATCTCGGCATCGTTCTTCGCGGTCGGCGACATGCGCGCCTGCCGGCGGATCCCGCGCAACCGTCTCAGCATTCCCGCATCTTTATGCGGGCGCTCGCCGCGGTGGAGTTAGGGAGCGGCGGCGCGCGCGACTGCGGGCGTGATCGCGTCGGCCCACAACGCGTAGCCGGCGTCGCTCGGATGGAAGTTGTCGGCGGCCAACAGTCCCGCGGGGTTGGCACGAAACGCCGCTGACGTTGCGGTGAAGATGTCCACGTACTGCGTTCCGAATCGACGGGAGATGTCCTTGACTATCTCGTCGAGTTTGCGCCCTCGGACCCCCGTAATCGTGCGCAGAGGTTCCAACAGCCGCGTGGTCGCGCCAAGGTCGGGCACCCCGATCATCACGATGCGCCGGGGCTCCACGTTTGCCTGCTTCAGACCGGTGATGAGTTGTTCGTACTGCTTGCGGAACAGGTCTTGGGAGGTGAGGTGAATCGTGTCGTTCGCGCCCACGCTGATCACCACGATGTCCGGCTTGAACGAAGCGACGCGCGGAAGCTGGGTCTGCAGCAGGTTCTTCACTCGGGCACCGGATACGGCGACAACGTCGGTTTGGTAGCTGGAGTGCGTGGTCGCCTCGAGACGCTTGGCGACTTGGGACGACACCGCGCCGTCGGGACCCGAGGCGCCAACGCCCGCCGCGGTGGAGTCGCCTAACCAGAGCACGCGCAATGGTTGATCGGGCGCGGTGCTCTGAGACGTCCGCGTGAGGTTCTTCACGTCCGGCGTGTCGAGCTTGTCGCCGCGGCGGGCCAACAGGATTTCGGCACCGATCGCCACGACGGCAAGACCCAGTACGAGCGCGATCAAAATCGCTGTTCGCTTCACCACCCGCACCTCAATTCTTCGGTGCGACGGTGGTGCCCGGATGCAACAGCGCCGAGCCGTCACCGACGTCAGACGCGTTCGGGATCTCGATCCCGCTGTCGCCCCCAAAGCTGAACAGGTCGAGACGCACCGTGGTCGACGTCTTTTGGCCCGCCGTCCCCGACTCGAGCACGTACTGCACCCTTCGGACCCTTCCGCCGACGTCGAGCCAGATGTCGACGGGATAGCCATCGGGGCCAAAGGTGGTGCGGGCGCGTTGCAATGCGGCGCGCTTTGACGACGGGGCGGCCGCGATCGCCTTGTCGCTGAGGTCGACCCGTCCCCGCAAATGCGTCGTGGTGACCCCGCGAATCTTCTCGGTGCCGACCTTGCGCAGACCGGGAACGTTTTCGCCGAGCGCGTCGATCGTGGAGCGCGGGTCGACCTGATCGCGAATGTTGTCGAGCAGCAACGCCGACTGCGCGCCCGCGGTGCTGGGATCGGCGTTGGCTCGGGCCAAGTCGGCATCGGTGAGGCTCAACCAGTGGTGGCCCTCCGACGGTTGTGGCAGCTTCACGTACATCGTGCGCGGCGTGATCACCATTTCGACGCTGGAACCCGAGACCGTGCTCAGCTTGAAGCGGCCGTCCTTCGTGGTGAAGTCGTACGCGCCGCGCCCCGACAACACCGACACACCGGTTTGGGTCGCTGCCGCTAGCGCAAGCCGCACCGTCTTTGCGTCGGCCGTGCGCTTCGACGCGGCGGCCATCGCGGCTTTCGGATTCTTCGCCGCGAGATCGGCGCTGCTCGTCTTGCACGCGCTCAACGTGAGCGCCGCGGTAGCGACGAGCGCAACGACGAAGGTGAGACGGCGCAACGACACGCGGCCGAGGCTATAGGCGCGCGTCTGCGAGGATTCCTCATGGCGAAAAACGCGCTCGGTACCGAGCTCGAACCGTGTTCGTTCAACCCGCTCACCGGCTTCTACCGCAACGGGTGCTGCGACACCGGGTCCGAAGACATCGGCCTCCATACGGTGTGCATCGAAGCGACCGCCGAGTTCCTCGCATTTTCTGCATCAGTTGGCAACGACCTGTCGACACCAATCCCCGAATACAACTTCCCCGGCGTGCAGCCCGGCGACCGGTGGTGTTTATGCGCGTCGCGCTGGCAGGAGGCGTTCGAGGCAGGCAAGGCGCCCGGCGTCATCTTGGCGGCCACCCACGTCACCACGCTCGAGTGGGTCGACACCGAGGGCCTGCGGGCCCACGCCGTCGACCTGTGAAACTGCCTCGCACGAGGCGCCCGCCTGAGGACGCACCCCTCGACGAGATGGCGATGGCACGTGCGTGGCTGACGAATCTGCGTTCGTGGGCTGAATTCAAGGTCGACGGACTGACCGCTGAGCAGTTGCGCTGGCGGCCGACTCCGAGCGCGAACTCGCTCGGCACAATCGTGCGTCACCTCGGGTTGGCCGAACGACTCTGGTTTCGTGCGGTATGGGCCGGCGAGCCGATGGACATGGAGTGGCGCGCCACCATGTTCGACCAAATTCCGGAAGCTTGGACTCTCGACGATCTGCTCGCGTTTTACCGCGACGAGTGCCGGGCCGCCGATGCCGCGCTCGACCTGGCGCAGTCGTTCGACGAAGCCTCGCGCGCGTCGTTCCGACCCACGACGCTGCGGTGGGCGGTAGTGCACATGATCGAAGAGATCGCACGACACCTGGGGCACATGGACATCACGCGTGAGCTCATCGACGGGCACACCAACACCTGAACGGTGGAAGACGCGCCAGTCTCGCCTTGATATGCAAGTGAGTACTCGCATACGTCTAGGAGAACCATGCCCCGCATCAACATCACCAGCGTGCTCGTCGACGACCAAGACAAAGCGCACCGCTTCTACACCGACACCTTGGGGTTCGTCACGAAGCACGACATCCCGCTCGGCGAGAACAAGTGGCTTACCGTCGTGTCGGACGGCGACCCCGACGGCACCGAGTTATTGCTCGAACCCGCGGGGCACCCCGCCTGTGAACCGTTCAAGGCCGCGTTGATGGCGGACGGTATTCCGTCCACGTCGTTCGAGGTCGACGACCTGCAGGCGGAGTACGCCCGCCTTACCGCGCGCGGCGTTCACTTCACGCAGCCGCCAACCGACACGGGCCAGGTGATGATCGCCGTGCTCGACGACACGTGCGGCAACCTCATCGCGCTGACGCAACCGAAGTAGGGCCCCACGTTCCATAGGCTGCTGCGGTGGCCGACTGGACGACGATCTCCTCGCTGGCGACCGCCGGCGGCACCTTCGTGCTTGCGCTCGCCACGTTCGCGTCGGTCCGATCGGCCAACAAGGCGGCGCGCGCGACCGAACGCACGCTCATGGCGAACATTCGCCCCGTGCTCACTCCGGCGCGTCCCGAGGACCCCGTGCAGAAGATCGGCTTCGGTGACGACCACTGGATGAAGGTCGAGGGCGGTTATGCCGGCGTCGAGTGCACCGACTCAGTGATCTACATGGCGATTCCTCTGCGCAACGTCGGCAGTGGCATCGCCGTGCTCGACCGATGGTTTGTCCACCCCGCGCGGTTGATGGGCGAAAGCAAGGGCCATCGCCAGCCCGACGAATTCAAACGCCTGACGCGTGACCTGTATGTGCCGCCCTCCGACACTGGCTTCTGGCAAGGCGCGCTGCGCGATCCCAACGACCCGTTGTTCGCGGCGGTACGCGATCAAGTGAAGGCCCGAGACGCGGTCACCGTCGACCTGTTGTACGGCGACCACGAGGGCGGCCAACGCACCGTGTCACGGTTCGTGTTGTTGCCCCGCGACGACGACGAGCGATGGCTTGCGATCGTGTCGCGGCACTGGAACATCGACCGCGACGACCCGCGCTAGCTGATCGTCACCCGCACGAAAGGCGCGTCCATCCGTTCCGCGTCACCCTCGGCGACTGCGACGATCGCGCCGCCCGAGCCCGCTGAATTGGCACGGAATCCGGCGCGGCGGGCCGCGTCGGCCAATTGCTCATGGGCGTCGGACAGTGGCGCGGCGCGCTGGCGCGTACGGGCCGAGGCATCCATAAGCGCCGCGAGCGCGTCGGCGTCGCCCCGTTCGAACGCGGCCGCAGCGTCGCGTGCAATGGGCGCGAGTTCGGCCATCGCAGCGCGATCCACAACCACCGTGCGGTGGTAGTGACCCGAGTCGCCTTCGGCTTCGGGCCGCCAGGCAACAACGAAGTGGAGTGGACGGGCGGGGCGCAGCACGCGCACGTCGTCACCGTCGACGAGCACCGGCGCAGCGAAGGCTTGTGTGGCGCGGTCTTGGAGCCCGGCGACGATGCCGAGTTCGTCGCGTTCGATCGATAGCGCCAG
>JBEEFT010000089.1:0-28246 GCA_041166225.1 Actinomycetota bacterium | reverse complement strand
AAGACTTCGTCGATTGAGTCGGCGGCGAACAGCACCGGTTGGTAGCGCGTGATGTCGTAGGGCTGCGTGCCCATCGCCGCGATGTCGAAAGCGCGCACGTCGGCGTCACGGAATGCATCGAGCTCGCCAAACGACGAGAGGATGCCGGCGCCGTACGCCTTCAATTCGCCGCGCTCGCGCACCACTCCGAACTCGACGGTAAACCAGAAGACACGCGACAAGAACTGCACGGCCTGGTCGCTCTTCACTCGCTGCACGGCCTCACCGACCTTTCGGTACAGCGCCGCAAATCCTGGGCTCGCGAGTTGGTTGGCGTGGCCGATCACCTCGTGCACGACATCGGGCTCGGGCGTGTAATACGGGCGCGAGTGATGACGGATGTACTGCGTCGACATGAACCAGCCATCTCGCAGCGCGCCATAGAAGTTCCACGGGGACACGAGCCCGGGTACCGGTTCGTACTTGAACCCGGTGACCGGCTCGAGCAAAGCCGATACCTCACTCAGTTGCGGCACGTGATCATCGGGCAACTGCAACGCAGACGCAGCGGCGCGGTACTCGTCGCACGCAAGGCGTTCGTGGCGTTGGGCCAACTCCACCGAACACGTCTTCCAGAGATCGTGTTCTTCGTCGACGTACGGCGCGCGCGGGACGGGAGCGCCGCGCGTGTACGTGCGCGCGACGTCGGCCAGCGCGGCGCGGCGGGCGCGGTAGCCGTCGTCGGTGAAACCGGGATGGTCGACGCTCAACTCGCCGCCGTAAGCGAGCGCGTTCACACCTTTGTCGACCAATCGCATTGTTGCCACTGTCTTGCAGTGTGCGCCTATTCCCGTTGTTCGTCTACTGAAGTAGCTTGGCTTGAGACATAATCGGTATGTTGATACGTATGGCAGCCAAAGTGTCTCAGCAGTCGCGACCTACGCCACCCCCGACGAGACAATCTGTCGCCGTCGTCGACGCCACCGACCGCCGCCTGATCGAGTTGCTCCGCACCGATGCCCGACGATCCGTCAGTGACCTCGCGATCGACGCGAACATCTCACGCGCCAACGCGTACCAACGGCTCACGCGCCTGAAAGACAGCGGCGCGATCCGGCGCTTCACTGTCGACGTCGACCACCGCTTCCTGGGCGACACGATCACTGCGTTCGTGTTCGTCGACATCGACCAACACGCATGGCGCACCGTGGCCGATCAGCTGACGCAACTGCCCGGCGTCGAGTACGTCGCGTTGACCACCGGCACGTTCGACTTGATGCTGCTGGTGCGGGCGGCAGACATGGAAACACTGCGCGACGTCGTGCTCGAACGGCTGCAGTCGATGCCCGAAGTGCGCTCGACCCAGACGAGCTTCGTACTCGAGGAACTCCAGCGCTAAGCGGGGCTCACTCCATGTCGCCGCCGCGCCACACGGGCACGCGCGGAGGGTCGAAGCGCACGTCGACGGCCTTGCCGTCGATTGCGTCGAACGCGATCGGACCCCACCGATCGAAGCCCACGAGCGGCTGGGGCAGCGCGTCGCGCGAGAACCAACCGACGTCGCGGCACTCGAGCGGGTGCGGCTTCAAGTCGCCACCAAGGGTGCGGCAATGGAACACGAGTGAATACAGCGGCACCCGCGTGAACTGGTTCCGCACGCCGTCGATCACGGCGATGATCCGAACTGGCTCGACGTCGATGCCCGTCTCCTCGTGCACTTCCTTGACGACCACCTCGGCCGGCGAATACCCCACGTCGGCCCACCCGGTGGGATACAGCCACACGCCCGAGTCGGAGCGCTGCACGAGCAGGATCTCGCCGTTGTCGTTGCCGACGACGCAGCCGACGGCGAGCTTGGGGGTGACGTAGCCGGGCACGCCTTCGCCGACGCTCTTCATCCACTCGCCCGCCCACTCGGCGGCACTGGGGCCTTCTTCCACCGCGGCACGCATGTCCGCTGCGACGTTCAGTATTTCCTGGAATCGCTCTTGCTCGTAGAGCGAGGCGGTGAACCCGAGGCCCGTGCGGGCAATCGCGCTAAGCGCCTCGCTCCAGCGCAGCAACTCGTCTTCGGTGGCCACGACCCCGAAGCTAACGGAACAATTCGAGCGCCCGATTAAAGAACGCCGAGCGCGCCATCGCGTGCACGCCGAGCGCGTTCGCCGCGCGCAACGTGTCGCTGTCGACGTGCGACGCAAAGCCATACACCGTCGCTCCGGCGGCCGCCGCTTTACCGCCGGCCGCAAGCGCGCCGTCGCGTGACAGGTCGACCGCGACCACGTCTCCGGGGCCCAAACCCGCCACGGCCTCCAGCGCCCCTGCCGAGTTCACGACGACGAGATCGGCGACACCGCCCAACCGCGACCGGTCCATCAAGTCCGGCACAAGAGCGACACGCATTACGAACCGCCGCGCGCCGCTTCGATCTGGGCGGCGTCGATCAGCGCGGGCGGCACATCGTGTATTTCACACGAGAACCGGATGCGGCCGGCCAACACGGTGATGTCGCCGAGGCACGGCACGTAGTCCGTCTTTGGGATCTTGAGCGTGAGGGCGCGGGCCACTCCCGGCGACCGCAACGTCAGCGCACCGCTTCCGTCGACGCTCGGCGTCACCGGCAGGATCTGGCCGAGCACCCTCACGGACACAGCACCATCGGCGATCGTGACGGGAACGTGCATGGCGCTACTCAACGCCTCTTGCGTCACCACGGCGTCGACCGTGCCGCTGGCGATCGATCGGATGCGTGCTTTGCGAGCGAACATCTTCGCTCGGTCGAGTTGAACGCCGCGCAGGGTGACGTCGACGTTCGCAAACGTGATCACAGTTGCGTTGACGTTCTCGATGTTGACGGCGACGCGGCTGATCGTCGAAGACAGCAATAGCCGAGGAAGGAAAGGAAAACCGCCTATCGATGAATGGACCGACGAGCCCGGCGGCGCCTCGGCCTGCGCCCGTGCGTCGACCTTTGATTCGACGAAGGCGCGAGCACTTACGTCGCCGACGCCCAGCACCCCTACCAGCACACCGAGCATGACGAAGCGCCTGATCATCGGGCCATTGTTGCCCGCGCCCGTTCGCCTGTCTGGGCAAGCGGGTTCGCCGCATCCGCCGCGACGTTGCGCCTAATGTCCGCGTATCCGACCGAACTAGCAGGAGCAGTGTCTATGTCTAGAAGCATCCGGTTTACCTGGCGGGTCACCGCCGTTGTACTTGCGCTCTCTCTCGTCGCCGCCGCGTGCGGCAAGGACAACAAGAAAGACAACGCGAGTGGCGGCAACAACAGCAGCGCCAAGAGTTACTCCATTGCCTTCGTCGGCCCGAAGACGGGCGACTCCGCAAACCTGGGCATCAATATTCTGGACGGCGCCAAGCTCGCTGTGCAGCAGTTCAACGCGAAGAACAAAGACATCAAGATCACGTTGAAGGAGTTCGACACGCAGGGCCTCCCCGAGCAGGCGCCGGGTCAGCTCGCGCAGTACAAAGACGACGCCAGCATTCTCGGCCTCGTCGGACCCGCCTTCTCCGGCGAAACCAAGGCGGTTCTGCCCGACCTGCAGAACGCCGGCCTCGTCATGATCAGCTCGTCGGCGACGAACGCGGGCTTGCCCACGATCGTGCCGGGTGAAACGGTCTTCCACCGCGTGCTGCCCGACGACCAGAAGCAGGGTGAAGGCATCGCGAAGTTCCTCAAGGCCAAGTACGCCGGCAAGAGCGTCTTCTACGTCCACGACAACCAGGAATATTCGAAGGGCCTCGCCGAGCAGGTGCAGACGGCGGCCACCGCCAACGGCAACCCCAGCAAGGGCCTTTCGGTGATCAACGGCAAGGACGACCTGTACTCGGCCGCCGTCAACGCGGCGAAGGCCGCCAAGCCCGACGTCATCTTCTACGGCGGCTATTACGCCGAGGCCGGCAAGTTGAAGAAGCAACTCACCGACGCCGGAGTTACCGCGAAGTTCATCAGCGGAGACGGTTCGCTCGATGGCGGGTTCATCCAGGCCGCGGGCGCACAGGCCGAAGGCGCGCTCATCTCGTGCCCGTGCAACCTCGCGACCGAAAGCTCGACCGGCGCCCTCTCGACGATGGCCAAGGACTACAAGCAGGCCTTCAACAAAGATCCGGGCACGTACTCGTCGGAAGCGTTCGACGCCGCCAACATCCTGATGAACGGCATCAAGGCGGGCAACACGACGCGGCCCAAGCTCCTCGCCTACGTCGAGGGTCTCAAGTCCTACGACGGCGTGTCGAAGAAGATCGAATTCGAAGACAACGGCAACCTGAAGGCCACGACCGTGTACTTCTTCGACGTGAAGAACGGCAAGTTCACGCCGAACACGAACACTGACGAGTTTTAGGCGAAACGAGCGGGCGTTCTAGGAGACCGCTATCAGGTTCTGCACCACCTGTCTGGCGAACGACTTTTGGAACCAGACAGTTGACGGCGTGACGCTCGGGGCGATCTATGCATTGGTCGCCCTGGGCTACACGCTGGTGTACGGCGTTCTTCGTCTCATCAATTTCGCCCACTCGGAAGTGTTCATGGTGGGGGCGTTCGGATCACTGTTCGCCCTTCACGCCATCGGCTTCGATGCGGCTCACGCCACGCCCACCGGCTTCGCGCTGGTGGGCGTGGTCGCGCTGGTGGTGGTTGCGGGCATGATCGCCGCGGGCGTGGTTGCGGTTCTGCTCGAACGGCTCGCCTACCGGCCGCTGCGCAAACGCGGCGCACCGCGGCTCGCGTTTTTGATCAGCGCCATCGGCGCGTCGCTGTTTCTACAGGAGTCATTCGCCTTGCGGTATGGCCGCGACGCCTTGCCTTATCCGCGAACGGTGAAGCGCACGACGGCGTTCACGATTTTTGGCGCCGACGTACAGGTGCACAAAATTCTCGTCGTCGTATCCGCGGTCGTGTTGATGATCGCGCTCGAACGTTTCGTAGCCAAGACGAAGCTCGGCCGCGGCATCCGCGCCACGGCGCAAGATGCGCAGACGGCGCAGCTGATGGGCGTCGACATCAACCGCATCATCGTCGTCACGTTTCTCTTGGGCGGCCTGGTCGCCGGCGCCGCTGGTGGCTTGTACTTCGGTGTGGTCGTCGAATCGGTCAAATACAACTCTGGCTTCATTTATGGCATCAAGGCGTTCACGGCCGCTGTCCTCGGCGGGATCGGCAACATCCGCGGTGCGCTCCTCGGCGGGTTCGCGCTCGGCCTGCTCGAGAACTATGGCGCGACGCTGCTCGGCGGCGAATGGAAGGACGTGTTCGCCTTCACGATCCTCGTGCTCGTGCTCATGTTCCGACCGACTGGCTTGCTGGGCGAACAACTCGGGCGGTCCCGGGCATGACCGCGAACACGGGCAAGAGCGTATGGGGCGTATGGAGCCGCCGTCCGAGGCTGGCATTAAGTCGTCGGCAACAAACCATTGCGCTTGCTGCACTGGCGGTGATCGCTGTCGTCGTGCCGCCGTTCCTGTCGAACTACGTGCAGAGCATCCTGTTCTTCCCGGTGGGGATCTACGTGTTGTTGGCCATCGGTCTCAACGTCGTAGTCGGCGCCGCCGGCATGCTCGACCTCGGCTACGTCGCGTTCTACGCCGTCGGCGCGTACACCACTGCGATCCTGACGACGACGTATTCCGTCGACGCGTGGGTCGCGATCCCCGCCGCGATCGCCGCGGCAATGATCGCCGGGGTACTACTCGGTGCACCGACGCTGCGGCTCCGCGGGGACTATCTCGCGATCGTGACGCTGGGCTTCGGCGAGATCGTGCGCATCATCGCGCTCAACACGAACGCGCTCGGCGAGGCACGCGGCGTCACCGGTATTGCGCACCCAGAACCCTTGGGCCTGCGAACGCTGCCGTACTACTACGTCGCGCTCGTTGCGATCGGCGTCGCCCTCATCGTGTCGATCCGCCTGGGCGCATCACGCGTCGGACGGGCGTGGTCGGCGATCCGTGAAGATGAAGAGGCGGCCGAAGTGATGGGGGTGCCTACCTTCAAGATGCGGCTGTGGGCCTTCACGGTCGGCGCGTCCACCGCGGGCCTCGCAGGTTGGCTTTACGCGTCGAAGGTCGGTTTCATCAACCCCGACAACTTTCCGTTCTTTTTCTCCGTCATCATCCTCGCGGCCGTGGTCCTCGGCGGTAGCGGCTCTTTGCCGGGCGTGCTCGCCGGCGGCTTCTTGATCGCCTTCCTGCCCGAGTACCTACGCAACGCGGCCGCCGGAAAAACGATCACGCGCGTCGCGAACGACGTGTTCGGGTTTCACGCCTCCGACGTCACGGACCTGCGGGTGTGGCTGTTCGGTTTAGCGCTCGTGCTCGTCATGATCTTCCGGCCGCGTGGGCTCGTGCCCGCACGACTCGGCGGCATGGCCGTTACCGACGCTCCCGATCCCGACCAGGTCGACACCACCGATCCCGGCCTCACCGGCAACCGCACGATGCAAGCCGGTGACGCCTGCCTCGCAGTCGAAAACCTGACGATGGACTTCGGCGGAGTGCGCGCGCTCGACGACGTGAGCTTCACGGTCCCCGTCGGTTCCATTGTCGGCGTGATCGGGCCGAACGGCGCCGGCAAGACGACGCTGTTTAACGTGATCACCGGAGTTGTCGAACCCACCGACGGCGACATCAAGCTCGACGGAAACTCGACTGTGGGCAAGAAGCCACACGCAATTTGCCAAGCTGGCATCGCCCGCACGTTCCAGAACATCCGGTTGTTCCCCGACCTGTCGGCGCGAACCAACGTGGCCGTGGGCCTCGACGCGCATCACAGGACAAGCGTTCCCGGCGCGCTCGGTATCGGCCGCCGCCGCCGCAACGAGGAGCGCGACGCGAAGGTGAAGGCCGAGGCCTTGCTCGCATTCGTCGGCTTGCGGGGCCGCGGCGACGAGCGCGCCGGGTCGATGCCTTACGGCGATCAGCGGCGGCTCGAGATCGCGCGTGCGTTGGCCACCGACCCGTGCCTGCTCCTGCTCGACGAACCCGGAGCGGGCATGAACAAGACCGAAAAGACGGCCTTGGTCACGCTCGTCCGGCGGATCCGAGACGCCGGCATCACGATCGTGTTGATCGAGCACGACATGAATCTCGTGATGGGTCTCGTCGAAGAGGTAACCGTGCTCGACTTCGGGAAGGTCATCGCGCGCGGCCGTCCCGCCGAGATCCAGACCAACCAAGCAGTGGTCGAGGCGTACTTAGGAGTCGATGATGGCGCTGCTTGAACTGCGAGAGGTCGCCGTGTCCTACGGACCGATCGCGGCGCTGAAGAACGTCACGATCACAGTCGAGTCGGGCGAGATCGTCACGCTCATCGGTGCCAACGGCGCGGGCAAGACCACCACGCTCAAGACGATCTCAGGATTGCTCCGGCCGGTGTCGGGCGACGTGGTGTTCGACGGCGAGTCGATCGTCGGCGTGCCCGCCCACCAACTCGTGAAGCGCGGTATCGGACACGCGCCCGAGGGCCGCGGGATGTTTCCGGGGATGACAGTCGCCGAGAACCTCGAAATGGGCGCGTACTTGCGTAAGGGCAGCCTGGCGCCAGAGTTCGACCGGGTGTTCACGTTGTTCCCGCGGCTCGCCGAGCGTCGCAAGCAGGCGACGGGGACGTTGTCCGGCGGTGAGCAGCAAATGGTCGCGATCGGGCGCGCGCTGATGAGCAAGCCCAAGCTGCTGCTGCTCGACGAGCCCTCGATGGGTTTGGCGCCGCGCCTCGTTGCGCAAATCTTTTCGATCGTCGCCGAGATCAACGAGCAGGGCACCACGATCTTGTTGGTTGAACAGAACGCGGCGCAGGCACTGCGGCGCGCCGCACGCGCGTACATCCTCGCCACCGGTGAGGTCGTGCGCGAAGGCGTGGCCGCAGACCTCGCCGAGGATCCGGCGGTGCGTGCGGCGTATCTCGGCATCGAAACCGAGAGGTAGGTTCGCCGCATGAGTGACGCATGGGTTTGCCCGCAGTGCGGGCTCGACTACGGCACACTGCACCCGCCGTTCGCTATCAACACGATCAAGTCGTTTCCTCGCCGCTACACCGAGGCGCTCGCACCAGCGTCACCGTCTGAGGACAACGAAACGGTGATCCGCACGCGCCCCGCTCCGAATGTGTGGTCCGCGATCGAATACACCGCGCACGTGGCCGACCTCATGGACGAGTTCGCCAGAACGGTCCAGCGCATGTTCGACGAGGACACGCCCTCGATCGAGTTCTCCGACCCCGACGAAACCGCGGCCAAGGCCAATTACAACGACATGCCAAAAGACCCGTTGCTCGAGCGATTGAAGGCGAATTGTGCGGCGCTAGTCGCACAAGCCGAACGCGTCGACGCCAATGGTTGGAAGCGCAGCGCACACTTCGGATGGGGCGACCGGGATCTGCTCACGATGCTGCAAAACGCGGTGCACGAGGGCGTGCATCATCTGCGAGACATCGAACGCGGCCTCAAGCAGGTACGCACCGCAACGTAAGGCGCGCCACGACCCACGCGGCGAGCGTGCGAAACTCGCGTCGTGCGGAGAGTCTCGGTAGCAGCGCGCGCATCCGCCGCGGGCGCGCTCGTGGCTCTGGCGCCGCCGCTGTGGGTGGCTTCGGCGGCGGCCCAGAACGCTCCCGCCCCGGTCGCTGCGATTCAGGTCGACGGACGCGGCAACGGCCATGGCGTGGGGATGGCGCAAGATGGCGCACTCGCCATGGGTAAGGCGGGCGCGGGCCTCAAGCAAATCCTCGGCCAGTTCTATCCCGGTACAAGTCTCGGGAAGGCAACCGGCTCCGTACGCGTGCCCGTGTTCACCGGCAACGCGGTCGAGCTCACGTTTCCTGACGGGGGCGAGGTGCGCGGGACCCCAGCGGCCAACAGTTCCGGCGGCGAGCAACCCCAGAAGGTTGCACCGGGAGGGTCGGCGTTGGTCTACCGCGAAGGCGACGGCACGCGCGTGAAGACGTCGACCGCGGCACCGCCTCCGTCACCGGCCACGACCGCCGCCCCCACCACTACGTCGCCGACCACGTCGACGACGCAGCCACCCGAGACCACCACGTCGACCACGATCGTTCCGCTGCCCGACCCCGGCGGCGGCGGCCAAACGAAGGCGGTCGTGGTGCCGACCACCGCAGCGCCGGCGCGTCCCGCAGCCACAACCGCGCCACCTCCAGCGACGCCCGACTCCGTGTACAACGGCGCGGTCATCGCCGTGCCCACTGGGAACGGCCGGATCGGCGTGACGCCCCGTGGCCATCGTTACCGCGGCGTCGTCGAGATGACTCCCTCCGCGGGCAACGCAGTGCGCTTCGTCAACCAAGTTCCCGTGGAGACGTACCTGCGGGGAATGGGCGAGGTTCGCAACCCGAGTTGGCCCGCGGCATCACTCCAGGCGCAGGCCGTCGCCGCGCGCACCTATGCGCTGCGAGCCATGACTGTGGCCGGTGAGTTGTGCGACACCCAGCGGTGCCAGGTGTATCTCGGCGCAGACGCCGAATACGCGGCGATGGACAAAGCCGTCGCCGCGACGTCGGGTCAGGTGCTCGTGTTCGGCAAGTCGCTCGCCTCCGCCGTGTATTCAGCGAACGGCGGAGGCAACAGCGCGAGCCGGGAGGAAGGGTTTGGGCTCACCGGCGCGGGCTACCCGTACCTACGCGCCGCGCCGTATCCCTGTACCGACCCTGCTCCGTGGTCGACCACGATCGCGTTGCGCGATGTCGCAGCCCGCTTGAACTATCGCGGCGACATCACGGCGGTGCAGGTCACCGGCCGCGGGCCGTCGGGGCGCGCGACGCAGGTGACGCTGCGGGGCGCGTCGGGTGACGTGACGGTTACCGGCATTCAGTTCGACGGCGCGCTGGGCCTTCGATCGACGTTGTTCGAACTACGGGTCACGACCGCCACGAACGTGCCCGCCCTCACCGGCGGATCGGAACTGCAAGCTCCCCCCGAGGAGGCGGCGGTGCCCGAGGCCGAAGGCGCCCCGCTACCGCGCGCGGCGAGCAAGCGCTCGACCGCAACGGTTTCGTCCGGGACCAGCGGCGCTATCGGCGGCCCTGCCGCGGTCGCCTCTGCGCTTTGGCTAGCCGTCGTGGCGGCGACGGTTGTTACGCGTCGGCGAGAGCGCCGGGCGTGGCAGGCGTCGTTGTCATAACCGGCAGCAGGTAGCCGTCGCCGCGCACGAACCGCTGTCGCATCCGCCACATGCCGCGTAGATCCATCGCCGCCGTCGCCAGGATGTCGACGCGAGAATCGGCGTCGTCGATCCACTCGACGGGTACCTCGTGGATGCGCAACTCGTTGTGTTGCGCGAGCAGCAGAAGTTCGGTGTCGAAGAACCACTCGTCGTCTTCGATCAACGGGACCAGGGCGCGCGCCACGTCCGAACGCACGGCCTTGAACCCGCATTGCGCGTCGGAGAAGCCCGCGCTCATCGCGGCACGTAGCAAGAAGTTGTAAGCGCGTGAGATGAACTCGCGCTTCGGGCCGCGCGTCACCCGCGCGCCTGCGGCGAGGCGGGTTCCGATCGCGACGTCGGCGCGTCCGGCAATGAGCGGTTCCACGAGAGGTACGAGCGCGTCGAGAGACGTGGACAGGTCGACGTCCATGTACGCGACGACGTCGGCGTCGCTGGCGGTCCACGTTGCCCGCAACGCCCGTCCCCGACCTTTGCGGTCGAGGTGCACACCGGCCACGTCGACGAACTCGCGCGAGAGGCGCGACGCGATCGCAAACGTGTTGTCGGTGCTGGCGTTGTCGGCGATCGTGATTCGCCAGGAGTACGGGAAGCCGACACTGAGATAGCGGTGAAGCCGACGAATCGACGCGTCGAGGTCGGACTGCTCGTTGTACACCGGAATCACGATGTCGACAGCACGGTGCGTCATGGAGGGATCGTGCCGATGGAGGATGCGGCGAAGCTGAACGTCGCCTGTGAACTTCCCGTGAGCAATCCCTGCACATTCAGAGTGCACTCCCAGGAAGTCCACAGCTTCTGAACGCATTCTCGCGCCATGACCGCGATCGCAGATGCGAACCGCACCCGTCTTCAGCGGCTTTGGCGCGGCCCGGGTGACGACCCGGCGTGGGCTCGCCCCGCCTTGATTGGGTTGCTCGCCTCCACGGCGGCGCTCTACCTCATCGGGCTGAGTGCGTCGGGTTACGCGAACGACTTCTACAGCGCAGCCGTGCAGGCGGGGACGCACAGCCTAAAGGCGGCGTTCTTCGGCGCGTCGGACGCGGCCGGATCGATCACGGTCGACAAGTCGCCGTTGTTCCTGTGGCCGATGGAAATTGCGGCGCGCATCTTCGGTGTCAACAGCTGGTCGGTTCTCGCCCCGCAGGCGCTCGAGGGCGTGGCCGCCGTCGGCGTCCTCTACGCCGCGGTGAAACGATGGTCGGGGGCGGCGGCCGGCCTGGTGGCCGGAGCCGTGCTTGCGCTCACGCCCGTCGCCACGCTGATGTTCCGCTTCAACAATCCCGACGCCATGCTCGTATTGCTGTTGACGTGCGCGGGCTACGCGATGGTTCGCGCGCTCGAAGACGGACGCACGCGCTGGGTCGTCGGCTGCTTCGCGCTGGTCGGGTTGGGCTTCTTGGCCAAGATGCTCCAGGCGTTTCTCGTGGTCCCTCCGCTGGGGGTGGCGTATCTGCTTGCCGGTCCGCCGCGGCTCGGCACGCGGATCCGGCAGTTGAGCCTCGGTGCCGTCGCGCTGTTCGTTGCGGCGGGCTGGTGGGTCGCAGCCGTCGAACTCACGCCGAAGTCGATGCGGCCCTACGTCGGCGGCTCACAGAACAACTCGGTGCTCAACCTCGTCTTCGGTTACAACGGCTTTGGTCGGCTCACCGGCAACGAACGCGGAAGCGTGATCGGCGGCCGGCAAGCCGCGAACCCCGGCAGCATGTGGGGTCCCACGGGCCTTTTGCGGATGTTCAAGGCGCAGTTCGGAGGCGAGGCGTCGTGGCTCATTCCCGCCGCGCTCGTGCTCGGCGCCGCCGTTCTTGTAGCCACGATCAGGCGCGACCGAACCGACCGCACGCGTTCCGCGTTGTTGATCTGGGGCGGGTGGCTCGTGGTGACTGCGCTCACGTTCTCGTTCGGGAAGGGAATCATCCACGCCTATTACACAGTTGCGCTCGCTCCCGGTATCGGTGGGACGATCGGCGTCGCCGGCGCGTATCTGTGGCGCCACCGCGACGCCGTGTGGTGTCGGCTGAGCCTCGCCGTTGCGACGATCGTCACCGCGGGATGGGCGGCGGTGTTGCTGCATCGCACACCACACTGGAACCCTTGGCTCGCGCCGTTCATCGTCGTCACCGGCACCGGCGTAGCGCTGTTCCTGCTCGCCGGGTATGCATTCGGAACGCGCGCACTCGCGGGTGCCGTGATCACGGCTGCGTGCGTGGGGCTCGTCGGCCCGGCCGCCTACTCCTTGACGACGGCCCGCACTCCCCACACCGGCGCTATCCCGAGTGCAGGACCGCGTCGCGACACCGGGCTCACCGGCCCTGGCGCGCCGGGTGGCGCGCGACGATTCGGTCGACCACGCGCTGGCCGTTTCGCGGCTCCGCCCGTGGGCAAGGCCGGCCGCCCTCCGTTGGGGAACTTCGGCGGCTTCGTCCCACCGGCGAGGTTCGCCGCGGGCGCGGGCGGACCGCCTTCGGGTCTCGGCGGCGGGTTACTCCGCGGAAGCAAACCGACCAAGCAGCTCACCGCGTATTTGCGGCGCGACGCCGCGCACTACTCGTGGGTGGCGGCAACGATCGGGGCGAACGAGGCCGCGGGCTACCAACTGGCCACGGACAAGTCGGTGATGCCGGTCGGTGGCTTCAACGGCACCGACCCGTCGCCCACGCTGGCGAATTTTGAGCGCTTGGTCGACGCCCACAAGATCCATTTCTTCATCTCGTCGGGACGCGGCATTGGCGGGTTCGGGAGCTTGCAAGCGAACGGCGGCGCCCCCGACAATGCGCGCGCGATCCGTACGTGGGTGACCAGCAACTTTTCATCACGCGTCTTCGGAGGCGTAACCGTCTACGACTTATCGCAGCCGCAGCGCGCGTCAAACGTGCAATCCGCTTAGGACGCGTTGCGCCGGTCCCACTCCTCGATCATGGCGAGGCGCTCCGCGACTTCGGGGTGGCTGTGATTCAGTCGCTTCCACAGCGACGGGGTGAGGTCGGCGAGGCTGTCGGTTGCGAGATGCTTGAACGACGCTTTCGCCGCCTCGGGGTCGGGGACCGCTTCGAGCCCGAACAGATCGGCGTCGCGCTCGTGGGCGCGCGACACCCACGCAACCGCGAGCCCAGTGACCAGCCCCGGCAACGCGAAGACGAACATGAACAGCGGTATGGCTCCGGGATCGCCCAATGCTTTTACGCCAGCAAAGCGCAGCACGGCGTCGTTCGTAAAGATCAGCTTGAGCGCGATGAAGTCCACGAGCTGCAACGCAAGGACGGCGGGGATCATGCGCAGCAGATGCTTGCGGCGCCAGTGCCCGATCTCGTGAGCGCACACCCATCGCACCTCGTCTTTGGGCCACTCGAGCATGTTGTCGAACAGCACCATGCGGCGGGTGCGACCTAGGCCGCCGACGTATGCGTTCGATCGCTTGTCACGCTTCGATGCGTCCTGGACCTCAACCTTGCTGACGTCGGCCCCCACGCCGTGGGCCACGGCGAGCAGGTCGGCGTGCAACTCCTCGTCTTCGAGCGTCTTGAACTTGTTGAACATCGGCGAAATCAGCTTCAGGTACACGATCGCGTAGCCGACACTCACGGCCGACAGCGCAGCCCACCCGAACAGCCACCACAGGTCGGTGCCGCGGATGATCCACCACAACAGAACGAACACAATGCCGTTGAGCACCAAGCCGAGCCCGATGCTTTTGCCCAGGTCGCCGAAGAAGGTCGCCGGCGTCATCGTGGAGAATTCCCACTTCTTGTCGTAGACCATCGACTGCCACCAACTGAACCCCGTGTTCACGACCAAGCCGATCACGAGCAGGGCGGCGGCAACCACGAACACCTCAAGCACCCAGTTGTTGAGGTCGAGGCGGTTGAGCAACCTCGGCATCGCGTGCGTGCGGATTACCGCAAGGTCGACCGCCAAGTTCACGGCAATGCGAAGCACGTTCGCAATCCGCAACGGCTTCACGTATCGCCTCGACCGCGCGATCTCCTCCTTGTCGAAATAGTCCTCGGGGTTGGCCTTGAACGACTTCCAAGGAGAGATCCCCAACCGCGTCGGATCAATAGTCCGAACCTCCGTAGCCGTAGCCGTATTCACGCACGCACCCCCAGTGCACTAGCCCCACGCAGAACATACGCCTTTGGAACGACAAAACCCCGCGACACGTGCGGCCGAAGGATCCGGCTTTGCCGGTCCGTAGGCTCGCGGACGTGCCGCGGGGTTTTAGCTAGGCCGAGCGAAGCGAGCGCCTAAAAATCTTCCATCCCGCCGCCGGGCATCGCCGGTGCGGACTCTTCGGGCTTGTCGACGATGACGGCTTCGGTAGTGAGGAACAGCGCCGCGATAGAGGCCGCGTTCTGGAGCGCAGAACTCGTGACCTTCGTCGCGTCGGTGATGCCGGCCTTGAGCATGTCTTCGTATTCGCCCGTGGCCGCGTTGAGACCCTCGGTGGCCTTCTTCATCGAGCGCACCTTCTCGATCACGACGCCGCCTTCCAGCCCGGCGTTCACCGCGATCTGCTTCAGCGGCTCTTCGACGGCCTTGGCGACCATGCGCGCACCGGTGGCCTCGTCGCCCTCGAGCTTCTCGGCCACATCGAGGATGCGAGCCTGCGCCCGGAGCAACGCCACGCCGCCGCCGGGAACAACGCCCTCTTCGACCGCTGCCTTCGTGGTGCTGACTGCGTCTTCGATGCGGTGTTTCTTTTCCTTGAGCTCGACCTCGGTTGCGGCACCGACCTTCAGCACGGCCACGCCGCCACTGAGCTTGGCCAGGCGCTCTTGCAGCTTCTCCCGGTCGTAATCAGAGTCGGTGTTGTCGATCTCAGACTTGATCTGCGCGACGCGGCCCTTGACCTCGTTCTTGTCGCCGGCGCCTTCGATGATCGTCGTCTCGTCTTTGGTGATCACGACCTTGCGGGCGTGACCGAGGAGCGTCAGGTCGACGTTCTCGAGCTTGAGGCCGACTTCTTCGGTGACGACTTGGCCGCCGGTGAGGATTGCCATGTCTTGCAGCATCGCCTTGCGGCGCTCGCCGAAGCCCGGGGCCTTGACCGCAGCGGACTTGAACGTGCCGCGGATCTTGTTCACCACGAGGGTCGCCAGCGCTTCGCCTTCGACGTCTTCGGCGATCACGACGAGCGGCTTGCCGCCCTGCATCACCTTTTCGAGGACGGGGAGCAGGTCGCGTACCGCGGAGATCTTCGAGCCGACGAAGAGGATGTAGGGATCGTCGAGGACGGCTTCCATCCGCTCGGGATCGGTGACGAAGTAGGGCGAGATGAAGCCCTTGTCGAAGCGCATGCCCTCGACGAACTCCATCTCCATGCCGAAGGTCTGGCTCTCTTCGACGGTGATCACGCCGTCTTTGCCGACGCGGTCGATCGCGTCGGCGATCAGCGCACCGATCTCGGGATCGGCGGCCGAGATTCCGGCGACCTGGGCGATCTGCTCTTTGTTGACGACTTCCTTGGACAGGTCGCGCAGCGAGGCGAGCGCAGCCTCGACGGCAGCCTCGATGCCCTTCTTCAGGCTCATCGGGTTCGCACCGGCCGCGACGTTCTTCAAGCCCTCGCGGACCATGGCCCACGCGAGGACGGTGGCGGTGGTGGTTCCGTCACCGGCGACGTCGTCGGTCTTCTTGGCGACTTCCTTGACGAGTTCGGCGCCGAGCTTCTCGAAGGGATCTTCGAGTTCGATTTCCTTTGCGATCGAGACACCGTCGTTCGTGATCGTGGGGGCGCCCCACTTCTTCTCGAGAACGACGTTGCGGCCCTTGGGGCCGAGCGTGACGCGCACGGCGTCAGCGAGTTGGTTCATTCCGCTTTCGAGGGCCCGTCGGGCCTGCTCGTCAAACGCGATCAACTTGGGCATTTACAACTTCCTCCGTTGGAGCCGTTAGCACTCTCACTAAGCGAGTGCTAATCGTAAGGGGAACCGCTTTAGGGCGCAAGCCGCGGCACAACTACGTTCTTCCCGGTGGGGGTAGAGGCGGTGGAAGCGCCGCACGAGGCCGTAACCGAGCGGGACTACCGACCCCTCGTCGTGCTCGCCGTGATGATGGCGGTCTACGTCGCGGTGTTCGGCCATCTGACCTGGCGTCAGCAGTCCAACTACGGCACGTTCGGTTACGACATGGGTCTGCACGACCAGGCCATCTGGCTGATGTCGCGGTTCCAGGCGCCTTTCATGACCATCCGGGGCCTCAACTACTTCGGCCATCACGTCGACCTGATCTCGGTCCTCTTCGTCCCGATCTACTGGCTCGGCGGCGGTCCGCATGCGCTCTACTTCGTCGAGACACTCGCGCTGGCCGCAGCCGCGATCCCCATTTGGCTCCTGGGCCGCGACCTCATGGACCCGTACCTCGCGCTGGTGCCGGCCGGCGCCTACCTGCTGCACCCGTCGACCGAATGGATCAACTGGTGGCACTTCCATCCCGACGCGTTGGTCATCACACCGCTGATGTTCGCGTGGTGGCTTGCGACGCGCAGACGCTGGAGGTGGTTCGCAGTTTGCGTAGTGATCGCCCTCGCGACCAAAGAAGACGCGGCGCTCGCGGTTACCGCGATGGGCGTCGCGCTCATGTTCCGGGGTGAGAGGCGACCGGGCGCGTGGACGTTCGGGGCCGGCGTGTTCTGGTTCCTGGTGTGCACGAAGCTGATCATCCCGATCACCAACGGCGGCGGCTCACCGTTTTACGAAGACTTCTTTCCCGGGCTCGGGACGTCGCTCCCACAAATCCTGTTCAACGCGATCCGCCATCCCAGCCGCGTGTACCACCCGATGTTCGCGGCGGACCGGCTGGTGTACTTCCGCAAGCTGTTGCTTCCGCTCGCGCTACTCCCGTTTGTGGCACCGCTCGCGTTGCTGGTGAGCGCGCCGCAAACGGCGGTCAACACGATCGCCAGCCACTCGCCGTCCCACGACATCCGCTTCCACTACTCGGCGATCATCTTGGTCGGACTGATGATTGCCACGGTCGAAGGTGTCGCGCGCCTCGCGCGGCGCGGCGACGGGCTGAAGATCGCGGTCGTCGCACTTCTGTGCGTGTCGGCATTCATGGGCAACCGCGAGTGGTCGCCGTCACCGATCGGGCGCGACTACAAGACCGGTATTTGGGCCCAGCACAACCCCCGCGAAGCGGCGTTCAACGCGGCGGTCCACGAAGTCCGGCCCGGCGACAAGGTGGCGGCGACGTACCTGATCGACCCGCACCTGACCCACCGCAAGTACATCTACGAGTTCCCGAACCCGTGGCACATCGTGAACTGGGACCCCACGTTCCGTAACGCGCCACCGCGTCTCGCAACGTGCGACACGCTGGTGCTCGACACCCAGCTCCTCGGCGACGCCGCCGACCTCTACGCGCAGCTCACGTCGGCGCCGGGCCCGTTCCGCATCGTGTTCTCCCAAGACGGCGTGATCGTGGCGCGCCGGAAACATGCGCCCGACGCGTACGAACGCGCACTGAACGCCGAGCAGCGCAAGTTCTACGTGTCGCAGCACCCGTAGGACGGGGCGCGACGGGCTAGCCGCCCGCGACGGCGGGAACGATCGACAGCGACTGACCGGCGACCGGGGTGTTCAGCCCGTCGAGGAATCGCACGTCTTCCTCGCCGAGGAACACGTTCACGAACCGACGCAACGCGCCCGACTCGTCGAACAGCCGGTCGGCAAAACCCGGGTGCGCGGCGTCGAGCGCCTTCAACACGTCGCCCACCGTTTCACCTTCGACGGTTAGTTCGCTGGCGCCGCCGGCGAGAGGACGGAGTTGGGTGGGGATACGAACGGCAGTGGCCACGCGGGCTCAGTCCTCCTGCGAGTACGCCGCTTCGAAGGCGGCGCGAGTGGGCGGAATGGTGAAGGTTGGGTTTAGTCGTTCGGTGACAGCGTCGAGGGTTTTGAGCCCGTGGCCGGTGATCATCGCCACGACGCGCTCGTCGCGGCGCACCACGCCCTGCGCGGCGAGCTTCTTCAGCGTGGCAATCGTGACGCCGCCGGCGGTCTCGGCGAAAATTCCTTCGGTGCGCGCCAGCAACGAGATGCCGTCGCGGATCTCGTCGTCGCTCACCGAGCCGATCGCGCCGCCGCTCTTGCGCACTTCGTCGAGCGCGTACCAACCGTCGGCCGGGTTGCCGATCGCGAGCGACTTGGCAATGGTGTCGGGACGCACGGGCCGGATCGCGTCGCTGTTGTCGTTGAAGGCCGTAGCCACGGGCGAACAGCCGTCGGCCTGCGCGCCGCTGATACGGATCGGCGTGTCGTCGATGAGACCCACTTGGGCCAACTCGCGGAAGCCCTTGGCGATCTTCGTGAGCTGCGAGCCGCTCGCAATCGGCGCCACCACATGGTCGGGCGCCTGCCACCCGAGTTGCTCGGCCGTTTCGAACGCGAGGGTTTTCGAACCCTCGGCGTAATACGTGCGCACATTCACGTTCACGAAAGCCCAGTCGTCGTGGTCGTCGGTGAGCTCGGCGCACAGACGGTTGACGTCGTCGTAAGTGCCGTCGACCGCTACGAGCGTGCCACCGAAAATTGCGGTCATCGCGATCTTGGCGGGCTCGAGGTCGCTGGGAACAAACACCACCGACCGCATCCCGGCGCGCGCTGCGTGGGCCGCAACCGAGTTGGCCAGGTTTCCGGTGGACGGACACGCCGCCACCTTGAACCCGAGCTCGCGCGCCTTGGCGAGAGCCACCGACACCACGCGGTCTTTGAACGAGCCCGTCGGATTAACCGTGTCGTTTTTCAGCCACAGTTCGCCGAGGCCGATTTCGGCGGCGAGCCGATCGGCGCGCACGAGCGGTGTGCACCCGGCGCCCATGTCGATCGCCCCGGGCGACTCGGCCGGCAGCAGCGCGGAGTACCGCCAGATCGTCGGCGGCCCCTCGGCGATGGACTCACGGGTGACGTTCGCCCGAATCGCGTCGTAGTCGTAGGTGCATTCGAGCGGACCGAAACAGTGCTCACACACGTGCAACGCGGCCACCGGATACGTCTTGCCACATTCACGGCACCGAAGTGCCTCTAGGAAGGTCATGCATACCTCTCATCGAATCGGGCATTGGCACCTGGCACTTGTTGTGTGTGCTGGTTGCCGCGGCATCAAAGGGCCCGAACCCTCAACCGCTCTGGATAAGTGCGGTCAGTGTATCGCCCTCGCTGGCGCTCGGGCGAGCTAGATGGTCGCCGCCTTCGGCGGCGCGGTTTAGCGGCCGGACTAACCAAGTGAGATCCGGCCGCGTGCCCGTCGCCGTAAGTCCAGGCGTTTGTCAGACTGGGGGGATGGCATCGGTATCGATTGTGATTCCGGCGCGGGACGAGGCCGAGACGGTCGCCGATGTTGTGCGGTGCGCCCGCGCGGGCGCGCCGGATGCCGACGTAGTGGTCGTCGACGACGGGTCGAGCGACGCCACCGCAATCGAAGCCGAGTCTGCCGGCGCGCGCGTCACGCCGTCATTGGGCAAAGGAAAAGGCGCCGCGTTGTGGACTGGCGTGCGAGACACCACCGGTGACGTGGTGGTGTTCCTCGACGCCGACGTCACGAACTCACGCCCGGAAACCGCGGCCGCCCTCGTTCACGCGATCACCGCCGACCCGACGCTGATGATGGTGCGCGCCGCCTACGAGCGGCCGTACGGATCCCGTCCGGGGGAGGGCGGCCGCGTCACCGAACTCACCGCTCGGCCGGCGCTCACCTTGCTGTTCCCGAGCCTCGCCCACCTGCGTCAGCCGCTCGCCGGTGAAGTGGCGGTACGCCGCCGAGCGATCGAGTCCGTCGCGTTCGTCGACGGCTACGGCGTCGACGTCGGGCTGCTGCTCGATGTCGCGGCGCGTTTCGGCGCCGACGCGATCGGCGAAGTGAGCATCGCGAGCCGCGCGCATCGCAACCGTCCTCTGCACGAATTGACGCCGATGGCAACCGAAGTTCTGCGGGTGATCTTGCATCGCGCCGGTGTCGCAACCGTCGGCGCGCCGCCCCACGAACGGCCGGCGCTCACCTCGGAGCGCTCGTTCGTCCCGCGGCCGGGGCGCGACTAAGCGGCAGGCAGAGGCTCGCCGAGCACGTGGTGGCGCCACATGTGCGACACCACGATCCGCAGCACCGCTGCTACCGGCACTGCAATCAGCAACCCGAAAAAGCCACCGATCGCGCCTCCTGCAAACAACGTGAGCATCACCGCCGCGGGGTGCAGCGCCACCGCGCGCTGCATCACTTGCGGCGTGATGAAGTGGTTGTCGATCTGTTGCACCCCCGCCATCACCGCTATCACGAGCAATGCCTTAACCGGACTGCCCGTTGTCAACGCGATGATCACGCCCGGTATCCCGCCGATCCATGGGCCGATCAGCGGGACCACGTTGAACAGGCCCGCGATCATTCCTACGACGAACGCGAATTTCAGACGGATGATCGAAAGCCCGATCGAGCACATCACGCCCACGATCACCGCGACGATGAGCTGACCGCGGAAGTAACTGCCCAACGTCGTCCCGAGCTTGCGGCCGACGTGGTTGACCTCGCCGCGCAGCGTTCGCGGGATCAACGACTGCACCGCCTGCGCGGTGTGCGGCAGGTCGATCAGTAGGTAGAACGCGATGATCGGCGACAGCACAAGGATGAGCCCGATGTGCAAGACGGTGCCGCCCAGCTGACGCAACTGGCTGATCTGGTCGCGGATGTCGCGCTGGGGCGGGCTCAGTTCGTCGATCAACTTGTCGTACTTCGGCAGGGTGATCGGCCAGTTGTTCACCTCGCTCTCGGTCGCCTTGTCGTTGACGAACTTCTCGATGCGGTGACGGATGTGGGGGTAGTCGTCGCGCATTTCACGAATCTGTCCGCCGACGAGCGGCGTGAGCGCCAAACCAATCACACCGAACCCAACGACCACTCCTAGATACGTCATCCCGGCGGCTGCCGCTCGGTGTACGCCGCGCTGGTGAAGGCGGGTGACGACGGGATTGAGGAGGAACACGATCGTCGCGGCCAACAGGAGCGGGGGAAAGATCACCCGCAATTGCCACACCAGGAACAACACGACGGCCGCGACGCCGACAAGGCCGAGCACCGCCCACGCCCGTCGGCCTGCAGCGATAAGCCGATCGTCCATAGCTGGTTGAGGCTACTGAGACATCGACGCCAAGAACCGTGACACCTCGCGCCGCACCAGTGCGATCGTGTCGGCGCGCGCGGCTTCCTCACCGTGCTCGGCAGTCAGCGATACGACGTATGGCGCGGGGTCGCATCCGGCAGCCGCCGCGAGTCCCGCCGCGTCGGTGTCGCCCACGACCACGCCGACGGGCTTCGCCGCCCACTCGGCGCGCTCGACGATCCCACCCACGACCTTGCCGGCGAAGCTCGCGGCGTCAAGGAAGCCTTCGCCGGTGATCACCGCGTCCGCGGCGTCGAGACGGTCGTCTAGCTCCACTGCATCGGCGACGGCGTCGACGCCGCGCACAATTCGTCCGCCCAGCACCACCAGCCCCCCCGCGAGGCCGCCGGCCGCGCCCCCGCCGGCGACGTCGGTGAGGTCCACGCCGTAATCACTGCGGTAGGCGTCGAGCAAAGTCACGAGCCTCCGGCTCAGTAGTTCGACCTGTTTCGTCGACGCGCCTTTCTGCGGCCCGAACACTGCGGCGGCGTCGGTGAACCACGTCTCGACGTCGCAGGCGATCACGAGGTCGACGCCTTTCATGCGGCCGGGACGAGGCCCGGCACGTAACGCACCGAGCCCGCCGTCGGTCGTCGCGCTGCCGCCGAGGCCGACGATGATGTTGCGCGCGCCACCGTCGAGCGCCGCGGTGAGCAGTTCACCCACCCCCGCCGTGGTGGCGTTGACCGGGTCGTTCGCATCAGCGCCGCCGGCCCGCGTGATGCCGCAAGCTTCGGCTGACTCAATAACCGCAGTGGCGCCGTCGAGACGCCACGCCGCGTCTACGACGTGTCCGAGCGGCCCCGTAACCGACGTCGAACGGTTCGCACCGCCGAACACTTCGAGCAAACCCTCACCGCCGTCGGACATCGGCGCTTCGTCGCATCGCCAGCCTGCATCCATCGCGCCTGCGGCAATGGCCTGTGCGATCTCGCGCGCGGACGCGGTGCCGCGGAACTTGTCGGAAGCGGCGAGCACGAGAGGCACGACCGTTATCTTTCTCTACCGATGACCGCTCCCCTTGTCGTGCTGTCGAATAGGGGGCCTTTGGCTTTCGCGTTCGGCGACGACGGACAGCCGGTACCGGGCCGAGCGGGAGGTGGACTCGCGTCGACGCTGGGCGCCGGAGTCCGGTCGGCCGACGCGGTTTGGGTCGCTGCGGCGCTCACCGACGCCGACCGCGCCGCGGTGCGCGCTGCGGGCCCCGACGGCAATATCGACGCCGACGGCTACCGGTTGCGTCTAGTCGACATCGACCCCGAAACCTTTGCGATCGCGTACAACGTGGTCGCCAACGAGACGTTGTGGTTCTGGCATCACCACATGTTCGACGCCGCCCGCCGGCCAGTGCTCGACTCGGACTTCGCGCAGGCTTGGCGCGCCTTCCGTTCCGTGAACGAGACGATGGCGAAATGCGCGGCCGAGGCGGCCGGCCCCGGCGCAACGGTGCTCGTGCACGACTATCACCTCGCGTTGGCGCCGGCCGTGATTCGTCGGCTGCGCCCCGACGTGAAGATCGCGCACTTCACGCATACGCCGTTCGTGCACCCGGCCAACCTGTCGATGCTGCCCGATGACGTCGTCGAGGAGTTGTTGCTCGGCATGGGCGGCGCCGACGCGTGCGGCTTTCACGCGCCGCGCTGGGCTCACGCATTCGAAGGTTGCTGGCGGGCGGCGCCGGCCACGCGCACGTTGCCGATACCGCGCACCTTCATCGCGCCGGCAGCCGCCGACCACGAGGCGGTAGCCGCCGTTGCGCGCGGCGAAGAAACCGCGGCGGCGGCCGTGGAACTCGAAGCGGCCGTCGGCGGACGCAAGTGCATCGTGCGCGTCGACAGGATCGAGCCGTCGAAGAACCTTTTGCGGGGCTTCTGGGCCTACCGCACGCTGCTCGAGCGGTATCCCGAGTGGCGAGGCGAGTTGTGCTTGATCGCGCTTTGCTATCCAAGCCGCGAGACCATCGACGAATACAAGACGCTGCACGCCGACGTCGAGGTCACTGTCGCCGCGATCAACGAGATGTTCGCCACGGACGACTGGACACCGATCATCCTCGACACCGAAGACGACTTCCCCCGTTCCGTCGCCGCCCTGCGCCGCGCCGACGTGTTGCTCGTGAACCCGATCCGCGACGGGCTGAACCTGGTCGCGTACGAAGGCGCGGCCATCAACGAGCGCGACGCGCCACTCGTGCTTTCGCGCGAGGCGGGCGCTTGGGACGAACTCGGTCCGGCGGGCGCGATCGTCGTCAATCCGTTCGACGTGGCGGGCACCGCGGAAGCTCTTCACCACGCGTTGGCCCTCGACGACTCCGACCGCCACGAACGAGCCGAACGCCTGCGCGCCGTGGTCACGGCCCGCACCCCGGCCCAGTGGCTCCAGCGGCAACTCGACGCCGTCGCCGACGCGTCGACCGAGGGTGCCGGCTAGTCGCGCGACTTAGTCGTCGACGACACGATGACGGTCAAGGTGCCACGCACTGGCGGACCCCCGTCGATTGTCGGCGGCGTCAAGGTGACCGCGTAACGCCCCACGCTGCGCGCGCTGGCGCCGAGCACCACTCCGTCCGTTACGCGCTGGGTGACGTGCATCACCGTGCGCACGGCGCCTTGAAGGCGAATGGTTCCGCCGGCATCGGCGCTCGTCGTGCGATCGACGGGCAGCGCGACCTCCGTGTCTACACGCGCCTGCTTGGTGCCCGACGACACGCCGAGTGCGGCCAACCGGCCCGAACCGACGAGCCGGCCCGCGGGTGCCGAGCCGATGCGCAAACGTTGGTTGATCTTCCAACGGTCGCCGGGGCGCAACGCGTACTGCGGTAGCGCGCCAGCCGCAGACGGGAGCAGTTCGCTGATGCCGAGGTTGCCCAACGACGAACTGGGCACGCCTTCGACGGTCTCCACGGTGGCCAGTTGCCCGGCGCGGTCGAGGCGAACCACAAAGTTGCGCGGCTTCTGTCCGTCGCCGGTCAGACGAACCGTTACCTGCGTCTCGTCGCCCTGCTCCGCGGCGCGCACGCGTTGGTCGGACCGCAGCACGAAGGAATCGTTGCGGCGTTGCGGGGCCACACCTTCGAGTTTCGTGACCGAAGACGTCCGCACCCGCAGTTGATAGGTCGTGCGCGTGCCGACGACCGGCCGGTACGTGAGGCGCACGGCCGGGTCGTCGCACGCAGAACCGGTGACCGCCGCCACTGCCATGGCCGCGCACGCGAAGCGCCACGCGAACCGTGACGAGGCACCAGACATCACATGGAAAGCTAGCGAGACCGATGCAGATGCCCGCCGCGCTCGCGCCCCTCGTCGAACACGCACCCGACTCGATGTTGGTGCTCGACTTCGACGGCACGATCTCGCACATCGTGGATCATCCCGACGACGCGACCGCTATCGACGGAGCGGTCGACGTGCTCATCGATCTCGCCCGCCACCTGCGCGTGGCTTTCATCACCGGCCGTCCCGTCGAATGGCTCGTCGCCCGGATGCACCCGTGCGCCGAGCACGGCGTCGAGTTCATCGGCCTGCACGGCCACGAGCGCCTGCGTGACGGCGTGATCGTGCCGCACCGCGACGCCGCGCCCTGGCGCGACGTGATCGACGAGGTGCACGCCCAGGTCTACGCGGAGGCGCCCGAGGGCGTTGTCGTGGAGCCGAAGGGTCTGGGCTTGGCGATCCACTGGCGAACTGCGCCCGGCGCCGAAGACTGGATCCGCGCGTTCGTCGCGCAAGCCGAACGCACGACTGGCCTCGTCGAGCACGCGGGGCGGTTGGCGCTGGAACTTCGACCGCCCGTCGACCTCGACAAAGGCCACGCGATGGACGAACTCATTGAAGACCACCACCCCGCCGCAGTCGCGTTTTTCGGCGACGACTTGGTTGACCTCCCCGCGGTAGTTGCCATGCGCAGCCACGCGCATATCGCGACGGCCGCGTTCTACGTCGCCAGTGTCGAAGGCCCTGAGCAGATGAGAGAAGCGGCCGACGTGGTGCTCGACAGCCCCGTCGCGGCCGTCGAGGTTCTGCGGGCGCTGCGGGACGAACTGGCTACAGCGTGATGCCCGAGCCGACGAGCACGGCGATGTTCACGCCGTTTTTGATGTCGGTCGACGGCGACGGCGACGGCAGCGGCTTCACCGAGGTGGGCGGCAACCCGAGAACCGCCGCGACGGCCGCGGCCTCACGCTCGTAGCCGGGAGTCACGACGTAGACGACCGAGGCCGGATTCGTGTTGCGCACGGCGGCGGTGGCGTTTCCCGGAGCCAGCACGTTGTAGGTGGCGTTCTGCAGCTTCGTGGTGGCCTTACCGGCCTGGCCCGCGACCTTGGTGCCGTTGATGGCGATGACCTTCACCGTCGAAGGCGCACGCGCCGGCGTGGTCGTGGTCGACGAGCTGCGGTTGCTACGTCGTGCGGTGGTGGTCGTGGTGGTGTTACGCGCCGCAGCCAGCGCGGCGCGCTCGGCGGCCGAAACCGATGTGCCACCGGCGCTGCCGTCAGAGCGCAACACGATCAGGCCGAGGAGCAGCCCGATCACGATGACCGCCGCCGCCTTGCCGATGTGCACGTTGCCCGCGCGTTGCGCCATTAGTGATCGGGCCCGCCGCTAGCGGGAGCCCCGAGATCGTGATCGGAATGACGCCGGCGCCGCAGACGCAACACCAACAGCGGGTCGAACTCGAACGCTTCGCGCGTGTCGATGAGATCGGACAGCCGCTTGTAATACGTCGACGACGAAATGCCGAGATCGGTGCGAATCCGATCGGTCTTCACACCGGATTCGGTCCACCAACCGCATTCGAATTCCAATAAGGCGCGGTCTTCCGACGTCAACTCCACGCGGCCAGCCTGCCAAGGAAGCGAACTCGAAGCAAACACCCCGGCGCGGCGCGTTCAAACCGCACGCATGCGGGTACGACCGGCGCACGTTCATACGGAGAACTCGGAGGTACTCACAATGGCATCGCTTTCAGGCCACAAGGTCGCGTTCCTAGTGTCGAACGAGGGCATCGAACAGGTGGAGCTGACCGAGCCGTGGAAGGCCGTCGAACAGGCCGGGGGCCAGCCCGTTCTGGTGGCACCCGAGAGCGGAGAGGCCCAAGCGTTCAACCATCTCGACAAGGGCGACACGTTCCCTGTCGACGTCACTGTCGATGCGGCGAACGTCGACGACTACGTCGGCCTCGTACTGCCGGGCGGAGTCGCCAATCCCGACCAGCTACGAATGAAGCCGGCCGCGGTCGCGTTCGCGAAGGGGTTCGTCGACGCCGGCAAGCCCGTCGCCGTCATCTGTCACGGGCCGTGGACGCTGGTCGAAGCCGGCGTCGTGCGCAACCGCACGCTCACCAGTTGGCCGAGCGTGAAGACCGACATCCTCAACGCCGGGGGCCACTGGGTCGACGAAGAAGTGAAGGTCTGCCGCGGCGACGAGAACGTGATCGTGAGCAGCCGCAAGCCCGACGACCTGCCCGCGTTCTGCTCCACATTCATCGACGTTTTCGGGGAACACGCGCAACGCACGCAAGCCGCGTGACTCGAACAGGACGGCCATCGAGCGCGGCGATAACACGATCTGCAAAGTCTTCCGAAGCCCGCATGGCTCGCGGAAACCGAACGAGTGGCGGAATGGTCGGTTCGTCGATGAATCGCCCCTACGTCAATTCAGCCACGAATTAAGGCGAATACTCCAGACGCGCTTCGCCGTCACGGAGTCCTGCTCGATCGGGTCGAGCTTGCCAGCGTCTGATGCTGCGCCCCGGACTAGCCGTCCTCAACAACCGTCCAAGAACGGGACATATGCGCGCTCGGCAGTGGACGAGTCTCCAACGGAGACTGCGCGATAGCGGCACGTACCCCGCGCGCTTCGCCTGATGCCGACGTTCTAGTTCTTTAAGTCATCCGGAGCCGCTGGCGGTATCGCTCCGCCGTCGAGCACCGTGCGCGCGCCGAGTGGGGCGCGGAGCTTGACAACCTCGGTGCCTTCCATCCCTACGCCGGCACACCCATAGTTCTTCGGGGGGTCGAACCCAGGCGGTGGTACGTCTCGCTTGAGGTACACAGCTATGGCCACCGACGCTTCGGACTCGACGACGTCGACCTTCTCCGCCGGCACCATCCCACCTCGCGGGTAACAGGAGGTTCCCGTCACGTAGTTCACGGTGATTGTCGTCGCAGTCGCTTCGCCTGGAGCCGCGACGCCCCAGCGTGTGGTCGTCGCAAGCCGGGGATGACACGGCGAAGTCCAACCGCGAATCGACCACTTGCCGCCCTTCCGCTCTGCGTTGACGATTCCGATGTTCGGGCCGAGACGATGCGCGAAGCGAAGGCTCGACTGACCGCGGTCAAGCACCAACCACTTGCCCTCTGCGGGATAAAGAGAGCTTTGGCCGGTCCTCGGGGTGAACAGGAACGTTCGAAGCGCTCGCCCTGCCTCGTCGTCAAAAACGGTGTCCTGGGCCGGGGGCACCTTCGCCAAGGCGCTGACTGGAAAGCTGGCTTCGCCGCTGCACCCAGCCATTGGCTCACGTGTATTCAGCCGACTCGACTCGCTCGTCGGCGCCGAGTCGCCGGCGCACGACCCCAGAAGTAGGGCCGCTGCCAGCGCGAAGAGCAGACGCCTGATGCGACGGCCGCGACTGAACTTCACTAGCGAATGATGGCGCGCATCCTCGCAACTAAATCGGCACGTATGAGCGGGTTAGTCGGCACGGAATCGCGCCCCGACGACTCAAAAGCGGCCTGAGAGCGCGATTCCGTGCCAAGTAACACTCGCGACCACATCGCGCGCGGATCGCGCACGAATCGGACATTGGGCGACCGCGGGCGGAACGGCCGTCACGCGGAAGTGGAGCGTGACCTGCAGTAACGATGAGAGCCGGATGTCGGAATCGAACCGACGACATCCTCTTTACAAGAGAGGTGCTCTGCCGACTGAGCTA
>JBEEFT010000088.1:0-13169 GCA_041166225.1 Actinomycetota bacterium | reverse complement strand
CGGCGCCGATCCGGAAGGTTCGGTGTACTCCGGAGGTTCGGGTCGGCCGTATCTCGTCGAAGGAATCGGCGAAGACTTCTGGCCCGGTACGTACGACCCCAACGTGGTCGACCGCGTGGTGATGGTCAGTGACCGCGACTCGTTTCTCACCGCTCGGCGGGTCACGAAAGAAGAGGGCATCCTCGTCGGCGGGTCCGCGGGCACTGCGGTGTGGGCGGCAACGCACATCGGCACGGAGTTGTCGAGCGACGACGTGGTGGTCGTGCTGATCCCCGACTCGGGTCGCGGCTACCTGTCCAAGCTCTACAACGACGGGTGGATGGCCGACTTCGGGTTCCTCGGTTCGACCGGCCAAACGGTGGGCGACGTGCTGCACCGTAAAGGCGCGGACCTCCCCGCTCTCGTGCACATGCACCCGGACGAAACGGTGCGGTCCGCGATCGGCATCTTGCGCGAGTTCGGCGTGTCGCAGATGCCCGTGTTCAGCCACGAACCTCCCGTTGTCGCCGCCGAGGTGCGCGGTGCGGTGCACGAACGTGACCTGCTCGACGCCGCGTTCGGCGACCCGTCGGTGCTCGATCAGCCACTCGAGAACGTCATGAGCCCGCCGCTTCCGACCGTGGGCAGCGGTGAGACAGTTGAGCTCGCGGTGGCGCGACTCGAGGCTGCGACCGCGGTGCTGGTGCTCGACGGCGGTCACCCCGTCGGCATCCTCACGCGGTCCGACCTGCTCGACTTCCTCGTGCACCGCAACGCCACATGACAGAGGACAACATCGAAACGCGCGTCGTGCACGCGGGGTGGGAGCCCGACCCCGCGACTGGCGCCGTGGTGCCCCCGATCAACCTGGCCACCACCTACGCGCAGCGCAGCCCGGCCGAACCCGTCGGCGACTTCGAGTACTCGCGCTCGGGCAACCCCACCCGCGCCGTGCTCGAACGCGCCTTGGCCGAACTCGAAGGCGGCCGCCATGCGTTCGCGTTTTCCAGTGGCCTCGCCGCTGAAGACGTGTTGTTGCGCACACTGCCGGCCGGCGCGCGCATCGTGATCCCCCACGATGCGTATGGCGGCACGTTCCGCCTCGTCGCGCACGTCCACACTCAACTCGACTTCGTTGCCGTCGACCTCGGCGACCCCCGCAACGTCGAAGACGCGATCATTGCCGGCACCGCGATGGTGTGGTGCGAGTCGCCGACGAATCCCACGCTGGCAACCGTCGACATCGCCGCAGTGGCTACTGCCGCACACGCCGCGGGCGCGGTGCTGGTGGTCGACAACACGTTCGCCACACCCGTGCTCCAGCAACCACTCGGCCTCGGTGCCGACGTGGTGGTGCACTCGTCGACCAAGTACCTCGGCGGTCATAGCGACGTGGTGGGTGGTGCGCTTGTGCTCGACGACGACGCGCTCGCCGAACGCGTGGCGTTCCTCCAGAACGCGGCGGGCGCGGTGCCGGCACCGTTCGACTGCTGGCTGTTGCTGCGCGGCATCAGGACGCTGGCCGTGCGCGTCGAACGCCAGCAGGCGAATGCCCGCGCCGTTGCCGCCGCGCTCGAGGCCAACCCAAACGTGGCCAAGGTCCTCTACCCCGGCTTCGGCGGGATGGTTTCGTTCCTGCACGCCGGCGGTGAAGACGGCGCCGTCGATGCGTGCAAGCGCACCCGACTGTTCACGCTGGCCGAAAGCCTCGGTGCGGTCGAAAGCCTGATCGAACATCCAGGCCGCATGACGCACGCGTCGGTCGCCGGCACGAGCAACGAGGTCGACGCTTCGCTGGTGCGATTGAGCTGTGGCATCGAAGCGGCGGCGGACCTGATAGCGGATCTCGAACAAGCGCTGCGCGCTGGGAACTCGTCAATCGGGTAAGACAACCCACGTGGCCGGACTTGCGATCATTACCGAGGCGTGCATCGACACAAAGGACCGTGCGTGCGTCGACGTGTGCCCCGTGCAGTGCATCTACGAGTACGACGCCGCGAAGAACATCTTGTTCTCGGAGGCTGAACACGGCAGTGGTGTGATCGAGAACACGCACTCGCCCAATCCGGAAGCGATCGCGATCTTCGGCGATTCGACGCTGTACGTGAATCTCGACGAGTGCACGTCGTGCACCGCTTGTTATCAGCCCGACGTGTGCCCCGTCGGCGCGATCTACTCAGACGATCACGTGCCCACCGGCGCACCCAATGGGCCCAAATACAACTCGGACGATCCCAACAAGGGTCACGACCACACGTTCTTCATTCAGCACAGCCGCGACGTCTTCGCCGACTAGCGCGATCACGAACCGTCGGCGGATAAGGTCGGCGGCCGATGACCGTCACCGACGCGCCACCCCAGAAAGCAGAGCGCTGGACCGCGCAATGGAAAGAGCTCTTTAGTGAGGTCGTGACGTCCGGGCTGTGTACCGGTTGTTCCGGTTGCGTGGTCGCGTGCCCTCACGATGTACTCGGGTACAAGGACACCGAGGGCGTGTACAAGCCCTTCCATCTCGAAGACGAGTTGGGCCCCGACAACTGCATCCACGGTGAGAAGGGTTGCACCAGCTGCACCCGCGCCTGCCCGCGTTTCCGCAACTGGGAAACCGAGATCGACACGCACATGTTCGGGCGCACCCGGACCATCGATGAGATCGACGGGATCAGCAAGGACATCATCCTCGCCCGCGCGTCCGACGACATGGTGCACAAGATGGGCCAAGACGGCGGCGTGGTGTCGGCCATGCTCATCTGGTGCATGGAGCACGGCTACATCGACGCCGCGCTCGTGAGCTACACCGAAGGCGACGGGAGCACGTGGAAAGCGGTGCCCGGAGTTGCCCGCACGAAGGAAGAGATCCTCGCCGCGGCGGGAAGCCGCTACACGTACTCCGCGACCCCGATGGCCTATGCCGAAGCCGTCGCCGGGGGCGCCGAAAAGCTTGCGCTCGTCGGCATGAGCTGTCACTCGTCGGTGCCGCCCGTGATGAGCGCGCGCAAAGCAGGCAAGCCGGCCCGCCGCTTCGCGTTGAACATCGGGCTGTTGTGTTCCAAGACCTTCGACGACGCGATCTTCGAGGAGTTGTTCGAAGCCAAGTACGGCCTGAAGAAGGCCGACATGGTGAAGATGAACATCAAGGGCGTCTTCCAAATCTGGATGAAGAACGGCGACTACCACGAGATCAATCTCAAGGAGTGCCACGCCTGGACGCGTGAAGGGTGCAAGAGCTGCCCCGACTTCGCCGCCGAACACGCCGACGTTTCGACCGGCGGCATCGGTGAGTTCAACGACTGGACGCTCACGATCGTGCGCACCGATCTCGGCCGCGAAATCATCATCAAGATGCTCGAAGACGGCTCGTTGATCGGGCGCCCCGGCGACGAAGACCCCGGCGCGATCAAGCTGCTGCAGCGCCTTGCGCGCGTCAGCCGCAATCGGTGGCCCGAAACCGCAGTTGAGCCGCCCCGCCTGATGCGCCCGCCGCCCCCGAAGAAGCCCAAGCCCGACGCTCCCGTCGAGCCGGCGCCAGCCTCTTAGGCTCGCCCGAAAGTTTTGGGCACCGTCACGGACCTTACGGGTCCTTAACGGTGCCCAAAACCTCAGATCGGCTGTCGACGGTTACGATCCGCCGGTCAATTCTGAGTTGAGGAGAATCTCGCCATGCGCGAAGCAGTAATCGTCTCGTACGCCCGTACCGGGCTGGCCAAGTCGCACCGGGGTGGTTTCAACAACACACCGGCGATGTCGATGGCTGCGCACGCGATCAAGCACGCCGTCGCAAAGTCCGGCGTCGAGCCCGAGGCCGTCGAAGACGTGTACCTCGGCAACGGCGCGCACGGCGCGGGCAACCTCGCCCGCCTCGCGGGCCTGCTCGCTGGCCTGCCCGTCACCACTGCGGGCGCCACCGTGCAGCGCCATTGCTCGTCGGGGTTGAACGCGATCGCGCTGGCGGCCAACTACATCAAGCAGGACGGCGCCGACGTCGTGGTGGCGGGCGGCGTCGAGTCCATCTCCACGCCCGGCGGCAACATCGGTGGCCTCGACCCCAAGCTCATCGAGGAGTACCCCGCGATCTTCATGGCGATGATCGACACCGCCGACATCGTGGCCAAGCGATACAGCGTCAGCCGCGAGGCGCAAGACGAGTATTCGCTCGAGTCGCAGCGTCGCACGGCCGCAGCACAAGAGGCCGGGAAGTTCGACGACGAGATCGTGCCGATGAACACCACGATGAAGGTCGTCGACAAAGAAACGAAGGAAGAGAGCTTCGTCGACTACGTGGTCGACAAAGACGAGTGCAACCGACCCCAGACCACGCTCGAGGGCCTCGCCAAGCTGCCGCCCGTGAAGGGCGACGGGAACTTCGTCACCGCGGGTAACGCCAGCCAACTCTCCGACGGCGGGGCCGCAGTAGTGATGATGGAGGCCAAGGAAGCCGAGCGCCGCGGCGTCGAGCCGCTCGGTGCATTCCGCGGCTGGGCGATCGCGGGCTGTCAGCCCGACGAGATGGGCATCGGCCCTGTGTTCGCGGTGCCTCGCCTGCTCGAACGTCACGGCCTCAAGGTCGACGACATCGACCTGTGGGAACTCAACGAGGCCTTCGCCAGCCAGTGCCTGTACTCACGCGACACGCTCGGCATCGACCCCGAGAAGTACAACGTGAACGGCGGCTCGATTTCGATCGGTCACCCCTTCGGCATGACGGGCGCGCGCTGCGCCGGCCACATCCTGCAGGAAGGCAAGCGCCGCGGCGCCAAGTGGGGTGTCGTCACGATGTGCATCGGCGGCGGCCAAGGCGCAGCCGGCCTGCTCGAGATCTTCTAAAGCAGCCTGCGAATCTGGTTCAGGTGTTCGCGGTCGTGCCCGATCAGTTTCTCGACGATCGATGCGATCGACAACTCGCCCTGATCCAGGTGCGTACCGATGCGCGACCACTCGGCCGGCTCCAGCGACTCGAACAGGCGCAGGTTTGCGTCGCGTAACACGCGGAAGCGCTCGACCGAACCCGCGACGTTGACGTCGGACATCGCGAAACGAGCCGCCCACGCTTGCTCGTCGTAACCGACGAGCGCCGGGTTTTCGTCGGTGAGCACCATACGAATCCGCACGCTGTAGACGAGCTCCGCGTCGGCCATGTGCGCGGCCACTTGCGCCGCGCTCCACTCACCGCGGGGCGCCGCCGTCAGGTCGCGCGGCGTCCGGTTCGCGGTGAGCGCGACGAGATCGCTCACGGTCCCGCGCAGCGCGTCGATTCGAGGTGCATCAGCCACGGCACGGCAGGCTAGACAACGCCCCCGTGGACCCGGGACCGCTTCGCGACGCGCTGACGCTGGTCGCCGGTTTGGCTACGGGCGCGTTGTCCGCCGCGTTCGGCGTTGGTGGCGCGGTCATCTCCACCCCGGCGATACGCGCCCTCGGTGCGTCGGCCACCGTGGCGGTAGGCACAACGCTCCCGTCGATCTTGCCGAGCGCCGCGATCGGAACGGTTCGCTACGCCCGAGAGGACTTGATCGACTGGCGGGTGGCGACGTGGGCGGTGCCCGCCGGCATCGTGGGTTCGGTCGTCGGCTCGTTGGCGTCGCACGCAGTGCCCGGCCACGGCCACGTGCTGATGCTGCTTACCGCCGCGCTGCTCGCATTCACCGCGGCCCGGATGACGCGCCAACCCGCGGCGGCGAGCACCGGTAACGACGCGTCTGCGCCCGCGCCGACCCTGCTCGTCACGATCGGACTCGCGGCCGGAGCGCTGTCAGGTCTGCTCGGAGTCGGCGGCGGTATCGTGATGGTGCCGGCCTTTACCGAACTCGCGCGCATACCGCTACGCAAGACGATCGCGACGTCGTTGGTATGCGTCGGGTGCCTGGCCGTGCCGGGCACGATCACCCACGCGCTGCTCCACGACATCGACTGGCGCTTCGCTGCGCTGCTCGCAATTGCCGTCGTACCTGGCGCGCGACTCGGGGCCGCCCTCACCATGCGGTCGGCCGACCGCCGCCTGCGGTTGACCGTCGCCGGATTTCTCGGCGTGATCGCCGTGGTTTACGCGGTCGGCGAACTGCTGGCGCTTTAGCGCTGAGGGCTGGCCTACGTCACACCGGCAATCTGTCGTGCGCGCATGAACACCGCGTCGAGCATCGGCGCCGTCAACTTCCCGGTGAACGTGTTCTGTTGCGACGGATGGAACGAGCACACCACCGTGATCCCGCCGCTGGGTGTTTGCGCTTCGACGCCATGGCCGAATGCAGGTCGCGGCCGGATCGTGAAATGACGGCAGGCGGCCTCGTAGCCGAACTGCCCGAGCGCGACCACGACGCGAAGTTTCGTTAACAGCGCGAGCTCGCGGTGCAAGAACGGCGCGCAGGTATCGCGCTCGTCGATTGTCGGCTTGTTGGCCGGTGGCGCGCACCGCACCGCGGCGGTGACGAACGCGTGGTGCAGCGCGAGGCCGTCGTCGGCCGCCACGCTGGTTGGCTGATTGGCCAGGCCACACCGGTGCATCGACGCGAACAGAAAGTCGCCCGACCGGTCGCCGGTAAAAACCCGCCCGGTCCGGTTCGCTCCGTGCGCGGCGGGCGCCAAACCGAGCACCGCGATCTCGGCATCCCAATCGCCGAAGCCGGGCACCGGACGACCCCAATACGTCCACTCTGAGAACGACGCCCGTTTTTCCCGCGCGACGAGTTCGCGCCACGCGACCAACCGGGGACAGGCGAAGCAGTCCACGATCTCGGCGTGCAGCGCGAGCATCTCCGCGTCGCGGCTCGGCGGGTGTGAGGACGTCACGAACGGAAGGCTACGGTTCGCCCCGAGATGGCTCAGCCCGCACCGACGACGGTGGTCTTCGTCCGCCACGGCCAGACCCCGTCCACCGGCAAGATCCTCCCCGGCCGCGCGCCGGGCCTCGCCCTGGCCGACAAAGGCAATGCGCAAGCGCAGGCGGTCGCCGAACATCTGAAGGCCAGCAAGAACATCGCCGCTGTTTATGCGTCTCCGTTGCAGCGAACCCGTGAGACGGCCGCGCCGATCGCCAAGGCGTTGAACATGAAGACCGTGGCCGACAAGGGTCTGCTCGAGTGCGACTTCGGCGACTGGACCGGCCAGGAACTGGGCAAGCTGCGCAAGCTGCCCGAGTGGAAGGCCGTGCAGCGCAACCCGTCGGGTTTTCGTTTCCCGAACGGCGAGAGCTTCAGCGAAATGGCGACGCGCATGTCGTCGACCGTTGATCGTTTCCGGGCCGCGCACCCGGGCAAAACCGTGATCGCGGTGTCGCACGCCGACCCGATCAAGGCCGCTGCGGCAACCGCGCTCGGAGTGCCGCTGGATTTGTTTCAGCGCATCGACGTGTCGCCGTGTTCGATGACCGTGATTTCCTACACCGCCGACGGGCCGTTCGTGCACTGCGTAAACCGGGTGGCGTCGTAGTGAGCGAGAGTTTCGAGTTCACCGACGCTGATCTCGTGACCGTCGGTACCGTTGGCGCGCCCGGCCGGCGCGTGTTCCTGCTGCAAGCGATCGCAGGCGACACCGTGGCCACGCTCAAGGTGGAAAAACAACAGGTCGCGGCGCTCAGCGTGGCGCTGCTGGAACGCTTGCAGGACCTCGCCGTGACCCCGTTCGTGCCTAGCGACCTCGAGTTGCGCCCGCCGCTGGAAGTGGCGTGGATCGTGGGGGCCATGGGCCTCGGCTACCTCGACACGCTCGACCGCATCGTGATCGACGCCGTCGAAGCGGTTGTCACGGACGACGACGACAACATCGACGTCGAGGAAGCGGCGCGGGCTCGCATCCTGCTCACCCGCGAGCAGGCGCAGGCGCTTGCGATCCGCGCCGCCGATCTTGTCGACGCCGGCCGTCCGCCGTGTCCTTGGTGCCATCATCCCCTTGACCCCGGTGGTCACACGTGTCCGAAGACGAACGGCAAGCACGCGCCCGAGCGCTGACCGTTCTCAGTGACGGCGACGTTGCCATCGAGGGACGGATGCCGTGGAGCTCGAACGCGACGATGCTCGTTACCGTGTCGTGCGGCGCAGCCGAGTTGCGTGCGATCTACAAGCCCGAACGCGGTGAGCGCCCGCTATGGGACTACCCGTCGGGACTGTGGCGTCGCGAGGTTGCGGCGTACGTGGTCAGTGAGGCGCTGGGGTGGGGCATCGTGCCCGAGACGATCGGGCGCGTCGATGCCCCGATGGGTGAAGGGTCGCTGCAACGCTTCATCGACGACGCCGACTTCGAGCAGCACTACTTCACGCTTGTCGAGGAACCGGCGCATCACGACCGGCTGCGTCAGATGTGCGTGTTCGACCTCGTGATCAACAACGCCGACCGCAAAGGCGGGCACTGCCTGCTGGCGGCCGACGGACATATCTTCGGCATCGACCATGGCCTCACGTTTCAATCGTCGCCCCGTCTGCGTACGGTGATCTGGGACTTCGGCGGCCAACCGATTCCTGACGCGTGGCGCGCCGATCTCACGCGTCTCGCGCAAGCCGAGTTGCCCGAACTCGACGAGCTCCTCGACGAGGACGAAGTGGCCGCGCTGCGCCGACGGGCGCGAGCTGTGGCCGATCTGCCGTCGATCCCGAACGTCGGCGAGGAGTACCGCCACTACCCCTGGCCTTACGTATGACCGCGCGCGTATGACCTATCGGGACGAACTCGTCGACCGCGGCGACCTCGACGAGTTGACGCGCTACGTCGACCGGGTGGTCGAACAAGGCGACTGGGACGAACTCGTGTGGGTCCGCAACGATTGCCGGGCCGCGGCGGCACGCGGCAAGCAGTTGTGGCCGGTCACCGCGTACGTGAACTACGCGCTCGCGCTGCGCGGCCCCGGCGACTACGCGGCCGCGGCCGTCGAAGACGCTGCGGGACCCGGTGCGGCGGCGGCGCGGTTCGGCTTTGGTCCCTTGCCCGAAGTCGCCGCGGCGGCCCACACGTGGGATGAACTTGCGCGTGGGCTCAGCCGCGGTCCGACGGCAAGCCTCGTGGCCCATGAGCGGGTGGTGCGGGGCGAAGACCTGTCCGCTACGGAAAACGTCGACGGCTCGGTGCTCGACATCCCGCTCGCTCTGGCCGACTGGGAGCCCGACTACGAAGTGGCGACGTACAAAATCGAAGAGGCGGAGTTCCCCTCGCCCGCGCTTCCCGACAAGTCGCGTTGGTACGACGTATCACTGTCGGGCGTCGAGTTCTCCGCCGACGACGATGCAGCCGACGGCCGCGACGCGTTGCTCGACATCGCGGCCCACTGGAGCAACGAGTCGAACGGGCGTACCGACGCCAGCGGTGTTACCGGCGGCGTCGAAGGCGCGTTGCGTTCGCTCGGGCTTACGACGGCGCGCGTCGCCGAAGTGTCGCCGGCTGAGGCGTTCGCGCACATGGCGTGGGCCGGCGCGTCGGGGGGCGCCCACGGCCACCGCCGCGGCGCGGCGACTGGTCGGTTCGCCGCCTGGTGGGCCGCCGCCGCGCTCGCAGACCTCACCCACGATTGGCCGTTGTCCGCCGACGAGTTGGACCAGGCCGTCAACGAGATGCGCTGGTACCTCTGGGACGAAGGTGCCGAGCCGATGGGGTGGTCTTTGCGGCTGGCGATCGAGGACCCCGACGCCGAACTGGCGTGGGCCCTGATCGCGTCAGATAATGACTAGGCGCCGCCGGCCTGTGTGGCCTGAACGCTACGAAATCGGGCCCAGCACCCGATCGGTGTAGTCGTTGCGGAACACGCCGTTGGGGTCGAGCCGTTCGCGCACGGCCTGGAACTTGTCCCACATTGGGTAGCGCGTCTTGAGCACGTCGGCGGTTTGGAAGTTGAGCTTGCCCCAGTGCGGGCGCCCTTCGAGTTCGTTCATCACGGCTTCGACGGCGCGGAAGTACGGCTCGTAATCCATGCCCTTGGCGACGTGCACGGCGACGTAGGCCGAGTCGCGTCCTGACGCGGTCGACAAGGGGATGTCGTCGGGCGCCGTGAAGCGCACCTCGACCGGGAAGCCGATGTTGAACCCGTTGTCTTTGATTGCGGCCCGCACGCCATTCACTGCGGCCACGATGTGTTGGCGGGGAACCGCGTATTCCATCTCGTAGAAGCGGACCCAGCGCGGGCTCGCGAAGATCTCGTAGCTCGACTTCACGTATTCGCTGCGGCCCGAGCTCGGGATCAGTTTCGACAGGCGCGGGATCGCCGCCGGGCGCAAGCGTCCGAGCTTGGTGACCGCGCCGAACGCGATGTTCTCCATCAGGATCTTGTCTTTGAAGAACTTGGCCCGGCTCTGCCCGCCCGACGGCTCGTCGGTCGCGTTATTGGTCTTCGTCAGCGCCCAGCCGGTGTGAGGCACCCAGAAGAATTCGAAGTGCTCGTTGTTGTCGACGTGCGCGTCGATGTTCGCCAGCACGTCGTCGACCCGCAGCGGCTCCTCGATCGCCTTCAGGTTGAACTTCGGCACGCACTGCAACGTGACGCTCGACAGCGCGCCGAGCGCGCCGACACCGACCCGGGCGGACTCGAAGATCTCCTTCTCCTCGCTGGGCGAGCAGGCGATGATCGAGCCGTCGCCCGACACGATCTCGAGCGCAATGACCTGTCCGGCGATACCGGTTTTCGTCGCCCCCGTGCCGTGGGTGGCCGTGGAGATCGCGCCGCTGATCGTTTGGTATGCGATGTCGCCGAGGTTCGGCATCGCCATGCCGTAACCCCACAGCAGCTTGTTGAGGTCGGCGATCGTGGTGCCCGCCTGCGCGGTCACCTGGAGCTTCTCTGTGTCGACCGCGGTGACGGTGTTGTAACGATCGAGCACGATCTGCACGCCGTCGGTGAGTGCGCACGCCGTGAAGCTGTGGCCGCTGCCGACGACCTTCACCCGACGCCCGCGCGCCGCCGCGCCCTTTACGACCGCGGCAAGCTCCGCGTCGGTCGACGGATGCGCGACCTCAGCCGGGTCGCACTTCTGATTGCCCGCCCAGTTCTTCCAAGCCATCGGCGAAGACTAAGCGGCAGCGTTAAACGCTCGCTCTTAGGAGCGAGCCTTCAACGCTTCGATGAGTTGCGGCAAGACCTTGTGGACGTCGCCCACGATGCCGAGGTCGGCGATCTGCAGGATCGGTGCTTCCTGATCCTTGTTGATCGCGATGATGTTCTTGGCTCCCTTCATGCCGACCATGTGCTGCGTCGCACCGGAAATGCCCGCGGCGATGTAGATGGTGGGCTTGACGGTCTTGCCGGTTTGACCGACCTGGTACGAGTACGGCACCCAGCCCGCGTCGACAATCGCGCGTGACGCGCCGGGCGCGCCCTTCAGCAGCTTCGCCAGCTCTTCGATCATCTCGTAGTTCTTGGCCTCGCCTAGGCCGCGTCCTCCGGACACGACAATCGCTGCTTCGTCGAGCTGCGGACCGCTGCGCTCTTCGACGTGGCGGTCGACCACGGTCGCCGCGTCGGTCGCGCCCGCTTCGGGAGCCGCGAGCGACTCGACGGTTGCGGAACCACCGCTCGCCTCGGCGACGAAGCTCTTGGGCCGCACCGCGTAGATGAACGGCGCTGAACCGGTGAAGGTTGCCTGCACGAGGGTCGCGCCACCGAAGATTGCGTGGCTCGCAACGGGCGGGTCGCCGGCGGTGAGGTCGACCACATTCGTGAGCACGGGCTTGTCGAGCTTGGCGCTTAGACGGCCCGCGATGTCGCGGCCGTCGTAGCTCTGACCCACGAGGAGGATGTCGGGGCCGTTGCCGGCTTCGACCGCGGCGGCGATTGCCGCGGCGACGGGCACCGCGGGTAGCGAGGTGCCGATGTCACCGACGTCGTAGACCTTCGTGGCGCCGTGAGCGCCGAGCTCGTCTGCGAACGACGCCGTGTCGGCGCCCCAGGTGACGGCTTCGACGGTGTCGCCGAGATCGCGCGCCTTGGTGAGCAATTCCAACGACAGCGAACTGACTTTGCCGTTCGTTGCTTCTGCGAGAACCCAAACCTTGGCCATGCTCAAATCACCTTCAACTTGTCGAGGAACTCAACGATCTTCTGGAAGGCTTCGCCTTCGTCGACGACGACTTCGCCGGCCTTGCGGGCTTCGGCCTCGGCCACGTCGGTGATCTTCTGACCGGCACCGGCAGCGCCGACTGAACCGGCGTCGATGCCGAGGTCGGCCACGGTGACCTGGTCGAGCGGCTTGCCCTTGGCCGCCATGATTCCCTTGAACGACGGGTAGCGAGGCTCGACAACGCCGGCGGTGACCGTGACGAGCGCCGGGAGCGGACAGGTGACTTCGTCGTAGCCCGCTTCGGTCTGGCGCTGCACCTTCACGGTCGACCCGTCGACCTCGATGTGCTTGGCGAAGGTGACCGCGGGCAGGCCGAGCACTTCGGCGATCTGCACCGGCGTGGTGCCGGTGTAGCCGTCGCTCGACTCGGTCGCGGCGAGGATCAGGTCGAAGCCTTCAACGCGCTTGATCGCGGCGGCGAGAACCTTCGCCGTGCTCAGCGCGTCGGAACCCTTGAGCGCGTCGTCGGAGACGAGCACAGCCTTCTCGGCTCCCATGGCCAGGGCGGTGCGCAGGCCGGCGGTTTCGCCGTTGGGTGCCATAGACACCAGCGACACTTCGCCACCACCAGCCGCCTGCACCAACTGCAACGCCATCTCGACGCCGTACATGTCGGAGTCGTCGATCACGAGTTTGCTGGAGCGGTCGAGGTTGTTGTTGGCATCGAGCGAGCCCGGACTGGCGGGATCGGGAATCTGCTTCACGCAGACGACGACGTTCATGTCCTCAGCATGGCCGAAAAGCGCGCCCTCGTACCAACTGGAGTTACCCGGCAGTAGGGTCGCTTTCCAGGGGGTGCGCCATGGAGTTGCGAGGAAAACGGGCCGTCGTCACGGGCGCGTCCCGCGGTATCGGCGAGGAGCTGGCCCGGCAACTCGCGGCGCGGGGGGCGAACGTCGCGCTTGTCGCCCGAAGCGTCGAGCCGCTCGAGAAACTGGCCGCAGACATCGGTGGCCGGGCGTACCCGGCCGACCTGATGGAGCGCAGCGCGCGCGACGCGCTCATCGGACGCATCGAGGCGGACGGGCCGATCGACGTGCTGGTCAACAACGCCGGGCTGCTCGACACGGTTGCGTTCAACGCCATCGATCCGTCCGATATCGACGGCATCATCGACGTCAATCTGCACGCGCCGATCCAGCTCGCCCGCGCCACGCTGCCCGC
>JBEEFT010000087.1:0-6062 GCA_041166225.1 Actinomycetota bacterium | reverse complement strand
AGCGCGTAGTCGTTCACGCCCGGCGTCATGCCCGGGTTGGGTTCGTTAAGAAGGTCGTAACCGGCCACCGCAGGCTCATGCGCGAAGCGCTGCGCGACCGCGCGCCACGCGTTCACGAGGTGGTCTTGGACGCCACCGACGTTCGCGTAGAACGCGCTGAAGCTGGTCTGAACCGCCGTTGACAATTCGCGGGTGCCGCCCGCCGCGCACGTCAGCGGCGTGCCGACGAGTGCCGTCGCCCATTCCGGTGCGCCGTCCCAGCCGACCGCCGCGCTTGTGCCGGGCGGACACGTCACACCGTCGGGCGTGTCGACATGCGGACCCCACGCGTCTTGGTGCATGTCGAGCAGCACGTAGATGTCGTGGGCCTTCGCCTGCGCGACGGTGGCGGCAATGCGGTCGAGGTAGCCCGTGTTGATCTGCCCGGGCTGGGGCTCGAGGCGCGACCACGTGATGATGAGCCGCACGACGTTGAACCCGTCGGCCGCCATGCGCGCGAAGTCCGCATCACCGAGCGGCAGGGTCGACGCGAGGTCGGGCCACTCCTGGTAGTACTCGCCGAGACCGTTCACGTTCACGCCACGCAGGATCACGGTTCGCCCTTGGTCGTCGACGATGCGGGCGCCGGCGCCGTGGGTGGCGTGCAGTGGCCGCATCGCGGTGCCGGCGGGTGCGGATGCGGGTGCGGTGGCGGCAGCGGCGGGCGCCGCGGTGTGCCACGTTTGAGCAAATAGCGCGAGCACCACCAGCGCGCCGGCCCACGACCGCGTTCGACTCATGTGGCGCGTGGCGTGCGGAACAAACCCTCCTGCACGACGGTGGCAACCAGCACACCCTCGCGATTGAACAGCCCGCCCACCGCGAGGCCGCGTGCGCCGAAGCTCGACCGGGGCGCGCCGGTGAACAGGTGCCACTCCCCCGGCACGTATCGCCGGTGGAACCAGATCGCGTGATCGAGGCTCGACGCCATCGTCGGGATCGCGGCACCGGGTGGACGCGCCATCGCCAGCACGCCCATGTCCGACAGGTAAGCCAGCACGCACGACTGCGTGGCGTAGTCGTTCGGCACGTTCTCGCGTGAGCGCACCCAGTACGGCGGCGGCGCGAACGGTCCGCTCGGTTTGTGCAACGGGCGCATCTCGAAAAACGTCGCGCTCGGCCGGTCCTCGGGCGCCACGAAGCCGGGCAGCAGTTCGGGATCAGCCGCTTCGATCGGGACCGGCGTCGACCAATCGGCTCCGTCCTCCTCAGCATGGAACGACGCGCTCATTTCGAAGATCGCCGCACCGTCTTGGCTTGCGACAACCCGCCTCGTCGTGAACGACCGCCCGTCGCGCGTGCGCTCGACCGACAGTCGCAACGGGATCTCCGGATTGCCCGCGAGGATGAAGTACGCGTGCAACGACTGCGGCCGATGCTCAGGGCGCACCGTGCGGCACACCGCGGCCAGGCTCTGCGCGGCGACCTGGCCCCCGAACAGCCGAGGTCCGAACGACATGCCCATCGGCGCCATGAACGAGTCGTCGCCGTCGGGCGTTAGCTCGATCATCTCCAGCAAGGAGTTAGCTCGGGTCGGTGATTCGTCTTCGGCACTCATGACGACCGGAACTATCCCAGACCGCCGCCCCGTCGGCGTTTTCCTCAGCCCCACACTGTTCGATGAGATATGTACAGGAATAGTGAGAACCGCCGCCGCGGACCGCGACGGTAACTTTGTGGCATGGCGATCACCGAAGCGGCTCCGCAGACAATCCTCCGGCGTGAAGAAGACCTGCCCTTCGTCGACTTCGGCGACGGGTCAGAGCTCCAGCTGCTCCAGGTCGATCTGGCCACCGGCATTTGGATTGTGCGCAGCCGGTTCGTGCCCGGTGCCACGATTCAGACGCACAAGCACACCGGCCACGTGTACGCGTTCACGCAAAGCGGCAGCTGGTACTACCTGGAGACGCCCGAGTTCGTGAATGTGGCCGGGTCGTATCTCTACGAGCCGGCGGGATCGGTCCACACACTGCACGTGCCCGATACCAACACGGAAGTGACCGACGTGTGGTTCACCATCTACGGCGCCAACCTCAACCTCGGCGCCGACGGCAACGTCGAACTCGTGATCGACGCGCACTCGATCTACGCGTTCTACCGCGCGCTGTGCCGCGACCAGCACGGCATATCCGACCCGCCGGTGGTCGTCGTCAACTCGTAGCGACCGCTCCACCAACCGCTAATCCGGAACGGCGCTAGTTCGACTCGTCGGCTCGATCGCCGACGAACGTGTCGCGCATAACTTCGACCTCGTCGGTATCGGCCGGCAAGTACACGAGCGTGAGAATCTGCAGCACCCGGGCCACGATGTCGGCGGTCAGCCCGTCCATCGACCAGCGCCGCACGTACTTCGGCTCGGGTCCGCCCACTTCTTCGGCCACCCAGCCCAGCTTGTGCAGGGTCGACTCGTCGGAGCCGCTGATCCACTCCCCTTCGGACAGGTTGTGGTTCGTGACGGCCCCTGCCCACACGCCGTCGTCGCCGATACTCACCTCGACGTAGCGCTCTTCGGTCGCGAACATCAGGCAGTACTCGTCGAGGTGCCACTCGCGCTCTTCAAGCCATTCCTCGAGCCAGTCGACGAGTTCGCCGAGCGTGAACGTCTTCGATGTCACAACTAGATGCTTAGGCACCGACGTCGTGTTTTCCTGCTCCGATCCGCGCCCTATGACCGAGGCGTCCAGATCAGCCCGTGATGTTCACGCGCCATGAGAAGCGACGCAACAGACCGCGGTGGGCCTTGTGACTGCGAACAGCCGACGCGTGCGGTGTCGGCGCTGAGGCCGCGAGGCGTTCGCGCACCGCTGCGCTGCGCAGCGCGGCCTGTCGATCGGCGACGATTGCTTGGCTCATGGCTGGATTGAACATGAGGCCATCGTCCGCTCATGCCGGCGCCGTCGCATCCGTCGCCACCACGGAATTACCACGGATTAACCACGTATTCCGTCGGTGGATGTCACACCGAAGCGTCAGACTGAGGGCATGGCGATGGTTGTCGACGAGTTGTCGGACCGCGAGCGTGAGGTTCTCGACGCGCTCGGTCAACGCCGCACCAACGCCCAAATCGCCCAGGCGCTGCATATATCGGTGCGTACCGTCGAATCGCACGTTTCGAGCCTGCTGCGCAAGCTCGGGGCCACCGACCGACGCCAGCTCGCGGCCCTCGCGCCGGCCGCCGGTTCCGACGACGTCGAGCCCGCCCAGATCCGCCACCTCCCGGCGACGTGGACCAAGTTCGTCGGCCGCGAAGCGGTGCTGGCTGAGATTGTCGACTCGGTCACGAACAACCGTCTCGTGACGGTGCTCGGTCCGGGAGGTATGGGTAAGACGCGCCTGGCGACGGTCGCCGCCGAACGGCTCCTACCCCGCTTCGCTGGGGGCGGCGCATTCGTCGACCTCGTCGCGATTGTCGAGAAGTGCATCGACCGCACCGTGATGGGGGCGCTCGATATCGTCGAACGGCCCAACGAGCGGATGATCGACACGATCGCCGACCGTCTGCGCAACAAGCGAACGCTGATCGTGCTCGACAACTGCGAACACGTCCTCGCCGACGCCACGGGGTTCGCGCAGGATCTGCTCGCCGCGTCGCCCGACGTCGTCCTCATCGCGACGAGCCGAGAGCGTCTCGGCGTCGCCGGCGAGCGCGTCATCAGCGTCCCGCCCCTCGAGGAAGCCGAGCAGCTCTTCTACGACCGGGCCGGCTGGAACGATCCCGCTGAAAGCGAACAGCGTCGCGTCGCGGAAATCTGTCGTCATCTCGACGGTGTGCCGCTGGCGATCGAGCTGGCGGCGGCGCGGGTCAAGACGCTCGGCACCGACGGACTGCTGACCGGCCTCGACGAGAGCCTGCGGATCCTGGCCGGGCCCGCCGCGCAAACCGGTCGGCACCGCACGATGCGCGCCGTGATCGACTGGAGCCACGCCCTGCTCGACGACGACGAACGCACGTTGTTCCGACGGATCGGGGTATTCGCGGGCGCGGTCGACCAAGCCGCGATCACCGCGGTCGCCGACATCGGCGACAGCGCGACCACTAGTGACCTGATCGGGCGTCTCGCCGACAAGAGCCTGCTGAGCGTCGTGCCCACGCCGACGGGCAGCCGGTGGCGCATGCTCGAAACCGTGCACGCGTATGCACACGAACAGCTCGTAGTCAGCGGCGAGGCTGACGCCCAACGCGAGCGTCATTTGCGGTGGGCGGCGGAGTTCGCCCGGGCCATTGAGCACACGCTCGAATCGGGCGACGAGTGGCAAGTCGACTTCGACCTCACGGCCGACGACCTGCGCGCCGCGTTACGCAACGCTCCGGCGGAAGTGGGCGCCGACGCCACTGCGTACGCGCTGGCCACGTCGTTAGCTCATCTCACCTACGCCCGTCGCCACGTGCGCGAGTCGCGCTTGTTGATCGCCGAAGCGGTGCGACGGGCACCCGACGAGGCGTCGGCGATCGCATCGCTGATCGTTGCCGCCGACCTCGCCTTCGCCGAGATGCGCGGTGAACTCGCGCACGACTTGCTGATCGAAGCGGCGGGTCGCGCCGAAGCGGTCGGCGACAACGCGACGGCGGCGGCCGCCCTCGCGCACGCCGTGACGTTGGGGGGACGGGCGCCGGCCACGTTCGTCGAGGATCCAAACCTCACATCGCTGCGCACTGTGCTCGACCGTGCCACCGCGCTCGCGCCGTCGGGCGACAAGCATGTGACCGCCTGGCTCGCCCTGGCCGAAGCGTGGATCGGCGGCCCCGACCTCTGTCAGCCAACCCGCGAGGCGTCGAACCGGGCGTTGGCCGCAGCCCGCGACTACGCCGACCCAGCGCTGATCAGCAACGCATTCGACGCGGTCGCGAGCGCCGCCTCGAGCGATGGGCACCACCGCGAGTCGTCGGCGATCTGCGACGAGCGCGCCGCGCTTTTGCCACGGTTGCATCGCCATGATCCGCATAACGGCGGTGAGGTGGCCGACATCTTCCACATGGCGGTGTACGCCCGCATGGGCATCGCCGACTTCCAAGGCGCACTCGAGTTCGCGCGGCGCGAGGCCGCCGATAGCCATCTCGAGGGCCTCCCCCATCACGCGGCGTGTCACCTCATCCAGCCGCTCGTAATGCTGGGCGAGTTCAACGAAGCACTGCGCCTCGCCGATGTCATGGAAGAAGGTTGGCGGCTGAGCGGGCGACCCGTTGCCGGATGGATGGCACCCTCGTTTTACGCCGTCGCGCTCACGCAGGCTTTGACGGGTAACGACGCCGAGTACGACCGCTGGATCGCGCTGGGTGACGACGTGTGCAGTGGGCTGCGCAGGGGCTTTCGTGGTTTCACCGCCGCACGCGCTGCGCTGCATCGCAGCGAATACGAGCGCGCGATGTCTCTGTCGGATATCGACGACCTGCCCTCTTCCGACGGCGGTGATTACTACTGGTTGGGCGTCACGCTCGACGCGGCCGCGGCCGCCGGCGCCGACGACATCGACAAGCGGTTGGCCTACGCAGAGCCGTTCGCCGCCGAGAACGCGTACCTGGCCGCCTGCGTGGCGCGCGCCCGCGCACGCGCGACGGTCGACGCAGACGGGTTGCGTGACGCCGCGGCGATGTTCGACGCGATAGGCGCAGCCTTCGAACGCGACGTCACGCTGGCGCTTTAAGCGCCCGTATGGACACCGACGCGCTCCAACCCGATACCCTTGTGCCTATCGGAGCCGTCATTCGGACTGCTCCGATTTTTTGAGAAGAGATATAACTGCAATGGCAACTGGAACTGTGAAATTTTTCAACGCTGACAAGGGCTTCGGCTTCATCTCCCGCGAAGGCGGCGAGGATGTCTTCGTCCATTTCTCGAACATTCAGGGAAACGGCTACAAGACCCTCACTGACGGTCAGGCTGTCGAATTCGACGTCGCCCCCGGCAAGAAGGGTGAAGAAGCGCAGAACGTCCGCGCTATCTGATCTTTCGTAACTAACGCGTACGAGCCGCCGGCCTTCGGGTCGGCGGCTCGTTGCATTTCCGGACGGCGAAGCCGGACAC
>JBEEFT010000086.1:0-32038 GCA_041166225.1 Actinomycetota bacterium | reverse complement strand
CGATTGTCGAGCGCAGCGAGCACGTCGTTGCGCGTGATCCGCCCACCGGCGCCGGTGCCCTGGATCGCCGACGAATCAAGGTTGTTGTCGGCGATGAGCTTGCGCACGACCGGCGACAACACCGACGACGCCCCGCCATTTGCCGACGCAGCCGGCGCGGGCGCGGGCACCGGCGCGGGCGCGGGTGCGGGTGCGGGTGCCGGTGCGGGCGCCGGAGCCGGCGCGGGTTCAGGAGCAGGGGCTTCAGAAACCGGCGCGTCAAGAGTGGCAGGTTCCTCAGGAGGCGCCGGGGAGTCGGCCTCGGTGGCGCTGGGCGGGGTGGCCACCGGGGGCGAGCTCCCCGGCGCCTCAGCAGGCTCCCCCGCGGGCGCAGCGCCGTCAGCCGCGTCGCCCACGACCGCGAGCACGGCGCCGACCGGCACCGTTTCACCCTCGGAAACCACGATCGATGTGATCACGCCCGACACTGGCGACGGCACCTCGGAGTCGACCTTGTCGGTCGAGACTTCGAAGAGGATCTCGTCTTCCTTGACCGTGTCGCCCACGGCCTTGGCCCAACGCGTGATCGTGCCTTCGGTGACGGTTTCGCCGAGTTGCGGCATCGTGATGTCAGCCATGCAGTCCTCTTCCGGTTAGCGCGAGCACGGTTTCGCCGAACAGTTCCGACAGGCTCGGGTGGGGTTGGATGAAGGCGCTCACCTCGTCGACGGTGGCTTCCCAGTTAACCGCGAGATAGCCCTGACCGAGTTGCTCGGTGACCCACGGGCCGGCCATGTGCACGCCGATGATCTTGCCCGCCTTGCCGTCGGCGTCTTTCTCGGCGATCACCTTCACCAAGCCGTCGGTCTCACCCACGATGATCGCCCGCCCGTTGCCGATGTACCGGTGCTTGGAAACGGCGACGTCGATGCCCGCTTCTTTGGCGGCGGCCTCGGTCATGCCGACGAAGGCGACTTCGGGGTGGGTGTAAATGCACCACGGGACCTTCGAGTAATCCACCGGCGTCGCCGGTTCGCCCAGGATCGTCTTGATGGCGAGGATGCCTTCAGCGAATCCGACGTGTGCGAGCTGCGGGTGCACGCGCACGCCGTCGACCGCGATGATGTCGCCCAGCGCGTAGACGTTCGGAGCGCTGGTGCGCAGCCACGGGTCGACCTTCACAAAGCCGCGCTCGTCGATCGCGACCGCCGAACCTTCGCCGACCAGCCCGTCGCTCAACGGACGCCGGCCGACCGACATCACGATCGCGTCGGCGGTGATCGTGTCGTTCTCGCCGAAGGTGACCACGGTCTGCTTGCCGTCGGGCGTGGGCGTGTGGCCCTTCACTTCGACGCCGGTGCGCACGTCGATGCCGCGCTTCTTGAACGAACGCACCACGATGTCGGCCGCGTCCTTGTCGCAGCCGACGAGGATCTGAGGCAGGAACTCGAGGATCGTCACCTGCACGCCAAGGTCGGCGAGCGAACTGGCGAACTCGCAACCGATCGCTCCCCCGCCGATCACTACCGCCGAGCTCGGCAGCGTGTCGAGCATGAGCACCTCGTCGGATGTCATCACGAACTTTCCGTCGACGTCGAAGCCCGGCAGCGTGCGGGGTACCGAACCCGCGCACAGCAACACGTTGGTGCCTTGTAGCTCGACGCCGTCGGCCTCGCCGCCGCTGACCCGAACCACACCGTCGGCGTCGAGCCGCCCGGTGCCGAGGTAGGTCGTGATCTTGCGTTGCTTCATCAGGCCTTGCAGGCCCTTCCACAACTGGTCGACCACCTTCTGCTTGCGGGCCTGACTCGTGGCGAACTCGATGGTGGGCTGATCGGCGATCACGCCGAAGTCCTTCGAGTGGCTGACGGTGCGGTACACCGACGCCGTTTCCAGGTACTCCTTGGCCGGGATGCACCCCCGGTGCAGGCAGGTGCCGCCGACCTTTTCCTTCTCGACCACTGCGATGTTCAGGCCCGCGCTCGCGCCGTAAAGCGCCGCCGCGTAACCCGCCGGTCCGCCCCCGATCACGACCACGTCGAACTGTTCAGCCACGCCGGTGAGCCTACCTGTGCGACATGCAGGCCCTTACTTGCTGGCGACAACGGTCTGGATGGTGAACGCCACCACGATGATCACGCCGCAGAGCAGCGCTAAAGCGATGAGGACCCGGGTAGGCACCCCGGTAAGTTACGCCTCGTAATGGTTGACGACCCACTCGTGATCGCCGGACGCACGTTCGGGTCGCGTCTGTTCTTGGGTACGGGGAAGTTTCCGTCGAATGCGTCGCTGCGCGCGGCGATCGTCGCGTCAGGTACCGAGATGGTCACGGTCGCCCTGCGCCGGGCCGACCCGTCGGCCGACGACGACATCGTCGACGCGCTCCCCGAGTCGGTGCTGCTGCTCACGAACACCTCGGGCGCGATGAACGCTGACGAGGCCGTACGCATCGCCCGACTGGCCCGCGCCGCCGGGTACCCCGAGTGGATCAAGCTCGAGCTCACACCTGAGCCGCGGTACCTGCTGCCCGACGGCGTCGAAACGCTGGCGGCGGCCGAAAAGCTCGTCGCGGAAGGGTTCACGGTGTTGCCCTACGTCAACGCCGACCCCGTGTTGTGCAAACGCCTCGAAGAGGTGGGCTGCGCCACGGTGATGCCGCTCGGTTCGTGGATCGGTTCGAACCAGGGTCTGCGCACGCGCGGCGCGTTGGAGATCATCGTCGAGCAGGCGCGGGTGCCGGTGGTGGTCGACGCCGGGTTGGGCGCGCCGTCGCACGCGTCCGAGGCGATGGAGTTGGGCGCCGACGCCGTCCTCGTGAATACCGCGATCGGCACTGCGAGCGATCCCGCCGCGATGGCTGATGCGTTCCGCATGGCGGTCGACGCGGGACGGCTGGGATACGTCGCGGGTCTGGCGCCCTCACGACGGGTCGCCGATGCGTCGTCGCCGCTCACCGGGTTCCTCGAGTCATGACCGCGACGTCGTCGGTCGAGTTGCTGTCGCGGCCGCGCGAGGTCCCCGCCGACAGCGCCGCGGCCGCGTTGTTGGCGATGGCCGACGAATTGGTCTCGCTGCGTGCGCTCGTCGACTCGGCCGGCGACGCCGAAGTGTCCCGGGCTCTCGCTAAGCCGCGTCGCGACCTCGTGGACTTTGCCGCGTTGTTGTCGCCGGCGGCCGCGGCGCGGATCGAAGAGCTTGCCGTCGCAGCGCGTGACGTCACGCTGGCTCGATTCGGACGCGCCCGCACGCTGTTCGCACCGCTGTACCTGTCGAACGAGTGCGTGTCGGTGTGCACGTACTGCGGCTTCTCCGCCGGCAACGACGTCGCGCGGCGAACGCTGTCGGTCGACGAAGTGGTGGCCGAGGCGCTCGAGTTGGCGACGCGCGGCTTCCGTCACGTGCTGCTCGTGGCCGGCGAGCACGCGCGGATCGTGTCGAAGGACTACCTCGTCGAGTGCGTGGCCGCGGTGTCGACCGTTATGGCCAACGTCGCGGTCGAGGTGCAGGTGTGGGACGAGCCGACGTACCTGCGCCTCGTGAACGCCGGGGCCGACGGCGTCGTCGTCTACCAAGAGACCTACGACCGCTCGAGCTACGCCGACGTGCACCTGCTCGGCAAGAAGCGCAACTACGAGTGGCGCCTCGCGGCGCCCGACCGCGCCGCGGCCGCCGGCGCCCGACGGCTCGGTATCGGCGCATTGCTCGGGTTACACAGCGACTGGCGGGGCGAGGCACTCGCGGTGGCCGCGCATGCGCGTGAGTTGATGCACCGGTGGTGGCGGGCCGAGGTATCGGTGTCGGCGCCGCGGCTGCGTCCGGCCGCGGGCGACTACGAACCGGCCGACCCCGTCGACGACCGATCCTTCACGCAACTGCTGTGCGCGCTGCGACTGTTCCTGCCCGACCTTGGCATCACGTTGTCGACGCGCGAACCGGCGTTCCTGCGCGACGCGCTGGTGCCGCTCGGCGTCACCACGCTTTCGGCGGGTTCGCACACGGAACCCGGCGGCTACGCGTCCGATTCCGACGCCGAACCGCAGTTCGAGATCAGCGATACGCGGTCGCCCGCCGAGTTCGCGGCTGCCCTCAAAGCGAACGGCTACGACCCCGTCTGGAAAGACTGGACCCGGGTCTGACCGACTACTACGAGGTGCTCGGGGTACCACCCGATGCATCACACGACACGATTCATCGCGCGTACCGCGTGCTGGCGCGTCGCCTGCATCCCGATGTCGCCCACGCGCACGGAATGCGCTCCGAGGACATGGCTGCCGTAAACGAAGCATGGGGCGTGCTCGGTGATGACGAGGCCCGGCACGCCTACGACGAGTCGCTCGGCATCGTTCGACCGACCTTCTTCATCCCCGTCGCTCCGGACGCACCGCCGGGTTTCGGCGTCCTCGGCCCGGGTTACCGGATGTGGAACGCCCCGCCGAAGATCGACCGATCCGCCGATCCGCCCTGCGTGCAACTCGCGTTGGCCGCGATGGGCAACGACCTGTCCGGGCTCGACCAGATGGAGAATCGTCAACTCTGGCGTTTGGACCTACGTCGCACGGACGTCGACGACGATGCGTTGCAAGCGATCGTGCGGTTCAACTGCTTGGAGCACCTCGACTTGGCCAACACGCGCGTCACCGACGCGTCCGTGCCCCGCCTCGCGACGCTGCCGAAGCTGCGCGTACTGAACCTTGCCGAGTGCACGATCACCGACGCCGCCGTCGCGGGCCTCGCCGCCATTCCTACGCTCGAGGAACTGTCGCTCTTCGGCACGAAGGTGACTGACGCGGGAATCGAAGCGCTGGCGTTTCACCCCGTCCTCGCGATTCTCGACCTACGCGACACCGCGGTGACGACGGACGGCCTGCCTCCCATCCTCACGATCCCCGAGTTGCACGAGCTGCGCCTGCCCCACCGGGCGCTCAAGGCGCATCGGCGCATCGCCGAGTTGCGCCCCGACGTGCGCGTGCTCTGACGCTGAATCAAACCTTGCCGCTTACTCGCAGCGCGAGCGCGCCCGCAGCCACCGCAAGACCGACGAACGAATACGTGGCCAGCGCCGACTGTCGTACGAGAGCGGAGGGCGCGCGCGCCGCCTTCGCTTGCCGATAGGAGCACGCGGCGCCGAGTGGTGGTGCGACTCCAACCGCGGCCCAGAGCAGCGCGGACCGAAAACGCGGCGGCTCACTACCAGCGAGCGTGATCGCCTCGGTCAACGGCCCCGCGACCATGAAAAGCGTCACGACCAGTGCCAAGGAGAGCGACGCGCGCACCGGCGTGGCGCGTTTGGCCACAGGCTGCCGACCAAGCGCGCGACGCAACCGGTCTCGCGCCACTCGCGCCACGATCGCGGTGACCCCGATCAGCAGCACGTACTTCATACCCTCGCGCCTGCTCTACGGACCGACTCTGTGCGACTTTGCCGCCACAGTCGGCAAACACGCACAGGACACGGTCATTTCGGGGGCATGCGGATGCCGCCGTCGAGGCGGATCACTTCGCCATTGAGGTAGCTGTTCTCGACGATGTGCATCACGAGCCCTGCGTACTCGTCGGGGATGCCGAGACGCTTGGGGTACAGCACGCTTTCACCCAGCGACTTGCGCGCCGGTTCCGGCAGCATCGCCAGCAGCGGCGTGTCCATGAGTCCCGGAGCGATGGTGTTGACGCGAATGTTGGCGGCGGACAGGTCACGCGCGGCGGGCAACGTCATGCCGACGACCCCGCCCTTGGTGGCCGCGTAAGCGAGTTGGCCGATCTGGCCGTCGAACGCGGCGACCGACGCGGTGTTCACGATCACGCCGCGGTCACCCGAAGGCGTTGGATCGGTGGCAGCCATCTTCGACGCCGACAGCGACAACACGTTGAACGTTCCGACCAGGTTGATCTGGACGAGCAGGTTGAACATCGCCGGGTCGTGCGGCGTGCCGTCTCGCGCGATGGTCCGCATGGGCGGTCCGGTGCCGGCGCAGTTCACGCACACCCGCAGGTCACCGGCAGCCGCAGCTTGCTCGACCGCCGCTTGGCAGTCCTCGTACTTCGTGACGTCGCCTTCGGCGAAGTTCGCGGTGCCGCCGAGTTCCTTCGCCAACGCCTGACCGCCCTCGGCGTTGCGATCGAAGATCGTCACTGCGACGCCGGCCTGGTGCAGGCGCCTCGTGGTCGCCTCGCCAAGACCCGACGCACCACCGGTCACGATTGCTGCTGCTCCCTGTAATTCCATTGGAGCGAAATTAACCGTCCGCTAGTCGAAGAGACGTTGCTCGGATGGGGTCGGCGGCGCGATCGGCCGACTGGCCGCGTTGTCTTGCGCGAACGACGCGGCCACGGCCAACTCGTCGACCTTGATGTTCATCGGATCGGTGCCATGGCCTTTCACCCACTTGAACGCGATCTCATCGATGCGCGACAGGTAAAGCTCGATCAACGGCTCCCAAAGATCACGGTTCGCCACCGGCTTCTTTGCGCTGTTCGTCCAGCCCCGCGCCATCCAACCGGCGTACCACTTGTCGCGGAAGCAGTTCACGACGTAGGTCGAGTCACTCACGATCGTGATCCGACCGGCGTTCGCGCGCAGCGCCTGAAGCACCGCGTTCACTTCCATCCTCTGGTTGGTCGACGGGTTTTCCGCACCCGACGCCCACGGCCCGTCGACGTCGGCCCACGCCCAACCGCCCGGGCCGGGGTTCCCCCTACACGCGCCGTCTGTATACACAGTCTTCACAAGGCCGCGGAAACTACCGGCTAGTAGCGGTCGTACCATGCACCTAGTGATTTTCGACGGCTTCAGCCACCAACTCCCCGACACCGATCCGTCCGAAACGGCCGAGTGGATCGACAGCTTCGACGACATCGTCAACAGCCACGGCAAGACCCGGGCCCGGTTCCTGCTGATGAAACTGCTCGAGCGGGCCCGCGAAACCCAGATCGGTTTCCCGGCCACGGTGAGCACGCCGTACATCAACACGATCCCCCGCGACGACGAGCCGTGGTTCCCGGGCGACGAGTTCATCGAGCGCCGCATACGCGCCTTCATCCGCTGGAACGCGGCGGTGATGGTGACCCGCGCCAACGCGCGTAGCGAAGGGATCGGCGGTCACCTTTCGACGTTCGCATCGAGCGCGTCGCTGTACGAAGTCGGCTTCAACCATTTCTTCCGTGGCAAGGACGACGGCCAGTTCGGCGACCAGGTGTACTTCCAGGGCCACGCCGCCCCCGGCATCTACGCCCGCGCCTTTCTCGAAGGCCGTCTCAGCGAACAGCAACTCGACGGCTTTCGCACTGAACTCAGCGGCCTCGGGCTCTCGAGCTATCCGCACCCCCGGCTCATGCCCGAGTTCTGGGAGTTCCCCACCGTGTCGATGGGCCTCGGGCCGTTGCAGGCGATTTACCAGGCGCGCTTCAACCGCTACCTCTTGAATCGGCAGATCGCCGACACCAGCCGGGCGAAGGTGTGGTGTTTCCTGGGCGACGGCGAAACCGACGAGCCCGAGTCGCTCGGTGCACTGTCGCTGGCCGCGCGCGAGGGCCTCGACAACTTGATCTTCGTCGTCAACTGCAACCTGCAGCGCCTCGACGGACCGGTGCGGGGCAACGGGAAGATCATCCAGGAACTCGAGGCCGTGTTCCGCGGGGCCGGGTGGAACGTGATCAAAGTGATCTGGGGCTCGAAGTGGGACGAACTGTTGGCCCGCGACACCGATGGCGTGTTGCTCAACCAGATGAACACCACGGTCGACGGCACATTCCAGAAGTACGCCGTGTCCGACGGCAAGTACATCCGCGACAACTTCTTCGGGCCCGACCCGCGGCTGCGCAAGATCGTCGAGCACCTCAGTGACGACGAGATCCATGCGCTACCCCGCGGTGGCCACGACTACCGCAAGCTCTACGCCGCGTACAAGGCCGCCGTCGAACATGAAACAACGCCCACCGTGATCCTCGCTAAGACGATCAAGGGGTGGACGCTCGGGCCCGAAATCGAATCGCGCAACGCCACGCACCAGATCAAGAAGATGAACAAAGCGCAGCTGCTTGCGATGCGCGACACGCTCTATCTGCAAGACGAGATCCCCGAAGCTGCCCTCGAAGAGAAGCTGCCGCCGTACTACCGGCCCGCCGACGGCTCTGACATCCACGAGTACTTGATGACGCGGCGCAAGGCGCTCGACGGGTCATTGCCGCGGCGCTTGCCGCGTGTGGCCCTGCCCGAACTGCCGTCGCCAGCATCGTTCGAAGAGTTCATGGGTGGATCCAAGGCGCAGGCGGTGTCGACCACGATGGCCTTCGCACGCCTCATCAGGAACTTGCTGCGCGACGGCGCGATCGGCGAGCGGGTGGTGCCGATCGTGCCCGACGAGGCGCGCACCTTCGGCATGGACGCGCTCTTCAAGGAATTCGAGATCTACGCGCCGCAGGGGCAGCTGTACGAGCCCGTCGACAAGGAACTCTTGCTCTCCTACACCGAGTCGGCTGACGGGCACATTCTCGAAGAGGGCATCACCGAGGCCGGGTCGATGGCGTCGTTCACCGCGGCGGGCACGGCGGCCACCACGTGGGGCGCGCCAATGATCCCGTTTTTCATCTTCTATTCGATGTTCGGGTTCCAGCGCGTCGGCGACCTCGCCTGGGCGGCGGGTGATAGCGGGGCCCGCGGCTTTCTGCTGGGTGCAACCGCAGGCCGCACCACGCTCAACGGCGAAGGGCTGCAGCATCAAGACGGCCACTCGCTACTGCTCGCGTCGACAGTCCCTACCGTTGCCGCCTACGACCCGGCCTTCGCATACGAAGTGGCCACGATCATCCAGGCGGGGATCGCGCGCATGTTCGGCCGCGAAGACCGCGACGAGTTTTTCTACCTGACGCTCTACAACGAGAACTACGTGATGCCGGCCAAGCCCGTGGGTGTCGACGAGGGCATCATGCGCGGCCTCTATCGCTTCGCCGCAGCGCCCGACGGCCCCTCGCGCGCGGCGACCGTTTTGTTCAGCGGCAGCGCGTCGCAAGCCGCGATCGAGGCTCGCGACGTACTGGCCGCCGATTACGACGTCGCCGTCGACTTGTGGAGCGCAACGTCGTATAAAGCGCTGCGCGAAGACGCGTTGGCGGCCGAGCGCGCGAACCGGCTGCACCCGTCGCGCGTACCCGAGGTGCCCTACATCAGCGAAGTTCTCGAGGACACCGAAGGCCCGATCGTCGCGGTGACCGACTTCATGAAAGCGGTGCCCGATCAGGTCGCCCGGTGGGCGCCGCGGTCATTCACCACACTCGGCACCGACGGCTACGGCCGCAGCGACACCCGGGAAGCCCTGCGTCGTCACTTCGAAGTTGACTGCGGGCACGTCGTGGTCGCCGTGCTCAACGGCCTCGCCGCCGAAGGTGCGGCCAAGCCGCAAGAGGTCGAAGCGGCGATCGAGAAGTTCGGCATCAACGCCGACGCGCCCGACCCCCGCCTCGCGTAGCACTGCAGCGTCGCCCGTCGAACGAGCGACATCGCGCTCCACCTCTCGCATCGCTGCGCTGACGTACGGCCCGGCGATGGTGGACGACGACGCGGCGGCGAGCCACTGCCACCACCAATTCCGGCGCGTGTTCACGACGCGGCAACGTCGTCGCCGACGGCGACCATGACCTCGTACAACATGGGACTGCTCGGGAACTCCATCCACCCCTCTTGGAGTACCAACGCGCGCAGTTCTTCGGATCCGTGCGGCGCGCGGTACGCCGCGTCGGACTCCCAGCGCGCGACGTTCACGTAGCGATACTCGGCGCCCGCATTCACCGCCCGGTGCAGGCGCAGCGACAAGAAGCCGGGCTGGCGCCGGAAGTACTCGCTGGTTTCCTTCCAAAGCGCGAGGAAAGCGTCGTCACGTCCCTCGGGCACGAGGAAGCTGTGCATCAGCGTGACGGGCTGCGCCGGCCCGCCTTCGGCCTCGTGCGCGGTGCGACCCTCGACCGTCGTGCTTCCCTTCATCTCTGCCTCCATTCGTTTATTACACACTTGTGCAGTTACAGCACCCCGGTATACTGAACCCTGTGAGCGTCGTCAAGAGTTCTTCTGAAGAAACCGGTCGGTTCAAGCAGCGGCGCCGAACGCGCGCTGCAATCGTGAGCGCCGCGGCCGCGTTGCTACAGGGCGGCACCACCCCGTCGATCAACGACATAGCCGACGCAGCCGACGTCTCACGCCGAACCGTGTATCTCTACTTCCCGACCCTCGACCAGTTGCTGCTCGACGCGACCGTGGGTCTGCTTAGCCAGGCCGCGGTCGACGAAGCGATCGACGCGGCCGACAGAGGCGACGATGCCGTCGCCCGCGTCGAAGCGATGATCCGTGCGCTGTTCGCGGTATCGAGCGACACGATGACGCTGGGCCGGTCGCTCATCCGGCTCACGGTCGCGCCCGATGAGTCGAGCGGTGACGGCCCGCGGCGGGGCTACCGGCGGATCACGTGGCTTGAGCGCGCCCTTGAGCCCTTACGAACAGAGTTGAGTCCGAAGAAGTTCGAGCGGTTGGTTTCGGGGTTGTCGATGATCGTCGGGTGGGAAGCACTCGTCGTCCTTCAAGACCTGCGCGACCTCAACGCCAAGGAGCAACTCGAAACCACGCTGTGGTCGGCGCGCGCGTTGATACGCGCCGCGCTCCACGGGTCGTAGCTCAGCTGTGTGGATCCGCGATGTCATTCGCGAACGCAAACGCGCTGGCGGCAACTCGAGACGACACGCCCACCTTCGTGAAGATGTTGGAGACGTGGCGAGACACCGTCTTCGCGCTCAAGTGCAGCTGCGTCGCTACTTCCTTGTTTGACAGACCCTTTGCCACCCAACGCAGCACTTCGGCCTCACGTTGCGATAGCCCCGCCGGTAGTTGTGCGGTTGTGTCGCGTGCGTCGAGGCTGACGCCGATGTCTTTGAACAGCGCGCGTGCCGCCGCGAACGACGCTTGCGCGCCAGCCTCGTCTCCGGCATCGCGCTGCGCCACCGCCAGCACCGTGTTCGCGGTCGCGGCTTCGTACGGGACGCCGAGTTCGCGCCACAGCGCGTGGGCGCGATGCAGCGTGGCCTGCGCGGTGATCGGATCGCCTTCGGCCAATTGCAGACGCCCCCGCGCCAGCATCGCGACGGCTCGCAGATACGGCATCTCAAACGCGTCGCCGATTGCGTCGAGTTCGGTCACATGAACTTTGGCCAAGTCAAGGTCGCCCGCAGCGATGGCGATTTGCGCCGCTATTGGCAACACCCGCGCCCGCGCCAGGCGGTTGGGCGATAGTTCTGCGACGCAGCCCGCGATGATGCGCGACGCCTCGTCGATGCGGTTCTGTGACAGCCGCAGCATCGCGGTGCCCGTACAAACCCGTCCGCCGAGCGCTTCGGCGCGGCTGAATGCTTCTTCGGCCCGCACCAAATCGCCGAGGCGCCGCCGGATATCGCCGACTTCGGCGAAGGCAGCGGCAGCGTTGGGGATGTGGCTGCCGACCAACTCGTTGCACGCCTGGCTCGCCTCACGTTCGGCGTCGGCGAGCGCACCGCTGCGATCGAGCACCGCGGCGCGGTGCACACGGCAGATTCCCGGGAAGATGGCGAAAGGGTGGGCCTGGGCCCACTGGGTCGTCGCTTCGGTCCAGTCCGCGGCGCGGCGCCAATCGCCCAAGTCCTCGCACACACTGATGAGGCTGCAGTACACCTTGCCCGTCGAGTACGGCCCCAGCCGGCCTTCGACCGCGAACAGCATGGCTTCGTCCAAATGGGCCAACCCGACGTTGACCTGACCGGCGTCGATGAGTACCCGCCCAACGGTTTGCAGCGCCTCGGCTTCCAGGTCGGGCGACGCGAGTTTGCGGCCCAACGCCAACGCACGCTCGGCGAGATCGGTGGCGTCGCCGAGTCGCCCCTCGCCGTGGGCCAGCTCCGCCTCGCGCAGCAGCAAGGCACCGTGTTCCACGCAGTTGTCGTCGTGCTCGAGGGCGCGCCGCGCGCGCATCAACCAGCCAGATGCGATCGCGGGGCGGGCGCGCTGCGCGTTCGCCTCGTACAGCCACACCGCGCAATAGCCGGCGCGGCGTCCCTCACCTGCTTCTTCGAAAGCGCGAAAGGCGGCCTGCCTCGCCTCGATCGAATCGTCGAGATGACCCAACCACCATGCGGCCTCACCCAGTAGCGCCAACCGCTCGCCATCGCCTAGAGCGTCGTTGAGCGGCGCGGTGGAGGCGGTGTCGTGGCAACGCTGCCAGTCGTACCGCTCACGCGCCGCGTACGCCGCGTCTAAACCGCCCATGTCAACGACGGTAGCGCCCTCTTGGCCGATGCGATCAGGACGCGCCCGCCATCTGCTTGGCGAGGTGCTCAAGAACCGGCTGGATTTCCGACGCGGGACTGAACTCCGTGAACACAACGCCGTTGTCGGTCCACCCCGTATGCCCGCCGGGCCAGAAGTACGTCTCGCCTGCGCTCGTGGTCTCTTCGGAACCATCCGCGTAACGAACAGTGATCGCGCCCTCGAGAACCACACCCCAGTGCGGGCACTGGCACAAGTCTCCCGGCAAACCAACGAACAGCGGTGTGAAGTCCGTCCCCGCGGGCAAGTCGATGTGGCGGAGAAGTTGATCGCCGTACGCGACGGCGCGCGTTTCGATGTCTCCGACCTGCATCTCGATCGGAATGTCTTTTACCGCGTGTCGCATTGCAAACCCCCTGTGACGACCGGGACGTTTCCCAGCGGAGTCATCGTGTGCCCCTCGCCTCGCCCCCGCATCGGGCACTCCAATCAATCGGACCTGACCCGAAGTAGCCGGATGGGTCATGTGACCCATTGGCGCCGCCAAACGATTGGCGACATCGCCCGATGCGCAGCGGCGTACAAAGGCACACACTGTCAACGTGATCGAACGTGACACCGGCGCGGCACAGATCACCAAGCTCGTCGAACTCGGCCGCGATCGGGAAGCAGCGGACCTCGCTGCGCGAACGCAAGGAGACCCCATGGACGTACTGGCGCAACTGAACGAGCTGGGCCCGCTGCTCGCGGGCGTGGTGGGTGGGATTGCCCCGGGCCAACTCGACAACAAGACGCCGTGCGACGAGTACACCGTCCGCGGCGTGCTCGAGCACATGATCAGTGGGGCAACCATGTTCGCGGCCGCCTTCCGCGGTGAGGCCGCGCCGGAGCCCGAGACCTCGGACGACGTGCTCGCGTTGTTTGGGCCCGCGCTGACCAACCTGGCCGAGTCGATCAACTCTTCGGGCGCGCTCGAACGCAGTGTCGCCGCGCCCTTCGGTGAGGTCCCGGGCGAAACGTTCGCGCGCTTCGTCGTGCTCGACGGGCTCGTACACGGCTGGGACATAGCCACCGCTACCGGTCAGCGCTACGAGCCGTCGGACGCGCTCGTCGCCGACGTCACCGAATTCAGTCGCGGCGCGATCGAACCTTTGCGCGACGGCGTCACGTTCGGGGCCGAAGTCCAGCCGTCGCCATCGGCAACACCGATCGAGTGTCTCGCCGCGCTCACCGGTCGCAACCGCGTCTGACGTGATACGACGGCGTCATGCCGACAACAAAAAATGCTGACGTCGAGATCTACTACGAGGTTTTCGGCGATCCCGGCAATCCGGTACTGCTGCTCGTCAACGGTCTCGGTAGCCAATGCATCAACTTCAAGAAAGAGTTCTGCGAGAAGTTGGTGGCCGAAGGCTTCCGCGTGGTCCGCTTCGACAACCGCGACGTCGGCCTGTCTTCGCACCTGAAGGGCGGGCCTGAGTACACGATCGTCGACATGGCCGCCGACGCGATCGCGGTGCTCGACGCCGTCGGTGTGGAGCGCGCGCACATCGCGGGCTGGTCGATGGGCGGGATGATCTCGCAACAGGTCGCGATTGAGTATCCGGACCGGTTGCTGTCGCTCACATCGGTGATGTCGTCGCCCGGCGGCCTGCGCAAGGTCGACCCCGACGTGCTCGCAGCGTTCAGCGCGCCGGCGCCCAAGACGAAGGAAGAATTCGTGGCCGCGCACATCAACGGCCTCAAGTTGTGGGGGTCACCCGCGTTCCAGGAAGTCGACCGCCTGACCGCTGACGCCGAGGCCGCGTTCGACCGCAGCTTCGACCCTGGCGGACGAGCCCGGCAGGCCGCCGCGGTCGGTAGGTCGCCGAATCGCACCGAGGCGCTGGCGCACGTGACCGTGCCGACGCTCGTGATCCACGGCGACGCCGACCGCCTCGTGCACCCCGACGCCGGACGCGACACCGCCGCCGCCGTCCCTGGCGCCCGGTTTGAGCTCGTCGCCGGCATGGGCCACGACTACCCGCCGCAAGTGTGGGACACGATGGTCGGCCTCATTACGACCCACGCGAAGGCGGCCGCGTCGGTCTGACGCATCTCTGGGTGAGTTAGCGGTTGCCCCGCAACCGCTAACTCACCGAGACCGACCACCGACTTAGGATCGCAGCATGCCCGCGACCAGGTTGCGCATCACCGGGAACCCCGACGCGGATGAAATCAACGCCACCGAACCGCTCGCGTTGCTCATCTCGATGGTGCTCGACCAGCAGGTGCCGCTCGAGTGGGCGTTCCTCGGTCCGTACACCTTGACCCAGCGCCTGGGCGCCGACCTCGACGTCCACAAGCTGGCCGAGATGGACGAGGAGACGCTCGTCACGGTGTTCTGCGATCGACCCGCGTTGCATCGCTATCCCGCGGCTATGGCGCGACGCGTGCACGAACTGTGCAACATCATCGTCAATGACTACGACGGCGACGCGGCGTCGATTTGGACGACGGCCGCCGACGGGAACACGTTGTACAAACGCGTGAAGGCGCTGCCCGGCTTCGGCGACATGAAGGCGCGCATTTTTGTGGCGCTGCTCGCCAAGCAGTTCGGCGTGAAGCCCGCCGGCTGGCAAGCCGTGTCAGGCGACTACGGCAAGACGGGCACGTACTTGTCGGTGGCTGACATCGTCGACGAAGCGAGCCTCGGCAAAGTCCGCGCCTACAAGGCCCAGAAGAAGGCGGCGGCGAAGGCCGCGGCCGCGCCGAAGTCCTGAGCATCACCGTCACCGCCAACGGCAACGCCGTCACTCTCGACGACGGTGCCACGGTCGACGACTTGTTGACCCAACTCGGTTGGGCCGGCCGCACCGTGGCCGTGGAGCACAACGGTGACGCGTTGATCCGCAGCGAGCATGCGCAAGTCGTGCTCGCCGACGGCGACACACTGGAGATCGTGAAAGCGGTCGCCGGTGGATAACGAGCTGAGTGGTCCTCTGGCCGGACGACGGTTCTACCTGTGCACGGCGGATCGCGCCGACCTGCCGCAGTTCGTCGACGCGTGCATCCGAGGGGGCGTCGACATCGTGCAGTACCGCGACAAGCAGGCCGACGCCCGCGCGATTCTCAAGCGCGGCGCACTCGTGCGCGACGTGTGCCGCTCGCACGGCGTGCCGTTCATCCTCAACGACCGACCCGACCTCGCGCTCGAACTGGGTGCCGACGGCGTGCACGTCGGGCAAGACGACTGTCCACCCGCAGCGGCGCGTCGCATCCTCGGGCCGGACGCGATCATCGGCCTGTCGACCCACAGCCAAGACGACTTCATCGGTTCCGAGCGTGAACCCGTCGACTACATCTCGGTCGGGCCGATCAACCCGACACCGACCAAGCCCGGTCGCGCCGGGGTGGGCTTGGGGTACCTGCGGTTCGCGGCGAACGAAGCGTCGCTGCCGTTCTACGTGACCGGCGGCGTCAACCCGAAGTCGATCGGCGATCTCCTTGCGTCGGGCGCGACCCGCTTCGTCGCGGTGCGGTGGTTGACCGAAGCCGACGACGCCTACGAGGCCGCAGTCAAACTCCGCCGCGCCATCGACACCGGCAAAGCGGTCCGCGACTGACCGTTACGCGCGGACGAGGCGGCCGGGGCGGGCGCCTGTGGCCTCGCCGTTTTCGAAGGTGACCTGGCCGGCGCAGATCGTGGCGGTGTAGCCGTCGACGTATTGCACGAGCCGGCGACCGCCCGCGGGCAGGTCGAAGATCATCTCAGGCGCGTGGATCCGCAGGTTGTCGAAATCGATCACGTTGATGTCGGCCCGCTTGCCCGGCTTGATCTCGCCGCGGTCGGTGAACCCGTAGAGCTGCGCCGTGCGCTGCGTCTGCTGCTGCACCACGTATTCCAGCGGGAGCTTCTCGCCCCGAGTGCGATCGCGGGCCCAGTGCGTGAGGTTGAACGTGGTCATCGACGCATCGCAGATCAGCCCGCAGTGCGCGCCGCCGTCGGAGAGGCCGAGCACCGTCGACGGGTGCGACACCATTTCGCGGATCGCATCGAAGTTGTGGTGCACGTACGACGCGAGTGGCGCGAAGAACAGCGCCTTGCCGTCGCGCTCGAGCAACCAGTCCAACGCCACTTCTTCGGGACGACGACCCTCGCGTTCCGCGGTAGCCGCAACCGATGCCTCACGCGGCGGTTCGTAGTCGGGCGGATCACCGAGTTGGAACATGTGGTCCCAGCGCGTCATCAGCGGTGACATCGCTTTGCCTTCTTCGGCGAGCAGCGCGTCGCGCACCTCGGGCCTGCGCAGTTCGACGACACGCTCGGAAAGCGGCAGGTCGCGCATCGCCTTGTAGGTCGGATGCGTGATGAAGGGGTGGAACGACGACTGGAGGCCGAACAGCATCCCGGTCGGGCGGTTGCCGACCTGCGGCACGAACTGCACGCCTTCTTCCTGCAACGCTTGCGCGTGGTCGAGCACGTCGCGGTAACCCTCGGGGCTGAACGGCGTCTGCGCGGTGAGGAATGTCACGGGCCGACCGGTGTTGCGCGCGATGTCGACCATCCACTGACGCTCGGGGCCGTCGTGGCCCGAGCGGTCGCTGATGATCTGGATCACGCCCTTGCCCGTCTTGCCGATGGCCTCACAGATGGCGACGACCTCCTCGCCCGGCGCCGTGGTGCCGGGCACCAGGCCGTACTTCGACCGGTGCAGAACGGTGCGAGACGTCGAGAACCCAACGGCTCCCGATTCGATGGCCTCGGCCGAGAGCTTGGCCATCATCGCGACGTCTTCGTTCGTGGCGTCGTCGTCATGCGCGCGATCGCCCATCACGTACGCGCGCAGCGCGGCGTGAGGCACCTGCGCAGCGACGTCGAGCACGCGCGGCATCGCGTCGAGCGCGTCGAGGTACTCGGGGAAGCTTTCCCACTGCCAGTTGATTCCTTCGTGCAGCGCGGTACCGGGAATGTCTTCGACCGACTCCATGAGCTCGATCAACAGCGCCTGCTCTTCGGTGCCGCGGCGCGCCGGCGCGAAGCCGACACCGCAGTTCCCCATCACGACGGTTGTCGCACCGTGCCACGACGACGGCGTGACCTCAGGATCCCACGTGACCTGGCCGTCGTAGTGCGTGTGGACGTCGACCCAACCGGGCGTGACGAGTTGCCCGGTGGCGTCGATCTCACGCTTGGCCTTCGGCGCGGTGCCCGCGGGTTCGACAGAGGTGATCACAGAACCGTCGATGACGATGTCGCCCGCAAACGCAGCCGTGCCCGTCCCGTCGACGATTGTGGCGTTACGGATGACGAGGTCGGCCATCCGGCAACTCTAATGCACGCGTATTAAATTCGCCCGCGAGGTTGCTACAACGACGCTTCGACGCGCGCCGCGGTTGCCAGCAGTAGCTCTTCGCCGCCCGGTGCAGCCACTAGCTGCAGGCTCGTGCCGGCGCCGCCCGGCAGCGGGATCGAGATCGCGGGCACGCCCGCGAGGTTGAACGGGAACACGAGCGGATTCGGTAAGAAGTCGGCTTCGACGGCGACGGGTGTGTGGTCGAGCGTGGGCAACGCGAGCACCGGCACGCGCTGCAACAACGCCAAGACTTCGCGGGTCCACTGCTCCTTCTCGCTGAGGCCCTCGTTGTACGCGCCGTCGGTGATGTGCGCGCAGCCCCGCAGGCGTTCGCCGACGTAGTCGTGCACGCCACCAGGAATCGCCAGGAGCTCCTCGTCCGAGCGCCACGCTTCGTAACCGATCACCACCGCGAACGAGCGCCCGCACCGGTCCCACCCGTTGAGTTCGACCGGCTCGACGTTCATCTCGGCGTCGCGCAGCGCGTCGTCGACGGCCTTGTCGAACGCGGGATCGATCACGACGTCGGACGGCGTCTGGAGCCGACCGACGACGGTGGCCGCCTCCACGCCGTGCGTGGTGAACCCGGGTACCAGCATCTGCATGCCGAGCACGAGGCCGGCCACGTCAGGCGCAAGCGGTCCGATCGTGTCGAGAGACGGCGACAGCGGCCACACCCCCTCGAGCGACACGCGGCCGTGGGTGGTCTTCAAACCCGCGATGCCACAACACGCGGCGGGTAGCCGCACCGAGCCACCGGTGTCGGTGCCATAAGCAACGTCGGCTTCGCCGAGCGCGACCGCCACCGCTGATCCGCTCGACGAACCACCCGGGACGAGATCGGGCCAGCGTGGGTTCACGGGGTTGCCGAACGTGGGGTTGAGCCCGGTCGTGCCGAAGCACAGTTCATGCAGGTTCGTCTTGCCCACGATGCGGGCGCCCGCCGTGCGGGCAGTGGCGACACACGCTGCGTCGCGCTCGGCCACAACGGCGCGGTCAGCCAGCGCCTTACACCCCGCCGTGGTGACCGTGCCGGCGATGTCGATCGCGTCCTTCACTGCGAGCCGCGGCCCGTCGGCTGGGCCGTCGTCGAGAGAAAGGATCCATTCGTTCACAGCACGCTCCTCAGGGTTTGCGGGCCGAGATATTGAGCCGCACGTAGTCGAACGTGACCGTGCCGGGGTAGCCGAGGTCGTCGGCGACTTCCTGCACGTATTGCGCGCCGAGCGCTTCGCCCAACCGTTCGCGGTGCTGCCCGAGGATGATCGTGGACAGATACGCCACCGGGTCGTCTGACACCACCGGGATCTCTTCGAGCCAGCAGTGGACGTCTGCGAAGCCGGCGTCGACCAGACGGCGCTCGGTCTGCTCGGGCGTGTAGAAGCTCGTGACCTGCTCGACGCCGTGAAGTGCGTCGCGATACTGCGGTTGCGTCGCCACGCGGTTGGCCACGGCGTGCACGCGTTCGATGTTGTTGCCGCCTCCGCACTGCGCCTCGATGCGGCCGCCGGGGACAAGGGCTGCGAAAAGCCGCCGGAACAGCGTGTCGTGGTCTTTGATCCAGTGAAACGTCGCGGTCGAGAAGACCGCGTCGACGGCCACGACGCCGACGTCGAGCGCGCCGAGGTCGAGTTCAACGAGGTCGACCTGGCGCACGATCGCGTCGGTGCCCGCGAGCGTCGCGCTCGCGGCGCGCACCATGTCGATATCGGCGTCGACCGCGATCACGCGTCCGTGCGGATTCCGCTCCACCACGTATTGCGTGACGCGCCCACTGCCGCACCCGGCGTCGAGCACCGACTCACCGTCGACCAACGCGAGCCGATCGAGTACGGGCAGCGCCATCTCGACCATCGGCGTCGACAGGCGGTGGTACGCGTCGCCGTCCCACGACCGCTGAACGCTCACGCCAACTCCGGTCGTTCGGGGCCGAGGCGCGACGCCCAGCCGACAAGCACTGCGATTGCGCGCGGGTCGTGGCGCAAGCGGTGCACGGCGCCGACGAGCACGCGCACGTCGACCGTGCCCGCTTCGCCCCCCGCGGCCATCAATTCACGAGCTGCGGCAACCGGCACGACGTCGTCGTCGCTGCCGTGCACGAGCAGCACCGGTCGTTTGCCCATCTTCGCGATTGCCTTACGCGGGCTTTCGTCGACGAACTCGGCCGACCACGCCGTGAAGTCAGCCGGGAACGACTTGTCGTTGATCACGCCCACCTCGCGGCACGTGTCGAGAAATCGCCGCGGATCGCCGGCCCACGCATCGAACGTCGCGGGCACTGCGAAGCCGGCGACGGAGCGGATGCGCCGGTCTTGCGCGCCGCGGCACAACGCGATCGCTCCCCCGGCGCTGAACCCGGCGACTCCGACCTCGACCACGTTTCGCGTCTTGGTGAGCCAGTCGATGGCGACTCCCAGGTCGTCGATCCAGCCCGACAACGAGAAGTTGCCCTTCGAGTTGCCACAGCCCCGGAACGTGAACGTGAGCACCGCGGCGCCGGTTTCATCCGCGACGAACTGCGCCAAGTCGGCATAACCCTCGCCGCTGGCCAATGCACCGCGCGGCGGCGACGGGAAGCCGTGGCACAGCACCACCGCGGCGGCGCCGCGTTCGGCGCCGGGCGGCAGCGCGAGTTGGCCGAGGAGGTCACCCGCCCCTCCCGGCAGTACGACGGCCTCGGCCATTTACGCGAGCGAGCGCTCGGCGTGGCCCTTCCACAGCTTGTAGCCGCGGTTGCGCGCCTCGGCGAGGCGGTCAGGGCCGAATGTGACGTAGGTCTGTGCCGCAAGGAGGTCGTCGAGCAACTCCGAGTCGAGGTCGGGGGCGTCCAAGTCGTACACGACCTGGTTTCGCTTGTCGCCGACGAACCGATGGGATTCGAAACGCGTGGGCCGGCTCATGGTCGTTTGAAACTAACCGCAGACGCGTTGAAGGGACGCCACCGCTTCACTCGAAGCTGTGACGTCCCTCCAACTGAGATAACTATCGGAAAGTCCCACTGTCCGGACTACGCAGGGAGGACGAGTTCCTGCCCGGGGTCGCAGCGGGGGTGACTGGCGAGTATTCGCCGGGTGGTCCGACAAGCCGCCTTAGCGGCCAGCCACCTCCAGAGTCCTAAAAACTAAATGCATTCGCGGGACCACCTCCTTTCTCTGGTCCACGCAGTAAACCAGAATCCGGACGCGTTGTGGTGTCATTTACGCGGGATTCACAAACGGCCGTCCTGCGCAACGGTTTCTAGGTTTCGTCGGCGACGGGGCCGACAGCGCCAATCGTTTCGAGGTACGCGAACACCGCGGCCACCGCTGCGTGTGCGTCTTCACGAACGAGCGAGCGCCCCGCGGCAGCCGACCGGCTCATGGCGTTCGCAACCGCTGACTCTTCGTCGACCACCACCGCCTGACCGGCGTCGGGTACCTCACCACTCGTGACGACCACGCCGGCGTTTTGGCGCAACAACTCCACCGTCCAGTTCACGATGTTCTGCACGTCGTCGTAGGACACTGCGGCCGTGGTCTGCGGCGGCAGGTGCTCGGCGATCCAAGTCGTGGCCTCGTCGGGATCGAAGACGGGTCGCGCCGGCACCGCGTCGAGCAGGTGTGCTTCGCGACCCACGGCGCCCGCTGCGATCACGAACACGATGATCATCGTGAGGACGGCGGCCGCGATTACCACGGGGTGTTTCTAGACCTCCCGGCGCATGCGCACGAAAATAGCGACCGCAACACCGAGCACTGCGGCAATGAGCACCACCAGCAACGCAATCGCCCCGCCGTTGCTGTCGGCCTTCTTCGTCGGCTCTGTGGTGCTGGTGGTCGACGACGACGAACTCGACGACGTCGTGGTCGCCCGGCGCGCCGTGGTGATCGTGGTGCGTCGGGTCGTCGCGGTGCGCGCCGGCTGCGTGGTCTGCGGCGGCGGCGCCGTGGTGTCGGGGACGACGATCACGACGCTCGTGGGCGGGTCGGACGGCGCGGTGGTGTCGGTTTGCGCGAGCGCGGGCGCACCGGTCGCGAAGGCCACGCCGATCACGGTCACCAGCGTCGCCAGTATGACGACGACGCTCTTTGGCATTTAGATGCCGATGCGCTGAGCGAGCAGCTCGCGGTGGTACGTCGGGTCGCCCAGGAACAGCTCCATCGACTTCGCGCGCTTGAAGTACAGGTGGGCGTCGTGCTCCCACGTGAACCCGATCCCGCCGTGGATCTGGATGTTCTCAGCCGCGGCGTGGAAGTACGCGTCAGAGCAGTACGCCTTGGCCAGCGACGCGGTGACGGGCAGTTCGTCGTTGTTCTCAGCTGCGCACCAAGCCGCGTAGTAGGCCGCCGACTTGGCCGACTCGACCTCGAGCAACATGTCTGCGCACTTGTGCTTGATGGCCTGGAACGAGCCGATCGGGCGGCCGAATTGGACGCGCACCTTGGCGTATTCCACCGACATCTCCAGCACCTTCTGGGCGCCGCCGACCTGTTCGTTGGCCAGCGCGACGGCCGCGAGGTCGAGCGTGGTCTGCATCGTGGCCCAGCCCCCGCCGTCGGTTCCCACGAGACGGGCGGGCGTGTTGTTGAATTCGACGCGGGCCTGCTTGCGGGTTTGATCCATGGTCGACAGCGCTTCGCGGGTGACCGAAGCGTCAGTTGCGTCGACCGAGAAGAGCGACACGCCGGCACCGGTGCGGGCGGCGACGATGATCAGGTTCGCAGTGTGACCGTCGAGCACGAACATCTTCTCGCCGGTGAGGCTCCAGCTGTCGCCGTTCTGTGTGGCCGGCAGCGTGATGCCTTCCTCGTCCCAACGCCCGCTCTGCTCGGTGAAGGCGAGCGTGGCGATGGTTTCGCCGCTGGCGATGCCGGGGAGCAGTTCCTTCTTCGCCGTGTCGTCGCCCGACTGCAGAAGCGCCGTCTGGGCGAGCACGCCCGAGAAGAACGGTGCGCACAGCAGCGACCGGCCCATCTCCTCGAGCACGATGCCGAGTTCGATGAACGTATAACCAGAGCCGCCGAACTCCTCGGGAATCGCCAAACCCTGGAGACCGAGCTGGTTCGCCATCTGATCCCACACCGCCGGGTCGTAACCCTCGGGGGTTTCCATGAGGCGACGCACCTCGGGCGAGGACGACTTGTCGTCCAGGAAGCGGCGGACCGAGCTGCGCAGCTCGTCCTGCTCTTCAGTGAAGGCGAAATTCACGGGTTATCTCCAGGCGACGACGGCTCAAGTAGGAACGCCAATGCTTACTAGACCGACCGGTCAAGTTTCCACCGATCGGTAACGCCCGCCTCGATTCGCTAATGCCTAAGTTGAGGCAGTGATCGACAGTCCGTTGGGAAATATCGGGTTGGTGGCGGTGACGCTCTACGTGGCCGATCTCGACGCCGCGTTGACTTGGTACGCCGAGAAGTTCGGAATGCAGCCGATGAACGAGGGCTCCGATGGCCATCGGTTCGCCGCGTTTTCCTTCGGAGGGTCGATCGTCGTGCTCGAACCGATCGAGGCCGCACTCGAACCCGCGGTGCCCGGTTCTGAGAACACAACCCTGAACGTCGTCGTGGACCGCGACCCGGCCGACGTCCGCGCCGACTTGCTCAGTCGCGGCGTGGCGTGCGGCGACTTGGTCACCTCGAACTTCGTGTCGTTCCTGGTGCGTGACCTCGACGGCAATCGCTTCTACGTCACGCGTCCCGTAAACGAGAAGACGCAGAGGGCGGTCGAGGAAACATCGGCGCATCGGTAGCCTGAGTCGCGTGAGCACGCTGATCTATGAGGACGCGCGGGCCGAGGTCCACATGGTCGTGGTCGGCTCCTACGACAACAACGTCTACGTCGTGCGCTGCAAGGAAACGGGCGAAGGCATGCTCGTCGACGCGGCCAACGAGCACGACAAGCTGCTGGAGTTGTGCAAGGCGCTCGACGTCCGGCGCGTCGTCGAGACGCACGGCCACTGGGACCACATCCAGGCTGTTCCCCAGATCCGCGACGCCGGTTACCGCGTGGCGGTCACGCAGGCGGACGCGGCCATGTTGCCGTCCTACGACGACATCCTGGAAGACGAGTCGGTCCTCGAAGTGGGCCGCTTGCGCATCGACACGATTGCCACCCCGGGCCACACGCCCGGGTCGATGTGTTTCTTCGTGCAGGGCACCAACGTGTTGCTGTCAGGCGACACCCTGTTCCCAGGGGGGCCCGGCAACACCAAGCTCGAAGGCGGCGACTTCCCGACGATCATGAAGAGCCTCGACGAGCGCCTCTTCAGCTTCCCCGACGACATGCTCGTGCTGCCCGGCCACGGTAAGTCCACCACGCTGGGTGCGGAACGGCCGCACCTCGACGAGTGGGCTGAGCGCGGCTGGTGAGCGCGCTCGAAACGATCTTTGCCCGCCGCTCGATCGGACGGCTCACCGACCCCGCACCGAGCCCTAACGACCTCGACACGATCGTGCGCGCCGGCGCCGCCGCGCCCGACCACAAGTCGCTGCGGCCCTGGCGGTTCGTGGTGCTCGACGGCCCGGCGAAAGACGCGTTCGGCGAGGTGCTGGCCGAGGCGTACACGCAGCGCTGCGTCGACTGCGACAAAGACGAGGTGCCGGCCAAGCGTGAGAAGGAACGCACCAAGCTCGGTCGAGCGCCCCTCGTTGTGGTGGTCGCGGCCATTCATCGCGGCGACGCGGTGCCCTTTGTCGAGCAGTTCGCCGCCGCGGCCGCGGCGGCGCAGAACATGCTGCTCGCCGCGACCGAACTCGGCTACGGATCGATGTGGCGCACCGGAGATCCGGCCTACGACGAGCATGTGAAAGCGGCTCTCGGGTTGCGACCCGAAGACGCCATCGTCGGCTTCCTCTATCTCGGCACGCCGCACCCCGACGGCGACAAGCCGGCCAACGACCCCGACACCAGTGACGTCATGATGCGCTGGTCGCCTGCCTGAGGGCGGCGGCGCTCAGCCCGTGGCTGCGGTGAGAGGTTGGCGTGGTTCTTGCACCAACTCGATCCCGTCAGGCAGCCCGTCGACGGTTACGCCGGCTTCGTCGACCGACACCGAGAAACGAGCGCCGCCCAGCGCGATGTTGTCGACCCGGAGTTGCGTCATCCCCGGCAACAGTTCGGGGGAAATCCAGACCTGGCCGTGCGGCACCCACGGGTCGAGACGCAGGATGCTGCGCAGGAACGCAAGAGGTGTCGCGGCCGCCCACGCTTGAGGCGAGCACGATGTGGGATAGGGCACCACGCCAGGAAAGTCGTCGCGGGCCAACCCCGCGAACAACTCAGGCAGGCGACCGCCCTCCATCGCAGCTGCGTCGAGGATGCCGTTGATGATCATGTGGGCCTCGTCGACGAAGCCGTAGCGAATCAGACCGGCCACGACCATCGCGTTGTCGTGGGGCCACACCGAACCGGTGTGGTAGCCGATCGGGTTGTAGCCGGCGCTGGCGGTCGACATCGTGCGCACGCCCCAGCCCGAGAACATGTCGGGCGCGGTGAGCGCGGCCGCAACGCCGGCCGCCTTTTCGGGCGCGACGATTCCCGCCCACAGGCAGTGCCCCTGGTTCGACGCAATCGCGTCGACGGGCTTCTTGTGCGCGTCGAGGGCCATCGCGAAGCACTGCTTGTCTTGGAGCCAGAAGTCCTCGTTAAACCGGCGCTTCAATTCGCGGGCGCGATCTCGCCACTCGACCGCTTCGTCGTCGCGGCCGAGTTCGTTGAGGAAGTACGCCCACGCGAGGAACGCCGCGTACGCGTAACCCTGCACCTCGGCGAGCGCGATCGGGGCTTCGGCCAGCGTGCCGTCGGCGAACTGGATGCCGTCCCACGAGTCTTTCCAGCCCTGGTTGGCCAAACCGTGGTCGGTCTTGCGGTGGTACTCGACGTAGCCGTCACCGTCGACGTCGCCGTAGGTCACGATCCAGTTCACCGCGGCCTCGGCGTTCGGTGCGAGCGCGTCGACGATCTGCGGCGCGAGGCCCCACCGGCGCAGCTCACCCAGCAACACGACGAACAGCGGAGTTGCATCGGCCGTGCCGTAATAGATCGTGCCACCGCCCAAAGACAGCGTGGCCGCTTCGCCAAAGCGCATCTCGTGCAGGATGCGGCCGGGTTCCTCTTCGGTGGCGGGGTCGCTCTTGGTGCCTTGGAAGCGGGCCAGTGTTTGTAAGACACCGAGCGCGAGGTCGGGGTCGACCGGCAACGCCATCCACGACGTGAACAACGAGTCGCGGCCAAACAGGGTCATGAACCACGGCGCGCCAGCCGCCACGACAACTCGGTCGGGATGCTCGGGGTCGAACATGCGCAGCGCACCGAGGTCCTCGGCACCACGGGAGATCACTGCAGAAAGGGTGGGATGATCGGACTCGACAGCGGGCACCGCGGCGCGCCAGCGGTTCAGGCGCTCTTCGGGCGCGGCTTTCTCGACGGAGACCCCGGGGCGGAAGCGCGCCTCGATCAGATGATCCTCGATCGATACGGCCACGCCGATCGAGGTTGACCACGTCCCGTCGACAGACACGGTCAGATCCCACGACACACCGCGCTCGGTGACTTGGGCGTCGTCGGAGAATTGAAGGTGGACAGCGCGCGACGAGCCGCGGCGCGTATGGCGGAACACGAGCGTCTCGCCCTCGACCGACGCCACGGTCGAGCCGCCGGCCGTCACGCGCTGCTCCTTCACCTCGAACAGGTCGGCGAAGTCCGCCTCGATCGCGAGCTCGAGGCGGCACTGCGCGGGCTCCTTCCCGACGTTGCGCAGCTCGATGTCCTCTCGCATCCCGCGGCCGATCCAGCGGCGGCGGAACACCATCAACGTCGAGTCGGCCTGCCCGCGTTGAGGAGCGGCGCGCGCGACTACGGCGCCGGCGAAGGGCTCGGGCATGGCGTTGGACAAGAGCTCGGGCCGCTCACCGTTGAGCCGCACCTCAAATCGGCTCAGCAGACGCGAGTCCCGGAAGAACAACCCGTGGGGCAAACCCGGCTGGATGTCACCCGCAGCAGACGAAAGACAAAACGACGACCCTTCGACCAGCGACAACACGCCCCCCTCACCCGCGATCACAGGCGGCGCGTCGGCAAAAGCCCAGGGCTCGGTCATGCGGGACGGCAGCTTTCCACGACTTTGGGCGCACGACGGACGGACGGGGGTCAGCGGTGCGCCCAAAGTCGGGGGTTGTGGCCTATTTCCACTACGTGCGTAGTGGTAATAGAATTGCTCCGTGGCGTCGTTGCTCGAGGTTCAGGACTTGCACGTTTCGGTTGAAGGCACCGAGATCTTGCGCGGGGTCGACCTGGTCGTTCAGCCCGGCGAGATTCACGCGATCATGGGGCCGAACGGGTCGGGCAAGTCGACGCTTGCGAACACGCTGCTCGGCAACACCGACTACGAGGTCACGCGCGGCAAGATCATCTTCAAAGGCGACGACGTCACGGATTGGCCTACCGATGTGCGGGCCAAGGCCGGAATGTTCCTCGCCTTCCAATACCCCGAAGAGATCGCGGGCGTGCCGGTCATTCAATTCCTCCGCCAGGCGTTGAGCGCCCGCAAAGGCACCGACTTGTCCGTGCTCGAACTGCGCTTGTCGATCATGGAGTGGATGAAGAAGCTCGACATGGACCCGTCCTTCGGCGACCGGTACCTGAACGAGGGCTTCTCGGGCGGTGAGAAGAAGCGCAACGAGATCCTGCAAATGGCGATCCTCGAACCCGACGTCGCGATTCTCGACGAGACCGACTCCGGCTTAGACATCGACGCGCTGCGGATCGTGGCCAACGGCGTGCGTCAGGTGCGCGGCAGCCGTCCCGACCTCGGCGTCGTCGTCATCACGCACTACCAGCGGATCCTCACCGAACTGAAGCCCGACGTCGTGCACCTTCTGTTCGACGGGCGCATCGCGAAATCCGGCGGGCCCGAACTCGCCGAGTTGTTGGAGACCGAAGGGTACGACGCATGGCGGTAACCGAACTCGACCCGAAGGTCGTCCGCAAAGACTTCCCGATCTTCAACGAGGGCAAGCTCGTCTACCTCGACAGCGCGTCGTCGTCGCAGAAGCCCACCGCGGTCATCGAAGCGATGAGCCGCTATTACGAGACCACGCACGCCAACGTGCATCGCGGCGTCTACGCCATCGCCGAAGAGGCCACGCGGCTCTATGAAGACGCCCGCGGCAAGGTCGCCACGTTCCTCGGTGGTCGCACCGACGAAGTCGTTTTCACGAAGAACGTCACCGAAGCGTCGAACCTGTTCGTACAGAGCTGGGGCCGCCAGAACCTGAAGCCGGGTGACGTGGTGCTGCTCACCCAGATGGAGCACCACGCGATGTTGGTGCCCTGGCTCATGCTGGCGCCCCAACTCGGCGTCGAGTTGCGCTACCTCGACATCACCGACGATGGGTTCCTCGATCTCAGTGATCTCGAGCAAAAGCTCGACGGCGTGAAGTTCGTCGGCGTCACCGCCGCGAGCAACGTGCTGGGCACGCTCAACCCGATCCGGCGCATCACCGACGCTGCGCACGCGGCTGGTGCGGTGGTGTTCGTCGACGGCGCGCAGTCAGCGCCCCATATCGCCACCGACGTACGCGCCCTTGGTTGCGACGCGTTCGGCTGGACCGGCCACAAGATGCTCGGCCCGACCGGTATCGGCGGGTTGTGGGCCAAGAGCGAGATCCTCGAGGCCATCCCGCCGTTCCTCGGCGGCGGCGAGATGATCCGCGACGTCCGTCTCGACGGCTTCGAGCCCAACGACGTCCCGTGGAAGTTCGAGGCCGGTACTCCCCCGATCGCCGAGGCCGTCGGGCTCGGCGCTGCGATCGACTACCTCAACGCGCTCGGCATGGACGCAGTGCGGGCCCATGAAATCGAGCTCATGCAGTACGCGTTCGACGCCTTCCGAGATGCCTACGGCGACGCCCACAAAGTGCACGGACCGCCGAACACCGCCGACCGCACCGGCGTGTTCTCGTTCGAATACAAGGGCATCCACCCCCACGACCTCGCGCAGGTGCTCGACGAGCACGGCGTGTGCGTGCGCGCCGGTCATCACTGCGCCAAGCCGCTGATGCGCTGTCTCAACGTGGCGGCCACCGCGCGCGCCTCGTTCTACGTCTACAACGACACGTCCGATGTCGACGCGCTCATCAATGCGTTGGCCTCTGTCGACGCGTTGTTCTGTTAGGAAAGAAAGCCAAATGGCCGGCCTAGAAGACCTCTACCGCGAGATCATCCTCGACCACTACCGTTCGCCGCGGAACCGAGGCGAGCTCGAGACGCCGCCCGCCCACAAGGTCGAGGGCTACAACCCGCTGTGCGGTGACGAGATCGTGTTGTACCTCCTCGTCGACGACGGCGCTGTGCAAGACGTGAAGATCGGCGGCCAGGGCTGTTCGATCAGCCAAAGCTCGGCGTCGATGATGTCGGCCGCGATCAAGGGCAAGTCCGTCGCCGAGGTGCGGGCACTGGTCCGCGCGTTCAAGGCGTTGATGTCGATCCACGAGACGCGGCTCGGTGGCGACAGCGACGACGCCGCGATGGACGAGCCGCCTGCCGAAGACGTGAAGCTCGGCGACCTCGAGGCGCTCCAGGGCGTGGTCAAGTTCCCGGTGCGCATCAAGTGCGCCACCCTCAGCTGGAACACCCTGACACAAGCGTTAGACGAAGCAGCCGTCTAACTAGAGTCTCGGCTGTGCCTCGCGATTACGCCCCTCACAAGTACGCCACGGAAGATTTCACCGGTCTCGTCCTTAAGGTGCACGACAAGGTTGTCGCAATCGCCGACCTGCCCGGTGTGCCCAACGGAACCAAGGGCAAGGTGCTGTTGGCCAACGGCATGAATTGGCGCCGGTACCGGATCAGGTTCGAGAACGGCGCCGAACTTGGCCACCTCGACGGCCGCCACATCAAAGCGGCGTAGGTCAGTCGTGGGGGGACGGCTCGAGGGCAAGGTTGCACTGATTTCGGGAGGGGCTCGGGGCCAGGGCGCGACCGAAGCCGGGTTGTTCGTGGCCGAGGGCGCACGGGTCGTGATCGGCGACATTCTCGACGACGAGGGCAAGGCCACGGCCGAACGCATCGGCTCGGCGTGCAGATACGTCCACCTCGACGTCACCCTCGAAGACGACTGGCGCGCCGCGCTGGCAACCACCGTCGACGAGTTCGGCGCTCCCGACGTGCTCGTGAACAACGCCGGCATCTTCATCATCCGGCCGATCGCGATGACCTCGCTCGACGACTACGAGCGCGTCGTAAAGATCAACCAAACCGGCGTGTTCCTCGGCATCAAGACCGTCGGCCCGGCGATGTGCGACGCGGGACGGGGATCGATCATCAACATCTCGTCGATCGCCGGCCTCAAGGGCGCGGGCATGACGATCGCCTACAGCGCGTCGAAGTGGGCCGTGCGGGGGATGACGAAGGTTGCGGCCAACGAGTACGCGCCGTTCGGTGTGCGCGTGAACTCCGTTCACCCCGGCATCATCGACACGCCGATGGCCGATGAGTTCAAGAATTTGGGGGTGATGGACGCGATCCGCGCCACCATCCCGATGGGCAAAGAGACCGGTCCCGAGAGCGTCGCCAACTTGGTGCTGTATCTCGCATCCGACGACTCCGCCTACTCCACCGGTTCTGAGTTCGTCGTCGACGGAGGTATGACAGCCCGATGAAAGTCGTTGTTGATTTCGACATCTGCCAGAGCAACGCCGTGTGCATGGACGTCGCACCCAAGATCTTCGAGGTGCGCGACGACGGCTACCTCTATGTGCTGATGGAAGAACCGCCCGAGTCGCTGCGCGCGGACGCCGAGGAGGCGGCCGAGCGCTGCCCTACGGGCGCGATAACGATCGACGGGTAGGTTCGACCGCTCCGCACGCCGCGAGGCCTAGAGACGTTCATCCTTCGGATGAACGTCTCGTCGTCCTATGCGGCTTAGCCGGAGCGCTCGAACCTATGCGCAAGAACCCGGGGCAGACTCTCGCGGTGAGTTCGGGTGCGGCGGTCGTTCGCGATGGGTTGTGGGTGCCGGCGCGGCGGGGGATGACTGTTGGCCTCGTGCTGTTGGTGACGCTGGTTGCGTTCGAGGCGCTGGCGGTCAACACGGCGTTGCCGGCGGCGTCGAGGGAGTTGGGCGGCCTCGGGCTTTACGGGTGGGTGTTCAGCGCCTTCATGTTGTCGACGGTCGCGAGCATCGCGATGTCGGGACGGGCCATCGACCAGCGCGGCTTGTATCCCGTACTCGCGGTCGGTGCGCCGCTTTTCTGCATCGGGCTCGCGATCGGCGCGACTGCGCCATCGATGGCCGTGTTGGTCGGCGGTCGGATCGTGCAAGGCCTTGGCGCCGGCGCGATCTCGTCGGTCGCGAACGTGGCGATCGGGCGTGCGTATCCACCGCAGCTACGCGCCGCGATGTTGGCGGTGATGTCAAGTTCGTGGGTCGTGCCCGGCCTCATCGGCCCCGGTCTCTCCGCGCTGATCACTACCCACTTCGGGTGGCGTTGGGTGTTCGCCGGTTTGGTTCCGATCGTGGCTGTAGCCGCGGTGTTGACGCTGCCGGCGCTGCGGCCGTTCGGCCCGCTCAGAGTGGCGCACGACGCGCTCGACCCGCGTCGTACCGCCGACCCCTTGCTGGTGGCCGTTGGATTCGCGTTCGTGATCGGCGGCTTGTCGAACGCGCAGGACCTATGGCCTCTCTTACTGGCAGTGATCGGCTTCGGCTTGGCCGGCCCTGCGCTCGCACGGCTCAGCCCGCTGGGCACGTTCCGGTTGCACCGGGGGCCGTCGGCCGCGATCGCACTCAACGGCATGATCAGTTGCGCGTTCTTCGCCGCAGACGCGTTCATCCCACTGGGCGTCACTGCGGTGCGGCACCGATCGGTCGGGTTCGCGGGCCTGGCGCTGACAACCGGAGCGCTGTCGTGGACGGCGGGCGCGTGGATCACCGCACGCCTGAACACGCGTGTCGCTGTGGGCACCCGCGTGCGCGCCGGTTTCGTATGCGTTGGTGCCGGCATCGCGATCGTGGTGCTCGGCTTACGCTCTGACGTCCCGATCGCGATCTTCCCGATCGCCTGGTTGGTGGCCGGCCTCGGCATGGGCTTGGGGTACCAAGGGTTGGCGCTCGTAGTGCTCGGCGGCGACGCCGACCCCGACGACACCGGCCCGCCGGCGAAAACCGTCGCCGCCCGTCAGATGTTCGACACGCTCGGTAACGCGGTCGGTACCGGCGTTGCCGGCGCGTGTGTCGCGGTCGCGGCCGCCGGTCATCACCACACGAGGACCGGCCTCACCATCGCGTTCCTCGCGATGATCGGCGTCACGATCTTGGGCGCAGCCACCGCGGGCCGCGCTGCCGCGATCACGTCGTGAAACTGCCATCGTCGCTACAGCCCCTCGCCCATCGCGACTTCGCGCTGGTGTGGGGCGGCGGGATGGTGAGCAACGCCGGCAGTTGGATGCAGACCGTCGCCGTCGGTGC
>JBEEFT010000085.1:0-3317 GCA_041166225.1 Actinomycetota bacterium | reverse complement strand
CCGAGGTCGATGTGGTGACGCACCACGAACGCGCTCGCTTCGTACGCGGCGCGCCGCAGGTGCGCGGCGGTATGCGACAGCGACGCGCCGTGCAGCGACGCGCGTAAATCGGTGCGGTGCAACGGCGTGCGTTCGCCCCGCACGTAGGGCAACCACACGGGCAGGCCGTCGGCGCCCACCGCGGCGACGGCGTCGGCGGAAACGTCGCCGAGCCAGCGCTTGTTCTGCTCGAGCCACAACCCGCCGGCGTTCGAAGGACCGCCGATCAACAGCTTGCCCGGCGCAGTGTGGGGAATCAGCCAGAGGCCGTCGGCCTCGCCCTCGGCGTCGAGCACGCCCCACGTGATCAAGGTCGTGCCGCACAGCACGAGCACGTCGCCCGTGGTGTCGGCGCCCGCGCAAAGTTGCTCGCCGAACGCGTCGATCGTGCCTGCGCCCACCTGAGCGCCTTCGCCGACCAAACCGGCACGAACCTCGCCGGCGGCCCAGTAACCGGGCACGACGTCGGGGAGTTGGTCGACTGATGCGCCCGCGTCCTTCGCCAACGCGGCGTCCCACTCGACGAAGTTGTGCAGCGGGTGCGCAGTCATCGCCGTCGACGAGTCGATCGCGCCCCGCCCGCACAGCGCATGATTGGCCACGGCCTGCGCGGGCCAGAACCCGTGCGCGTCGGGCGTGCGCGCTGCGTGCCACTTGAGAAACGCCAGCAACTCGCCGCTGTCGCCTGCTTGTTCGACGTTGCGATCGTCACGCTCGCCCCGCTTGTCGCCGTAGAGCAGACCGGGGCCGAGCGCGTGCCCGTCACCGTCGACGGACGTGAGCGACGGGACCATGGCGGACACGTTCACCGCCGCGACGTCGAGGCCGGTCGCGACCTGCGCGAGCGCGTCGACCACGTTGGCCCGCCATGCCACGTCGACGTCGTGTTCGAACGCGCCCGGCTCGGGCGTGTTGACGCCGTGGGGCACCCGGGCCCGAGCGAGCACCTCGCCATCGCCGTTCACGGCAACCGCCTTCACCGACGTCGTGCCGATGTCCACCCCAACCGTGACGTCCGCCATCTACTTAGTATGTCGGCCGTGGGCGTATCTAACACTGGCGTCAGTATTTCGATTTACGAGCCCGGCCTGTTCAACCAGCCCGACTACCACGAACTCCTGACGCAGCTGCGCCACGACGCGCCCGTGTTCAACTCGGAACCGAACACGTGGCTCGTCACCAAGTACGACGACATCCGCGCCATCAGTCGCGACACCGAACACTTCAGTTCGCAGCGGGGTGTGCTGATCAACGACCCGGCCCGCACGCGCGGCGCGCCCGAAGGCTCGATCCTGCACATGGACCCGCCTGACCACGCCGAGTACCGCCGCGTGGTGAGCCGCGAATTCACGCCGCGGGCGACCGGCGCGATGGACGCCGGCATCACGCAGATCGTCAACGACGTGTTCGACGCGCTTCCGTACAACGAAGAGATCGACTTCGTGCAGCACGTCGCCATGCCGATCCCGGTGATGGTGATTGCCCAACTGCTCGGAGTGTCGGATTCGAGCCTGCCCGACTTCCGCCGCTGGTCCGACGCCATGATCGAAGTGAGCGACAACCCGTCGCCCGAAGCGTTCGCGTCGGCGGGTGAGTTCTACGCCTTCTTGCAAGAGCACGTCGACGAGCGCGCCCGCGAGCCGCGCGACGACATGATCTCGATGCTCACGCAGACGTCGTTGACCCGAACCGAGGTCGTGATGTTCTGCATCTCGCTGCTCGTGGCCGGCAACGAGACGACGCGCCATCTGCTGTCGGGCGGCGCGCATGCGTTGGCCGAGCATCCCGACCAGCGCACCCGGCTTGCCGACCAACCCGACGCGATCGCGGGCGGAGTCGAAGAACTGCTGCGCTGGGTCACGCCGATCCAAGCGTTTGGCCGGACGGCGACGAGCGACGTGGTGGTGCGCGACACCACGATCCCCGAGGGCGACTACGCGATCATGTTGTACGCCTCGGGTAACCGCGACGAAGACGCGTTCGGCTCGACCGCCGACCGTCTCGACGTCCTGCGCCCGACGTCACCGGCGAACGTGGCGTTCGGCTTCGGCGAGCACAACTGCCTCGGGGCGCCACTCGCACGGCTCGAAGCGCGCCTGGCCTTCGCCGAACTGCTCCGCCGCTTCCCCGACTACGAGGTAACCGCACCGCCGGAAATGGCGACGTCGACGCTGGTGCGCGGCGCCAACGAAATGAAAGTGATCCTCAAGTGAATTTCGACCAGCTCTACGTCGGCGGTTCGTGGCAGGCGCCGCTGACCTCCGACACCTTCACAGTGCGCTCACCGCATGACGGCAGCGTCGTCGGCACCGCTCCCGCGGCGTCGCCCGCGGACATCGATGCCGCGGTCGCCGCGGCGCGCACCGCATTCGACCAGGGCGACTGGGCCAACGCGTCAGTCGCCGATCGGGTGGCACCGGTCGAGCGGCTCACCGCGTTGTTCACGGCGCGCATGGACGCGATGGCCGAGCTCATCACGAGCGAGAACGGCTCGCCCATAACGTTCTCGAAGCTCGGCCAAGTCGGCGGCCCGCTGATGATGTTGATGAGCGCACCGGCGCAAGCCGCTGCGATCGAGTGGGAGCAGAATCGTCCCGGCACCACGAGCGCGGGATTCGTCGTGCGGAAGGAACCCGTGGGCGTGGTGGGCGCGATCACTGCGTGGAACGTGCCGCAGTTGTTGATCACCGCCAAGATCATCCCCGCGCTGTTGGTGGGGTGCACGGTGGTGCTGAAGCCGTCGCCCGAGACTCCGCTCGACGCGTTGTTCCTCGCGCAGATGATCGACGAAGCGGGCTTCCCGCCCGGCGTGATCAGCGTGGTGCCCGGTGGCGCCGACGCCGGCGCCCACCTCGTGGCTCATCCCGACGTCGACAAGATCACGTTCACCGGTTCCACCGCGGTGGGCCGCGCGATCGGGGCGCGGTGTGGTGAAGACTTGCGCCGCGTCACGCTCGAACTCGGCGGTAAGAGCGCGGCGATCGTGCTCGATGACGCCGACATCGACAAGACCGTGCGCGGCCTGCGTTTTTCGAGCTTCATGAACAACGGCCAGGCCTGCGCGGCACAAACGCGCATCCTCGTGTCGCGGGCGAACTACCACGACGTGCTCAACGCCCTCGAAGCGTCGGTGAGTGAGATGCCGGTGGGTGATCCGATGCTTGAGGCGACCGAGGTCGGTCCGCTCGTCACCCACAGGCAGTGGGAACGCGTGCAGGGCTACATCGCGTCGGGCGAGGAACAAGGTGCGCGTGCCATCGTCGGCGGAGCCGGCAAAC
>JBEEFT010000084.1:0-19487 GCA_041166225.1 Actinomycetota bacterium | reverse complement strand
TGGCCCGACGCCCCCCACCGGGTGTTGCGGTCGTCGGTCGCGGCGGGCGAGGCGCTCGGTTCCGCCCAGAGGTGGACGCCGGAGTGGCCCGACGCGGCCTACAACGGCGACGTGTCGTCACGGGCGCTGTACGCGGGGACGTCCGTCGGATCCGTACTCCAACGCCAGTCGGCCGCCGAGATCATCGCTGAGTTGACGGCGGACCTTTAGTCGTCGTGGCGGCCCTGGCGTCGCGCCTTGATCTGCGACGTGCGGCGTTTCGCGTCGAGCCGGCGTTCCTTCGACGCTTTGGTGGCGCGGGTCTTCAATCTCGGCTTCTCGATGTGGAGTGCGCCGGCGAGTCGGTCGCGCATCCGTGTGAGCGCCAGATCACGGTTGCGCGTCTGTGACCGCTCGTCGCTGGCAACGACCCGGACCGTCGGCCCGAGTTTCTCCAACAAGCGCGCCCGCTGCCTCGGACCCAGCGAGGGCGAGTTGGCCACGTCGAAGATCAATTCCACACGGGTGTTGGACGTATTGGCGTGCTGGCCTCCGGGGCCGCCCGAGCCCGTGAACCGCCACGTAAACTCGTCGTCGGGTATCTGACAGCTGGCAGAGACCCGCAACATGCTGCTCAGAGTACGCGGCTGCTATTCTTTACCCCCGGGTTTGGCGCGTCTTTGCGTCACCCACTCGAGTCAGATTTCAAGGACGTCTTGCTGCATGCCTACAACTGCTGAGGTCATCGCCGAATTCGGTAAGAACGAGAACGACTCCGGTACGCCGGAAGTTCAGATCGCGCTGCTCGAAGGACGCATCAAGCACCTCACCGAGCACCTGCGCCTCCACAAGGCAGACCACCACACTCGTCGTGGTCTGATGCAGTTGATCGGTAAGCAGAAGCGCATCAAGAAGTACCTCGAAAACACCGATATCGAGCGCTATCGCGCCATCGTTGCCCGTCTCGGGCACCGGCGCTAAGCAAACCAAGCAACACACCAGGCAACACCCAGCAGGTCAGCTGCCAGTTGCTGTTCCCCGAGCCAAGCATGTTTTGCGGCCGGCTCGGAGGGCGCCATCTGGGAACTGGCCCGACGGTGTCGCCTCTTACATAAGAGGAGAAACCCATCGTGGGTTCCAAATACGTATCCGTCTCGGCGCCGATTTCCGGCACCGAGAAGACCCTGTCGTTCGAGACAGGAAAGCTCGCCCAGAATTCTCAGGGTGCAGTTATCGCGCGCATCGGCGACACCGTCGTCATGTGCACCGCCAACGCCAGCAAGGGCGTCCGTGAAGGCACCGACTTCTTCCCGCTGACCGTCAACGTCGAAGAGCGTGCCTACGCCGCGGGCAAGATCCCCGGTTCGTTCTTCCGTCGTGAAGGTCGCCCGTCCGACGCGGCGATCCTCACGTGCCGCTTGATCGACCGCCCGCTGCGCCCGAACTTCCCCGAGGGGTTCCGCAACGACGTCGACGTCGTCGCCACGATCCTCGGCAACGATCAGGAAAACCCGCACGACGTGTTGTCGATCAACGCCGCGTCTGCTGCGCTGATGATCTCGGGCATCCCGTTCGAGGCCGCCATCGGCGCCGTGCGCATGGGCTTCACGCAAGAAGGCACGTGGATTCCCCACGTCACCTATGAAGACGGCGACGACTGCACGTTCGAAATCGTCGTGGCCGGTCGCCTCATCGACGGCGACGTCGCGATCATGATGGTCGAAGCCGGCGGCACCGAAAAGGCGTGGGACTACTACGAGGCAGGCGCGCCGAAGGTCACCGAAGAAGAGATCGCCCGCGGCCTCGAAGAGTGCAAGACGTGGATTCGCGAGTCGATTGATCTTCAGACCGAACTGGTCAAAGAAGTCGGCGAAGTGACCCCGCTCGTGTTCAGCGTCGGCGTCGACTACGAGCAAGACGTTTACGAGCGCGTGGCTGCGGTTGTCAGCGACGACATCGCCAAAGCGTGCACGATCACGTTGAAGCACGAGCGCAACGATGCGCTCGACGCCGTTACCGCTAAGGCGCAAGAGGCGCTGGCCGACGAGTTCGAAGGCCGCGGCAAGGAAATCAAGGCTGCGGTTCGTTCGCTCACCAAGAAGGCAGTGCGCACTCGCGTCGCCAACGACGGCATCCGCATGGACGGCCGCGCTGCGGCTGACCTTCGCCCCGTGTCCGCGCAAGTCGGCCTCATCGACACTGCGCACGGCACGGGCCTGTTCCAGCGTGGTGAGACCCAGGTGCTCAACGTGTTGACGCTCGGCATGCCCCGCATGGACCAGATGCTCGACACGATCGACGCCAACGGCGACAAGAAGCGCTACATGCACCACTACAACATGCCGCCCTTCGCCAACGGCGAAACCGGCCGCATGGGCTCGCCCAAGCGCCGCGAGATCGGCCACGGCCTGCTTGCCGAGCGCGCGCTGCTCCCGGTGGTCCCGCACGTCGACGAGTTCCCGTACGCGCTGCGCCTCGTATCCGAAGTGCTCGCGTCGAACGGGTCCACCTCGATGGGTTCGGTGTGCGCAAGCACGCTGTCGCTCATGGACGGTGGCGTGCCGATCAAGGCACCGGTCGCCGGTATCGCGATGGGCCTCGTATACGCCGAAGGCAAGTACACGACACTCACCGACATCCTCGGCGCAGAAGACGCGTTCGGCGACATGGACTTCAAGGTCGCCGGCACCGCCGACTTCGTCACCGCGCTTCAGCTCGACACCAAGATCGAGGGCCTTCCGGCCGACGTCTTGAAGGCCGCACTGCTGCAGGCCCGCGACGCTCGCCTCGCGATCCTCGACATCATGGCCGAAGCCATCGCCGAGCCCCGCGAAGAAGTCGCTCCGAGCGCGCCGAAGATCGTTTCGATCGAAATCCCGATCGACAAGATCGGCGAAGTCATCGGCCCCAAGGGCAAGGTCATCAACGCCATGCAGCAAGAGACAGGCGCCGACATCAACGTCGACGACGACGGCATGGTCGGTACGGTCACGATTGGCTCGACCGACGGCAACGCCGTCGCCGAAGCCAGGCGCCGTATCGAACTCATTCTCGATCCGCCCCGGGCCGAGATCGGTGCGATTTACAAGGGCCGGGTTGTCAACGTCACGAAGTTCGGTGCGTTCGTCAACATCCTCCCGGGCCGTGACGGCCTGCTGCACATCAGCAAGCTCGGCCAGGGCAAGCGCATCGACAAGGTGGAAGACGTGGTCGACCTCGGCGACGAGGTGGAAGTGCGCGTCGACGACATCGACCAGCAGGGCAAGGTCAGCCTGTCGATCGCCGGCGACGACTCTGCACCTTCCGGTGGCGGTGGCGGTGGCGGTGGCGGTAGCCGCGATCGCGACCGCGCTCCGCGTGGAGACGGCGACCGTGAGAAGACGGCGTCCGAGTCCACCGACACCGCAACCGCCACGGCGAGCTTCGATGAGTTCCTCGAAGCCGAGCTCGGCGATTCGCTCGGTGACCTCGGTCCCGCGTCCGAAGCGCCGGCCGCCGACCGCGGTGACGGCCCGCGTCGCAACCCCCGCCGTGGTGGCGGCGGCGGTGGCGGTCGGGGCCGCGGCTAACCCGGCTTGCTGGAAACCACCCGGCTCGATTCGGGCCTAACTGTTGTGACTGAGCGCGTCCTCGGGGCGCGCTCAGTCGCGTACGGAGCGTGGGTAGGCGTCGGCAGTCGTGACGAGCCCGATCGGCTGGCGGGTGCGTCGCACTTCCTCGAGCACCTTCTCTTCAAAGGTACCGCTACTCGGTCGACGAACGATATCGCCGAGTCCATCGACTCGATGGGCGGCGACATGAACGCGTTCACCGCGCGCGAGCACACCGGCTTTCACGTGAAATGCCTCGACGAGGACGGCGCCGACGCGCTGTCGATCCTCACCGACATCATGAGCGCTCCGCTCATCGCGCCCGACGACGTAGAAGTCGAACGCGGCGTGATTGTCGAAGAGATCCTCGAGCGCGACGACGAGCCGTCTGATTGGGTCCACGACCTCGTGCTCGACGCGGCGTACCCCGACCACCCCTTGGGGCGCGACGTGCTGGGTACGCAGGCGACGATCGAGGCGATGGCTCGCGATCACATCGCCTCGTTTTTCGCCGACCACTACGGCCCCGCGAACGTCGTTCTTGCCGGTGCCGGTGCGGTTGACCACGACACGTTGGTCGCGGCTGGCGAAGCGATGGTCGCGGCAGGGCCGACCGTAGGTGTCGCGCCCGCGCGCCAGGCACCCAGTCGAATCGTCGGCACGATTTTGGTCGATGCCCAAGACACCGAACAAGTCCACCTTTGCATCGGTATGCCGACGATCAGCCTGGGCCACGAGGATCGGTACGCGCTCGCCGTCATCGACCAGTTGCTGGGCGGCGGTCTGTCGTCGCGGCTGTTCCAAGAGGTGCGCGAAAAGCGCGGGCTCGCGTACTCGATCTACAGCTACCGGTCGTTGTTCAGCGACGCAGGCATCTTCGTGATCTCGGCCGGTACTTCGCCGGCAAAGGTCGGTGACACGCTCGACGTAATCGGTGCCGAGTTGGCGCGGCTCGCACTCGACGGAGTCACCGAGCGCGAACTCGACATCGCCAGGCGCCACCTCGTCGGTTCGTTCCACCTCGGGCTCGAAGACACCGGGGCTCGAATGGCAAGCATCGCGTCGTCGCAGTTGTCGCTCGGAACCGTCGACGACGTCGACACGGTGGCCGCTCGAATTCGTTCCGTCAGCCGTGGCGATGTCGAGCGAGTCGCGAGCCAGCTCACCACCGCGCCGCGCGCCGTCGCCGTAGTGGGGCCGGTGCCCGAGGAAGCCATCGCCGAGCGCGTGGCGCGCTGGTAAACACCGTCGCGTGAACAGCTTGGGGGCAGGGCTAAGAGTGGTCGTGCTCGCTGCATGCGTCGCGCTATTCGGCGCCGGCGCCGCCTGCGGCGGTGGCGGGGCGGATGCCGAGAAGTCCGTCGTGCACACCGTGCGGGCGTCGATACAAGCGGAGAACGCCAAGAACGCCGATGCGTTCCTGCGCCTGTGGACCGACAGGGGCCTCGCCCGATACGACTCGGGTACGCGGAACGAAATCGCCAACGGCACCGCCGACGGGTTCGGGCAGGACCGAGTCGACATCCTCAAAGTCGTCAGGACCACCCTGTCGGAAGGCAACAAGGCGTCGGTGCGCGTCGACGCCGCGCCGCGAGACTTTCATGTCGCCCGGGTCGTTTACCGCGTGCAGTTCGACCTCATCAAGAGGAAGGGTCGCTGGCTGATCGACGGCTTTGCGTTCAACGGGAGCCCGTCCGCCATCGCGGGGGCAGAAATCGTCGACATCAAGGCGCAGGAGTATTCGTTCGCGCTTTCGAAGCCGACCACCGGCAGCGATGTGGGCTTCACGTTCGAGAACGTCGGTAAGGAGCAGCACGAGCTCACGCTCTTCAAAGCGCCCGACGCTACCACGCTCGACGTTGCACTCGCCGCGGTGGAAAACGTCGACGGCGACACGTTGCAAAACCTCCCCGCGGGCTACACGGCCGACCACCTGTCGTTCGCCGACCTCGGCCAGAAGCTGCGCGTATCGTTCGCTCAGCCCCTGGCGAAAGGTACGTACGTGATGGCGTGTTTCTTGCCTCAGGGCGGCTTCGGCAAGAACGGCCCGAACAACCCCAACGGCAAACCGCACGTGCAGCTCGGGATGATCAATCTTCTTACCGTCGCGTAAAGCGCTTCCTGCGTGCGCGGGGCGGGTCAGACTGAGGCCATGACCGACAGGATCCGCGTTGGTGTCTTCGGAGCCGCGGGCCGCATGGGCCGTACCGTCAGCGCCGCCATCGCCGGCGACGCTGGGCTCGAGTTGGTCGCGGCGATCGACCCGTACGCCGACGGCGAGCTAGTCGAAGGCATCACTGTCGCGAAGCACGCTGACGCGATGGCCGACGCCGACGCACAGGTCGCCGTGGACTTCACCGTGATCGAGGCCGCGCGCGCGAATGCCGCTTGGTGCGCGGCCCACGGCGTGCACTCCGTGATCGGCACGAGCGGATTCAGCGACGAAGCTTTGGCCGAGCTCGGGTCGCTGTTTGACGGCGACGGTGCGCCGCACTGCGTCGTGGCCGCGAACTTCGCGGTCGGCGGCGTCCTGATGACGTATCTGGCCACAAAAGCGGCGCCGTACTTCGACACGGTCGAAATCATCGAGTCGCACCACGACACCAAAAAGGACTCGCCGTCGGGCACCGCGATCGACACCGCGAGCCGGATCGCGGCGGCGTCGTCGGACTGGGCTACAGATCCCACCGAGATCGAACACTTGCCCGGCGCGCGCGGTGCGAAAGGCGCAGGCGGAATCCCGATCCACGCCGTGCGTATGCGCGGGATAGTCGCCACGCAAGAAGTCGTGTTCGGAGCTACGGGTCAGACCTTGAGCATTCGTCACGAGACGTTCGATCGGACCTCCTTCATGCCCGGTGTGCTGCTCGCCGTCAAAGCGGTGGGGGAGCACCCCGGCCTGACGGTCGGCCTCGAATCCCTGCTCGGGCTCGCTTAGTCCTGCTCGCGGGCCTCGATCGATGCTTCGATTTCGTCGGCCATAGCGCCGACGCTGGTGACCTCGGGCGTCTTGCCCTTCTTGTTGTTCACGAAGTACTGGATAGCGAAGGTCGCGATCGACAGACCGACCAGCCACCACTGGTAGCGGTGCACGAAGTTCAGCACCGGGTCGAGCACAGGTTGGAACAGGTTCGCTGTAGAGCGGATGAAGATCAGCCGCACGATCGTGCCGGTCACATTCAACCCGGCGAAAGTCCAGACGTTCATGCCCGACGCGCCCGCGAGCAGGCACACGTAGGCGTTCGGCGCGAAGAACACCACCACCGGGCCGGCCCGGCCGAACCACTTCTTTACGAACGGCACCGTTCCGCTGTTGCCGGTCTTCGCTTCGATCCAATCGAGCGCGCCGTCGCCGAACCAGCGCCCGAGCAGGAAGTACAGGGGGTCGGTGAGCACGAGCCGGAAGAACGCGACGAAAAAGAACATCGGCAGGCTCACCCGGTCGACCGCAAGAAGCAGCCACCGGTTGATCGGGTTGAAGAAGATGACGACGAGCGGGTGCGTCTTGATCAGCGCGGGTGAAATGAACCCGACGATGAGGCCCGAGAAGTAGAACGCGACGATCGGGATCAGCAGAACCGTCAGCCGCTTCCGGCGCCGCAGCCGCTCCTCCTCGGTCATCGGGACAACCGGCGCGGCACCTGCGACGCTGTCGTCCCCACCTTCGGCCATCGGCAGACGATAGGTGGCTCGTAGCATTGCCGTTATGCGCGCCCGCAACGCACCCACATCGGCCGAGCGCTTGTTGCAGGCCACGTTCGCGTGCGTGGCCCGTTACGGCATAGCGAAAACAACGGTCGAAGACGTCGCCCGCGAGTCCGGAATCAGCCGGGCGACGATCTACCGGCAATTTCCGGGCGGCAAGGAACAGTTGATCGCCGACACGATCCGCTGGGAAGCGATGCGTTTCATGGCCCGCCTCGCCGAGGCGATCCAAGACGCGCCCGACTTCGAAAGCACCCTCGAAGAAGCCATCCTTTTCGCACGCGGTGCCCTCGACCAGCACGCGGTGTTCCAGAAGGTGCTCGAGACCGAGCCCGAACTTTTGCTGCCGAATCTGACGGTCAACGACTCGGCGTTGCGCGAGATGGTCAAGATGTTTCTACGCACGCACCTCGTCCCCGAGGCCAGCCGGCTGGCCCCGGGTGTCACGGTCGACGGGGCAACCGACCACGTCGCCCGCCTGCTGATGTCGTTCATGGGCGCGCCCGGCAGCTGGGATCTGGCGGACCGCGAACAGGTCACCCGCATGGTTCGCGACCAGCTTCTGGCTGGTCTATTTGCCCAGGACGCGCCGCTTTCGTCCTGAAAAAGACAGTGAGACGTCATTGACAATGAGACAGATTTAGCTTTATTGTCTCAAGGGATGGCTGTAATCGGTTTACGCGATGCCTCGGGTGACGAGCCTCAGGCGCGCGTCATCAGTGCGACGCTGCGCTGCATCGCCCGTTGGGGCCTCACCAAGACCACGCTCGACGACGTCGCTCGCGAAGCAGGCCTGTCTCGCGCCACCGTGTACCGCATCGTCCCCGGCGGCAAAGACGGACTGATGAACCTGGTCGCGGCGGCGGAACTGAACCGTTTCTTCATGTCGCTCGACGCGGCGGTGAAACACGTCGACACGCTTGAAGACATCTTCGTGGCCGGAGTCGTCACCGCCGCCCGCCACCTCGAGGAACACGGCGCGTTGCGTTTCATGATTGCTCACGAGCCCGATCTGATCCTGCCCCGGTTTGCGTTCACAAACCTCGACGTGATCTTGGCCAACGTCCGCGTGTTCGCCGCGCCCTACGTCGAGCAGTGGCTCGGGGCAAAAGCTGGAGCGACCGTTGAATGGCTCGCCCGCATTGTCTTGTCCTACGTCGTCACCCCGTCGGCTGAGTTCAACCTCGCCGACGAGGCCTCCGCCCGCCGCCTGGTGCGCACCTACGTGTTGCCCGGCCTCACCCGCATCACCACGTCGTCTTCAATCAGAACTGCATAACGGAAGGAACCCCATGGCCATTACCGAGAACCACGACATCATCGGTCGAGACGAGATCAACGACCTCGAAGCGATCTTGTCGGTTACGAACACGGAGAGGGACGCGGTCGTCAGCCACGTCGAGTCGCACTACGACACGATCTTCACGTGGGACTACGAGAAGGGTCATCGGCCCAAGCTCAACCGTCTCTACGAGAAGGCGAAGACCTCGATGTGGAACGGCGAAACCGACCTGCCGTGGGACACCGTGGTCGACCAGGAAGAAACCGTCCGCCAGAACGCGCTGTCGAACAGCACCGGTCTGAGCCAGGGCATGGACCTCGTCGGAACTCCGTTCGAGAAGTGGGGCGACAAGGAGTTCATCGAACTCGGCATCGAGTCGCAGAACTGGACGCTGTCGCAGTTCATGCACGGCGAGCAGGGCGCGCTGATCTGCACCGCTCGCATCGTGGAGTCGGTGCCGTGGATCGACGCCAAGTACTACGCGTCAACGCAGGTCATGGACGAGGCTCGCCACGTCGAGGTCTTTGCCAAGTACCTCGACACCAAGCTGTCGGGCCACTACCCGATCAACGCCCATCTCAAGATGCTGCTCGACGACATCATCCAGGACAGCCGTTGGGACATGACGTACCTGGGCATGCAGATCATGGTCGAGGGCCTTGCGCTGGCCGCCTTCGGCTTTATCCACCAGCTCACCACCGAGCCGCTGCTCAAGCAGCTGCTGCGCTACGTGATGAGCGACGAGGCTCGCCACGTCGCCTTCGGTGTGCTTTCGCTGCAGGACTATTACAAGGAGCTCAGCGTGGCTGAGCTGCGCGAGCGCCAGGAGTTCGCGTTCGAAGCCGCCGTCCGCATGCGCGACCGCTTCCTCCAGCAGGAAGTGTGGGAGCGCATGGGCGTGCCGGTGAAAGACGCCGTGCAGCTCGTGATGCAGGCCCCCGAGCGTCAAGGCTTCCAGGCGATGCTGTTCAGCAAGATCGTGCCGAACTGCAAGAAGCTCGGCCTGCTCGACGCCGGCGCCGACAAGGGCAAGCCCGGTTGGCTGCGAGAGAAGTTCACCGAACTCGGCGTGATCGCGTTCGAAGACTGGGCCGACACTGGCGAGGAATACGAGATGTTCGCGTTGGCCAACGGGGAGCTTGCCGCGCAATCCGCTTAGTCGCTTAGCAGCAACGAGGCTGTCTCGACACCCACGACCTAGCTACGCAACGAGGCTGTCTCGACACCCACGACCTAGCGAAAGAAAAGCGCTTTCGCTAGAACGTGGGCTTTCGAGACAGCCTCGTTGCGCGTCTGCTGTTCGGTCAGTCGAAGACGATTACTGAGCGGGCTATCTCGCCCTTTTTCATTTGTTCGAAGCCGTCGTTGATGTCTTCGAGCGTGATGCGGGCGGAGACGAGTTCGTCGAGCTTGAGCTTTCCGTCCATGTAGAGGTCGACGTAGCGGGGCATGTCAAAGCGGAAACGGTTCGAGCCCATGTTGGAGCCTTGGATCTTTTTCTCGGCGAGGAAGTCGAAGCCGTTGAGCTCGACGGACTGGCCGAGCGGGATCATGCCGACGACTGTCGCGGTGCCGCCCGGCGCGAGCATTTGCCACGCCTGCTCGGCGGTCTGCTTCAGGCCGATGGCCTCGAACGAATACTCGACGCCGCCTCCAGTGATTTCCTGGACCTGTGACACGGCGTCGCCCGTCGACGCGTTGACGAGGTCGGTCGCGCCGAACTGCTTGGCGAGATCCAGCTTCGTCGCGTTCATGTCGACGGCGATCACGCGCGAGGCGCCGGCGATCGCTGCGCCCTGCACCACGTTCAGGCCGACGCCGCCGCAACCGATCACCGCGACCGTCGATGTCGCGGGCACCGCGGCGGTGCGGAACACGGCGCCGAGGCCCGTGGTCACCGAACAGCCGATGAGCGCAGCGCGGTCGAGGGGCATGTCTTTGCGGATCTTCACGAGAGCGTTTTCGTGCACGAGCATGTGCTCACCGAAGCTCGACAGGTGCAGGAACTGAAAACACGGCGAGCCGTCGGCCATAGACAACCGCTGCGGACCGGTGACGTCGCGGCTGAGGCCCTCTTTGGCACAGAGGTTGGGTCGTCCGCTGAGGCAGTAGGTGCACTTGCCACAGAAGACCGACAGACACGAGATGACGTGGTCGCCTTCTTCGACGTAGGTGACGCCGGCGCCGACGGCTTCCACTACGCCCGCCGACTCGTGGCCGAGCACGGTGGGCGTCGGGTACGGGTAGGCGCCGGTCATGAAGTGCAGGTCGCTGTGGCACAACCCGGCGGCCGCGGTTCGCACGAGTACTTCGCCGGGTCCTGGTTCGCCGATGACGACCTCTTCGATTTCGAGCTGACCGGGAATCGTCTTGAGCAGAGCAGCGCGCATGGAGCCGATACTTCCACGTGTCTCGTAGTGTCGTCCCGTGGCGTTCGTCTCCGATCCGGCGTTCTTGACGCTGCACGTGTTGCGCGTGCGCGGGATCACCGAGACACCCGAGATCGCCACCACCACCGGCTTGTCGACCGACACCGTCGTCGCCGAGCTCGAGAAGCACCGCGAGCAGGAGTTCGTGGTGCTGCGTGAGGGCCGCCTACCGGGTTGGTCGTTGACGCATCTCGGACGGGGCGAGGACGCGGAACTGGCGCGAGTCGAACTCCACGCGGCCGGCGCGCGCGAGGCGGTTCAGACTGCGTACCGCGCGTTTCTCGAGCTGAACGCCGGGCTGTTGCGGCTGTGCACCGACTGGCAGCTGTTGCCGCCCGTCGACAACAAGACCCCTCCCGAACTGAACACGCATCACGACGCCGACTACGACGCCGAGGTGCTCGGTCGCCTGGCCAAAACCGATAGCGCCGCGCAACCAATCTGCGCTGCACTGGGCGATGCCCTCGCACGCTTCGACAGCTACGGTCCACGACTCGGCGAAGCGCGGCGACGGGTCGAAGCCGGCGAGCACGACTGGCTCACGAAGCCGATGATCGACAGCTACCACTCGGTGTGGTTCGAACTGCACGAAGACCTGCTCGCAACCCTCGGCATCGAACGCGGGAGTGAGCCCGGCATGGAAGAGGACGAATCGTGAGCATTCCCGGACGATGGGGAGCGGTGCTTACCGCGATGGTCACGCCGATGGACGACGCGGGCTACGTCGACTACGACGGCGTGGCAAGGCTTGCCAAGTACCTGCAAGACAACGGCAACGACGGCCTCATCGTCACCGGCACCACCGGCGAATCGCCCGCCCTCACCGACGAGGAGCGGGTCAACACGTGGCGGGCGGCAGCGGACGCCGTCACGATCCCGATCGTGGCCGGATCGGGTACGAACGACACTGCGCACTCCGTAGAGATGACAAAAGCGGCCAAGGATGCGGGCGCAGCGGGAATCCTCGCGGTGACGCCTTATTACAACCGGCCGTCGCAAGCCGGTCTGTACGGACACTTCATGGCTATCGCCGAGTGCACTGACCTTCCGGTGATGCTCTACGACATACCGATTCGTTCCGGCCGCAAGATCGCGCACGAAACGTTCCTGCGGTTGGTGGCCGACGCGCCGAACATCGTGGCCAACAAAGACGCGGCGAAGGATCCAGCCGCTACCGCGAAGCTCGTGCGCGATACGCCGGACTACTTCGATCTGTACTCGGGTGACTCCTCGATGACGCTGCCGTTCCTCGCGGTTGGCGCCTGCGGCGTGGTCGGCGTAGCGAGCCATTGGACCGGCGCGGCGCAGCAGGAGATGATCGCCGCGTTTGCCAAGGGCGACGTGCAGCGGGCGATGGAACTGAACGCCGATCTCGTGTCGTCGTATGAGTTCGAGGGCAGCGACGATTATCCGAATCCGCTGCCGACCAAGGCGATGATGCGCCAACTCGGTTTGGCTGTGGGACAGTGCCGCCTGCCGATGGGCGCCGGTTCCGACGAACTCGACGCCGCGGCCGAATCGCTGCTTGCCTCCTTGGGGTCGCTCGCGGCACCTAAGTTCGTCGCCTAATGAGTGAGATCTCGTAGTGCCAGCACCTGTACGCGTCGTATTCCTAGGTGGGCTCGGCGAGATCGGCCGCAACTGTGCCGTCGTCGAGGTCGACAACCGGCTGCTGATCATCGACTGCGGGCTCATGTTTCCCGACCTCGACATGCCCGGCGTCGACTTGGTGTTGCCCGACTTCACCTACCTGCGCCAGAACGCCGATCGCGTCGAAGCGTGCGTGCTGACGCACGGCCATGAAGATCACGTCGGCGCGCTGTCATACCTGTTGCGCGACCTCAAGTTCCCGCTCTACGGGTCGGCACTGACACTGGGCATGGCCCGAAACCGCATCGACGAGGCCGGCCTCACCAGTCGCACATCGTTCAACCCCGTGGTCGACGGCGAGCGTCGCAAAATCGGTCCGTTCGACGTCGAGTTCATTCCCGTCACCCATTCCGTCCCCCACGCGTTCGCGATTGCGATACACACGCCTCAGGGTGTGATCTTCCATACCGGCGACTGGAAGCTCGACCTCACGCCGGTCGACGGCCGCACCACCGACATTGCTCGCATCGGAGCGATCGCCTCGGGCGACGGCATCCGCCTGATGCTGGGCGACTCGACCAACGCCGAGGAACCCGGCCACACCATTTCGGAAACCGCGATCGGCGAGGTGCTGCGCGATCAGTTCCGGGCCAACCCCGACAAGCGCGTGATCGTGACGTGCTTCGCCAGCCATATCCACCGCATCCAGCAGCTGATGGACGCCGCCGTCGCGAACGGACGCGTCATTGCCACCCTCGGCCGGTCGATGGGCAAGAACGTTGCGATGGCGCGTTCGATGGGCCTGCTCACGGTGCCCGACAAGGCGATCGTCGACATCGACGACATTGGCGACTTCCCGCCCGAGCAACAATGCGTAATCTCCACCGGATCGCAGGGCGAGCCGATGAGTGCCCTCGCGCTGATGGCGGCGGGCGAGAACCGGCGCTTGAAGGTGGGCGAGGGCGACGTCGTGATCTTGTCGTCGCACGCGATTCCCGGCAACGAGATGAACGTCGGCAAGGTCATCGACGGGTTGCACCGCCTCGGCTGCGACGTGGTGCACTCCGGCATCGCGCGCGTGCACGTGTCGGGCCACGCCAAGGGCGAAGAGCTCAAGACGTTGCTCACGCTCGCCACGCCTGAGTTCTTCATTCCGGTGCACGGGGAATTCCGTCACCTCACGCATCACGCGAGGTTGGCCAAGTCACTCGGTATGAGCGACAACCACGTGCTGCTGTGCGAAGACGGCGACGTTGTGGTGTTGAGCGACGCTGGCATCGACTTCGACGACTGCGTGCCCGCGGGTTACCTGTACGTCGACGGCATCGTCGGCGACGTCGGCCAAGGCGTGCTGCGCGACCGCAAGGTGATCGGTGAAGAAGGCGTGGTGATCGTGGTGGTCACCGTCGACAGCAAGTCTGGTGACGTAATCGGGCGTCCCGAAGTGATCACGCGGGGCTGGGTCTACGCGCCCGAGGCCGAGGACCTGCTCGACGAGGCGCGTGAGGCGGTGCGGGTGGCGGTGGCCAACACGGCGCACAACAACACTGGTGTCGTCACCGCCGACGTCGACATGCTGCGCAAGACGGCGCGCTCGGCGCTGGGCAAGTTCGTGAGCGACCGAACCCGGCGCCGGCCGATGATCGTGCCGATCGTCATGGAGGTCTAAGCGGTGGGCTCGTTCGGGGTACGGCAACCGCCGTGCCTACCAACGACCGACTAGTCGAAGTCGCCGGCCGCGCCGGTTTGGCGTCCCGCGCCGCAATCTGGCTGCTCACCGGCACGCTGGCCGTCCGCTTGGCATTCGAGGGCAACCCGAAACCCGGCGCCCAACCCGACAAGAGCGGGGCACTGCATACCGTTGCCCGCCAGCCGTTCGGGCGACTGCTCCTGCTGGTTCTCCTGGTCGGGTTCACGGCCATGGTGGTGTGGTCGGTGGCCGAGGCTGTGCGTAAACGTGACGGCGAGCGGTCGGGACACTGGTCGCACCGACTCGTCGCCGCCGGACGAACCGCGATTTACGCCTCGTTCGCGCTGTCGACGTTCCAACTGCTGACCCACAACGGCGGAGCGGACTCAGGGCGCCAAGAACAACTCACGGCGCGAGTGCTCGGGTGGCCCGGCGGTCGCGTGCTCGTGGGCGCGGTTGCCCTGGCGTTGCTCGGCGCCGCGGCATTCAACGTCTACCGCGCCGTGACGCGTCGCTACGAGAAGCATTGGGACCGCAAGCGAATGGACGCCCGCGCTCGGCGAATCGCAGGTCCCGTCGAGGCGATCGGCAACGTCGGTCATGCGCTGGCCTTCGCTCTCGTGGGGTGGTTCCTGGCGTTGGCGGCGTGGCGCTTCGACCCGGGAGAGCCGAAGAGTCTCGACGAGTCGCTGTCGACGTTGGTGCACCAGCCCAACGGTCGTCCGATATGCCTTCTCGTGGCCGCGGGAATGATCGCGTGGGCGCTGAACGCACTGGCCCAGTCCCGATGGCGCCAGATTCCCGACCGCGACTAGCGCAGGACGAATAGCGTTCGCGCATGCTCGAAGGAATTGCAGGCAAGGTCGCGCTCGTCACGGGAGCGGCGCGGCCGCGCGGGATCGGCCGGGCAACCGCGTTGCGTCTCGCGCGTGAAGGTGCCGACATTGCGTGCATCGATCTCGGCGCTCCGATGGCCGACTTCCCGTCGCACGCGGTAGCCGAGCCGACCGACCTCGAAACGATCGTGCAAGAGATCGAGTCGATGGGCCGGCGCGCGGTCGGAATCAAGGCCGACGTCACCGACGAGGCGCAGGTCGAAGCGGCCGTGGCCGAAGCCACCACGACGCTTGGTGAGATCTCGCTCGTCGCCAACGTCGTGGGCGGCGGCAGCTTTGGGATGGGTATGGGTCCGCTCACGTTCCTGCCCGCCGACCAGTTCGACAAGATCGTGTCGCTGAACCTGCGCTCGATGTTCCTCGTGACCAAAGCGTGCGCGGCGCGCATGATGGCGGCCGGCACCAAAGGCGCGATCGTCAGCGTGTCGTCGCAGGCGGGCAAGAAGGGGATACCGATGCTCGGTGCGTACTGCGCGGCCAAGTCGGGGATCATCCTGCTGACTCAGACGTGGGCGATCGAACTCGGCCCCGCGGGGATCACCGTCAACGCCGTGTGCCCCGGCACCGTGGATACCGACCTGCTCAACAAGGACGGTCAGATCGAGGCGGTCCTCGGTGGCGGCCCCGGTGGGTTCCAAGGCTGGATTGATCGCGAGATCCCGCTCGGCCGCATGCAGACCGCCGACGACGTCGCCAACGCGATCGCGTTCCTTATGAGTGCCGACGGCAACTACATCACCGGCGAAGCGCTGAATACCAGCGGTGGCCAGACGATGGTCTGACCGCGGTCAGCTCGCTTGCGTCGCCGGCACCCACCGAGCGATCGCCGCGAGCAATTCTGCTTTGGGGACCGGTTTGGCGAGGTAGTCGTCCATCCCGGCGCTGAGGCAGCGCTCCTTGTCTTCGGCCATCGCGCTCGCCGTGAGGGCGACGATGGGCACGCGGGCACCAGTCGACTCCTCGGCCCGGATCGCAGCGGTGGCTTCGTAGCCGTCCATCTTCGGCATCTGGCAGTCCATGAGCACGACGTCGTAGTGGCTGCTGCGCGCCGCATCCGCCGCCTTCCGCCCGTCGTTCACGACAGACACGGCGTAGCCCTCGGACGTCAGCATGGCGGCGACGACCTTCTGATTGATGGGGTTGTCCTCGGCGAGAAGGATCACGCCGCGGCCAGGCGTCGCCTCGTCTGGGGTGACGTGCTTGTCCGGCGAGTCGACGCCGGACACGATTTCGGAGATGCGGCGGCGCAACAAATCGCGCGCGATCGGTTTGGCCAATTCACCGACGATTCCGAAGGAGCCAATGTCGACGAGCGCCCGATCGTTCGTCGACGTCGTCATGACCACGATCGCCGGCGGCCGCGCGATGTCGAGCGCCGCGATCGTGGACGCAACCTCGAGGCCCGTCATGTCCGGCATCTGCATGTCGACAACCGCGACTTCGAACGGCGTACCGCCGTCGCTCGCCGCACCGATAGCGGCGACCGAAGCCGCTCCCGAGCCGACCGTCGTCACCTCGGCGCCCGACCAGCGAAGGTATCGAGCGACGACGTCGGCGACCACTGCGTTGTCGTCGGCGACGAGGATTCGCGTGCCGGTCAAAATGTCGCTGTACGTCTCGAGGTGAAACGTCGCGCCCCGTCGCCCGGCTGGGCTCGGGGAAAGTTCCACCCAGAACGTGCTGCCGGAGCCCAGCTCCGAAACCACGCCGCATTTCCCGTCCATCAATTCGACGAGTTGCCGCGTAATCGACAGGCCCAGGCCCGTGCCGCCGTACACCCGGGTCGTCGACGAGTCCGCTTGTGCGAAGGGTTCGAAGACGCGCGCCGCTGTCGCCGGCGCCATACCGATGCCCGTATCTTCGATTTCGAGGCGGACCACAAGGGCGCCCAGATCACTCGTCACGACACGGCATCGCGCCGCGATGTGACCCGCGTTCGTGAATTTGACGGCGTTAGCGAGCAGGTTCGTCAACACCTGTCGCAAGCGCAGTGGGTCTCCCCGCATCGCGACCGGCAGGTCGTCGTCGATGTCCACCACCAACTCAACGCCTTTCGCCTCCGCCGCGGCGGCGAATGACTCGGCGACGTCTTGGATCACGGTCGCGGTGCTGAAGTCGATCGACTCCAGTGCGAGCTGTCCGGCCTCGATCTTGGAGATGTCGAGGAGATCGTTGATGATGTGCAACAGCGAATCGGCGCTGTCCCGCGCCGCCTCGGCGTACTCGAGCTGCCGAGCGTCGAGCGGAGTTTCGAGGAGTAGCTCGGTCATACCGAGAACACCGTTCATCGGCGTGCGAATCTCGTGACTCACGTTGGTGATGAAGTTCGACTTCAGCAGCGACGCCTCTAGGGCGTGATCGCGCGCTCGCTCGAGGCGAGCCGTCGCTTCTTCGCGGACGCTGACATCGGCGGAGAGTCCGGTGATTGCGATCGTGTGCCCTTCGGCGTCGACAACCGGGGTGTTGGTGATCTGCGCGAGGAACCAGCTGCCGTCGCGGCGTCTTACCTCGACAACGGCCGTCCATGATTCACCCCGCGCGTGATGGTCTCGCATGTCCAAGGCCTGCGCTGGCGTGAGCCTCGTGGGGACAACGTCGTACACCGTGCGCCCAACGGCCTCTTCGGCGGTCCAGCCGTAGAGCGCCTCGGCGCCAGGCCCCCAGTAGCTGATCACCCCGGACAGGTCGCTCGCGACAATCGACTCGCCGACGGCGCTCAGCAGTTGCGCTTGGAAGCGCACTTGCGCCTCGCGCTCGCGGGCTTGGGTGACGTCCTGCGCAGTGCCGTGCACGCTGACTACGACTCCGTCGTCGTCGACTACGGGCACAGTGTGCACCGCGTGCCAGTGCACTGATCCGTCGGGCAGTACGACCCGGTGTTCGCGGTCGCTGGTTCGATTCTCGGTGAACGAGAGCGACACCGAGGCCCGAAGGCCTTCCCGGTCGTCGGGATGCACGCGCTCGAACAGGAGTGCAAGCGTCGGTTCAACTTCGCCCGGCTCATAACCGAGCTGGCGGAACAACTCGTCGGACCATTGCAGGCGCCCCGATTGCACGTCGACCCACCAGCTGCCAACGCCCGCGACGCGCTGCGCTTCGGCCAGGCGAGCCTCGCTCCGAGCGAGGCTCACCTCGGCCTCGCGCCGCGCCGAGATGTTGCGGGCGACGATCGAAACGCCGACGACGGCGCCGTGCTCGAGGATGGGCGACGCTTGTACGGACACGTCGATCGTGGAACCGTCTTTGCGCACACCGCGAGTCTCGAAGTGGTCGATGAGGTCACCGGACGCGAGTCGGGCGACCGCGCCTTGCGTTTCGGGCCAAAGTTCGGGTGGCACCATCGGCCAGACCTCCTGGCCGATCATTTCTTCGGCCGTGAAGCCGTAGAGCTGTTCTGCGCCCCGGTTCCACGTACGCACCTCGCCGGTGAGTGAGGTGCTGAAGATGGCGTCGTCGGAGGACTCCACGATGGCTGCCATGTGTGCGATGGCGTGAACGGCGTCGGACCTCCCGTCGGCGTAGCGCAGCGCGCGGACGAGCAGTTCGCCGCTCACCTTGCCCTTGACGAGGTAGTCCTGCGCGCCGGCGGACACCGCGCGCATACCGAGTTCGTCGTCGTCGCGACCCGTGAGCACGATCACCGACAGGTCGGGCTGCGTGTGGAGAATGCCGGCCAACGCCTCGAGGCCATCCGCGTCGGGCAAGCCCAGGTCGAGCAGGACCGCCGCCACATCGCCGCCGCGAATCGATTCGATCGCCTCCGCGAGCGACGCCACGCAAATAGTGTCCGACGGGCCGCCGGCTTCCGACAGCAGCGCGCGCACCACAAGGGCATCGGCCGGTTCGTCCTCGACGATCAGCAGGCGCCCGTCGCGAGACGTAGTACTCACGATGGGTCCGGCAGCCGGACCAGCGAGAGCCAGAACCCTTCGATTTCGCGCACCGCAGCCAGGAACGCCTCCAACCCAACCGGCTTGGTCACATAAGCGTTGGCGTGAAGGGCGTAGGACCGGAAGACGTCTTCCTCCGCGGCCGAGGTCGTCAACACGACGACGGGGATCAACAGGAGGTCGGGATCGGCCTTGACCTCGGCCAGTACCTCGCGCCCGTCCATGCGAGGCAGGTTCAGGTCGAGGATGATCAAGTCGGGCCGGAACGCCGATTCGTAGGGATGCACGCGTTTCAGAAACGCCATCGCTTCTTCGCCGTCCTCCACGTGCTGCAAGTCGTTGGCGATGCGGCCGTCGCGCAACGCTGCGATCGTCATCGCGACATCCGATGGGCTGTCCTCGACGAGCAGGATCCGCACTGGGCGCCCGAGGTCAG